>JAEOSY010000385.1 GCA_016840125.1 Candidatus Helarchaeota archaeon | reverse complement strand
GGCGTACCGCCTGATAACCTTAGGGCGGGTCTGTCCGCAGCTGCCTGCGGCTAGATGGATCAGAAGCATAGGAATTTTATAGATTTTTATAAAAATTTATAAATTTTTATAACTTTTTGGAAGGTTAATTATCATGACTCCTCTAAACAAGGATTGTACCTGTTCAAATTGGAAGGGCGTTTTCACAATAGTTTATCGCCCTGGCGATGCCGAAGCAATCGTGGAATGTGAAAATTGTGGGAAATTGTGGTATAGTATTCTTTTTGAACGTATGGGATTTGACAGGTCGGATACATTTGAGGACTATCAAATTCCAATAACCTCTGATGAATTTGAAATGATTAAGAAAACTAAATTTGAAGATTTGAACTTTAACTTTTTATTAGGACGAAAAGCTCGCGTAATTCATGATGGGGGAATTGTTCAAGTCGACTCGGATTTCGCTTTAAATCGGTGTGGTAAATCAGTTAAGTAAGTGGGTCAACCCAAATCGGTCCGATCCAACCCAGATTCCCCGCAGTGTCGATCATTCGCACATAGTAATAATCTGTTCCGTTTGTATTCAATGAGGCGGGATTAACAGGTTTATTTGATAACTCATGGATGTACCAATTCCCATCTTCTTTTTGAATACAATGGTCATAGCTAGTTCCCGTGATCGTGGTATTATCATTTATTGTTAGATGATAGATGATGTCATTCACAATTTCAGTTCTCCATAATTCCGAATTTTTAAAAATCTCTACCTTTGAAATATTAGTGCGAATATCTGGCATTAAAGAAACGCCGTCAGCTAAAATTGTGATTTCTAGGGTGCGCGTCGCATTCACATCGGGGACAACAACAGTAGAGTCGTTTTCACCTACACTTACACTATTAATAGTGAAATTCATAATGGGGCGTGTAACCCACATAGATGCATAGGCTGACCGGGAATAGAGGGAATTGTAGACTTGAGTGCGGTTCAAATCAGTTGTATAAAGCCCCGTTAGCCCCCCAGGATATGCACCAAGGTTGTATCCAGCGATTGATAAGGGATACGTATGAACTGCACCACGTGCCTCTGTATGCACAATATTATGCCCCATACGCCCATCGTGAGAGTCACTTGATGCCATTAATCCCATTTTATACCCCATTCGGAGCGCATCTTGCACTGAATAACCATGAGAATTCTCATCAAAAGAGTGAACTGTTGGATAGACATTCAGGGACTGATTAACTGTTTCACCATTTCCATGCTCGGAATAGATTTCAATCATTCGGTTAATGGATTCATTATAAAATCCAAAATCTGAACCATAATCACTCCGTAAGACGTGATGGGTCCAGGCCATGAACTGATCGTTCGTATTCTCCCTTATATACGGATATATTTCATCAGGAGTGAAATGCGTGAAGGTGGAGACGAAGGGCATATCATCGCCTATAAAATAGAAGTTCGTATGCTGATTAGTGAGGTATGAACGTGCTCCCGCGAATAGTGGAGTCCACTCTAGCGCTACGATTGTCGTAAACTTCCCATCTTCATTAAAACTATTGGTAATTTGAATATAATCGTCAAATTTATTGAAAAGATCAACGGTACTCATTTGAGGGAACATTTCTGCGTGATCAGTGAGAGCTGCGAAATCTAATAAAGCCACATCTCGGGCGAATTGGTAGACTTCATTCGGATGACCCGATCCATCGGAATAGTAACTATGAGCATGAATATCACCCCAAAATAGCCTCTTGAATGTAGAACCCGTGGACTTAACAATCACGGGGTTACTTCGGAAGACGTCCCCACTTCCTAATTCGGTCACTTGGAAGTAATGAATCCCTGGGGTAGAGATCGATATATTAAACTTCCTCTTTCCATTATCTGCTCCTTCAACAAGGTGTGCTGGGTAAATCGAACCCCACTGATGATTTGAACTGAATCTAAAATCAGTTTCTGTAACGTTCCAAATTACGCCTACCAACGGCTCATAACCTGTAGTATTTAAACGATAGGATTCTAATTGAATTTGGATTTCTCCTGTGTATCCACCAACAAGACGTTCAAATTTATCCCACACCTCGACTGTGATGTTAAAGGGTTCATCTGTTTCAACAATTGAGGGCGAATGTATCCACAAATTGTTATACTCGTTGTTTGTCAGGACATCCCACTTTATATAAAATCCTAACCACGAGAGGGCAACCAGCAAGATTATAGATATTTTAACTAGGAAAACAATTTTACTCTTCAGCGAGTTCTGGGCAGGTGCCCTCGAATCTTTTTTATTCGTTTTCAAACCAATTCACACAGGATTAAGTAAGTTCGAGTCCAGCCAAGTACTGTAATTGATTATTAACATCGTCATTTGTAATAGAAACAAAAAGAATCCAAGTATCATAAAGTGCCTGCTCTTCTTTTGCAGTACAAGATACGATGCACAGCCAATACCAATGGGCATAAACGTGGCATAAGAGAAGGATAAACCAATAATGAATAGAAATGTATAGATAATTTTGGTACGTCTAGATAACAAAACTGGTGGACTGGAAGTATTCATTATGAAAGACTTAAAAACTTAAACTATTTAAGTTTTGATAATGATTCCAATCATTCTATTTCTTGGCTTAAATGCTCAGGAATACCTTGTGTTCCAGATAGTTCAGACCATTTTGGATTATCTGTTTGTATTTTTGATACTTTATGCTGTCCTTAAGAAAATAAATCCAGATGCTTACACTCGGCGAAAGGCTCTCCTAACAGCTTTGGGGATCGAGGGCGTTCATGTGATATCCTCTTTCACGTGGTATTTTTTAGCTCTGTACGCTATGGGAGGATTGTTAATAGAGCTTATCTTTTTATTCCTTGTTCCATTCTTTGTGATTTACCTTCTATATACTCAGAACGCTGAGAATTTGAACTCGGATTCTATGAAGACGAATAACGATCCAATCAACCAAACTCCTTACCTATCCACCGGTAAATCTTGGTTACTTCACGCATTGACCGTTCCCCCAGCCCTCCTTTTAAGCTCTTTCCTCACAAGTATAGTCTTCAATCTTTTAGGAATCCAGAACCATTTCATTTTTTCCTAGCTAAGCTTAAGGGTGTTTTACCTCCTGCGAAATTTTTATAGATATGATTAAAAATGATTAATTCACATAAAATCTGAATATTGTCTGAATGATAAATTTGGAGAAAATTACATGGCAATAGATGAAAAGGCAAAACAAATTATGGGAAAAGCAATAGAAATGTTACATTCTTCAAACCCTTATGACCGACAACAAGCTATTAAAATGATTGAGAGTCATGAAGCTTTTTTTGCTAGAAATATGGCGTATGGTCCTGCCCTACAGCTATATCATAAAGAAACTGATCTTGAAGTAAAAGCAGGGCTCCTGAAAATAATAGCAAGCTACTGCAAAGGAAAAGATAGGAAAGCTCTTGATATTTTCGTGTCGGAACTTGATAATTCTGATTTAAATATCCGCTGGGCTGCTTTTAGCGGCTTAAAGGAATATAAAGAGAACGCCGCTATAGTGTTGTCCAAAGTCATTAAGATGGCAGAAGATCCGCTAACCTCGTCTTGGACTAAACGGCAGATTATGGGTCTGTTAGGGGCTATGGGTAAGAAAGCCGAACCAGCAATCTCTATAATAACAAAAGAACTGGCAAGTAAATCGTGGCTAATGAGGCGAGCAACTCGAGGCGCTGTAAAGAAATTGAATAAAAGTGGGTTGAATGTAGTTGGTTATCTCATAAACCAACTAGAAACTGGGACCGTGGAAGAGAAAATTGCAGCATGTACAGGACTTGGATCACTAGGAAAGGAGGCAAAGGGGAGCGTATCAGCTTTAGCAGCAGCCTTGAAACATGAAGATCCTGAATTGAGAGTGAAAGCAGCATGGGCATTGTGGAAAATGGAAAAAAATGCAGCGCCAGCTGAAAATACTCTGCGAGAATCTCTGAATGATGAATCATCTGCAGTCTCTAAGTACGCCCTTAAGGCACTTGGGAAGATGAAGAAACTCTCCAAGGAAGAGAAAAATGAAATAAAAGAAATGGAAGCGCAGGAGAAACAGATTAAAAAAGTCAAGAAACAATTTGGGTATCCAGAATTGAAAGAACCAAAAGAAGGTGAAGAACATGAAGAATTACTCTATAAGAATCTCTTCTTCATGTCACACGCACTTCCAGATTTTCCATGGGTACAAAAAGCGATGCAGGTTATTGAAAGTTGGCCTGATTGTAAATGTTGGACATGTGAGCGGGATATCCGCCATGGAATGGACTGGTTAGAAGCAATTTACGAAGGTATTGAGGAATGCACTTGGTATATTTTATTTTGGAGTGAAAATTCAAAAAAATCTAAATGGACTAATGAGGAAATTCGTGAAGTAAAAGTACGCCACGTGAACCGAGGCAAACCAAACATAACTTTAGTCAATCTTGGCATGCATGAATGGCCAAAACTTCTTTCCCGCTACCAAGGTTCGGTTGTAAAAAATGACGAGGATCTTCAACAGTTTCTTACGAATTTAAAATCACAAGTTGATTTATAACATTTTCCTCCTCTATTTTTTCATCTCAAATATAGTCTTCAATGCTTTAGGAATCCAGAACTACTTCATTTTTTCCTAGTTTTACTTACTAAAAGGATGAAAGCTTTACCTATAGATCGCATTAATGACCAGTTTACTTACTTCAAGGTAGACAAGCATCTGAATGCAGTAGGCCCCAAATAGGGCAGTGAAAACTTTCACCATGGTTCGAAATTCGGTTTCCTCTCGTAGCTGTTGGATTCCCTGAACACAGAGGGCTGCGATCCAAAAGAGCAAGATGATGTGGGATAACTCATAAAATATAGATGCAATCGCATATTCTTGTATAGGGACCGTAAGCAGAATCACAACAGTCGCAACCAGATGATATAATAAAAATGCAAATAAGAAATAATATGATATTAATTTGAGTCCGATGTTCTCCTTCTCCTTCAAGACAAATCTTGAGATTGAATAATACAACCCCTGAAACACTCCCAAAAATATTAAAAATAACACTCCAATGATCATGGCAAGACCCCAAGATATAAGGCTATCTACGGGTATCGCAAACTTACTAAAGCCAAAGAGCGCTCCAGATACTACAATATTAATGACCAATAACACGATACCTAGACCCAGAGATTTATCTTTCAAAGCTTCAACAGTACGTCCAGGATGTCTGATTACATTTTTAATTAATTCCAGGTTTTCGTTCATTTTTTTCACCTAAAGCATATGTCCTAATAACATATCCCCATGATTCCAAAACCAAAGCATAATGAATAGAATCATTGGGCTGAATACGAATATCATTCTCTTGTAGATTGAAAGGGAGGTGGATTTGCCTAATCCGGTGATTAAATAGGATGGAAGTAGTATCACTAAGAAGGCAATGAAAATGCCGTAATAGATGTAGTGGTAGTATAAGGGCGTAATAAAGCGGACCGCCAAAAATATCACCGTAATTCCTCCTAATATCAGAAAAATGGTGGAACTCCACGCTGTTATTTCAAAGGTCTTGGTTATATTCAGTTCTTTTTCTTCTCGAAACAACAAAGCTGTTAAATATAGAACCCCTATGAATATCAAAAACATCTTTATTAGAAAGAAAATCTTATCAAAAAATATCAGTACGTATTGGGTACTACCGATATAGAAACCAAAATGTTGACTTGTGGTTAACTGTTGGAGGATATAAGTCTCCGTTTGGAGGTCAAATTCATTAAAAATAAGATCACTACCGAGTAATAACTCTCCTAAAAATATGGCTCCAACTAGCACCACACAGCTTAGTAAAAGAGTTATCAACGCCTGAAGAGTCTTTGGTTCTTCTTTACTCAAATCACTGTAAAATTCGGTTGGGTGTAATATACTTTTCTTCAACGAGGACAAATAATCCATTATATCACCTCACGCTAGAATATCCAACACTTGCCCATCCAATGTCATTTGATCTAACGACCAGTTCATAATCGAAGCAATCGTTGGCATAATATCTACAGTCCTTGGAACCGTATCAATGATTTCATGAAAGGTTAGAGCCGGGTCAAACTCAAGGTTTTTACAGAAAAAGGCCATTGGGACATCTACCGTAGACATACCTCCATGCATACCAAGAAGCGAGAATGGGAACTCCGGATTTGTGTAAACCGCGCCATGTGCCTTCACTGACACCATTAAATGCCCGCTTCTATTCACATATGGGACTAGGTTGTAATCGCTATAATTGCTATATCCTGGTAATCCTGTGTTATTCCATGGGATGATGAGATCAATATCTTCCCGACTTTCAAAAAGGGCTATAGCCTCTGGAAGTTGTGATTCATTTTCTAGAAAGATATGGGCACTCTGTCCTTCAGCGAATACATGCGCATCAATGTGTGGATTCACCGAATTCTCGACAATTTCATGGACATTTAACCAATATTCTATAGTATCCATGCCGTGGTCAGCGGTAATAATAAAGAGCGTTGAATCATATATGCCCCGTTCCTCCATATCATTGAACAATCGTAAAAATAAATTATCCAACTCCCGTAAGTGGGCATTTCTCATCTCAGTATAACCACCGGTGCCATGACCAATATCGTCTAGAAAAGCTAGGTTGATGAAGGTAAAATCCGTATCAGGATCGTTCTTCATCACTTCTATTAAGGCGTTCATTGACCAACTATCAATAATATCTCCTTCCGCATACGTTAAGGGCGCCCCTACCTTAGGTAGGTAATCATCCGGTACTAGAATTGTCCCATTTTTCGGATTGCCAAAGGCGAGGTTCGCCCCTCCGCTTAATAAGGGGGACAGGCGCCACTTACCTGCGATGAATGCTGTTTGAATAGACGCATTACCCGCGAATTGTTCATAGATTGTGTCCGCCCAAACGAGGCGGGGATCTATAAACGTAGGTACTGATGTGCCCGCTGGGTAATCGACTCCTGGTGTCCCAGGGTCATCCCACTCTTCAAAAAAGTACAAACCGTTCCCAGAAATTCCTGAATGGCTGGGAAATGCCCCTGTGAGCATCGTTGTATGTCCCGACTGGGTTTCCGCGGCAAAAACCGAATTAGCCACTTTGTATTTAATTCCGTGCTGCAGGATCCGGGAATAAAGGTTCGGCATTACCACCGGGTTGATGTGTTCGGGATTGCAGGAATCGATTGAAATGAGGATCACCCGCTGTACGCCTTGTTCGGGCGGGGTTTTTGGGATGAACGATGATATATATGGAAATAATGCACTCAAAGTGAGAATTGTTAATAAAAAAAGAGTTGTGATAGAGTCCTGTTTCCTCATGTCGATGACCTCTCATAAATTGATATTAATTATTACAAAGTATTGATCAATTTGATCATCATCCATAAAAGTTTTTTCTGGATGTAGGAAATACCGTTTCGGCATTCTCCTTAAAAATATATCATAATTATAGAAGGTTTAAAAACAAAAAATGATGTATTTACGTACTTTTCTTGAGGCGTAGCAATGAAAGTCTTTGTCTTATCCTTCGGAACGATCGAGTTATTGGATGGAATTTTAGTTGTAGATACAGATCTCAGCTATAAGACATTTGAGAAAGAATATAAGGAAATTCTAAGCAAGGTGGATAAAAATCTCAAGAAATTATTGAGAGCGGCTTTTGAAAGCGAAGTCGCACTTAAAGATTCCAAGACTCAAGAGAACCTCCTTAAAGTTCTAGACAAATTAGAGGCGTATGATAAGCCGAGTTTTGATTTCGCAGATTCATTTGACCCGCAAGAAGGTGAAACATCCTTGGCTGAACCTCTCGAATCCGATTTAGACGAGTCTGAAGAACTCGAGGCAATCGAATTTATGGATGAGCCAGAAATTCTTGAATCTCAAGAAAATGCAAGTGAGCTAGAATCTATTGAATCCCCAATCGAACCTGAATATGAGTTGGATTCTGCAGATCTCGCAGAAAAAATAGAAGAACCAAAAATTTCTGAAATTCCCCCTAAGAAAGAATCCCCAAAAATAAAGGATGAACCCCCTTCAGAAATAGAGCCGAAGACAAAAGCTGTTACAAGCAAATTTCAAGCTCAGATAGAAGAAGATGCGATCTTTGAACTAAATAATGACCAGGAAATCAAATCTGCAAAAATAACAGGTAAACTAAGCCTCAAAAATCTCGGAAAAAATGACCGTATTTGGGATATCAATTTAATGCTTGATAAAACCAAGATTAAATCAACATCCTTGAAAGAAAACACATTTCATATTAGTGAATTGAGTCCTGGTAAAGACTGGGAGCTGAATTATGAGATAGAAAAACCAAAAGATCTTCCTCTCATTTTTAAAGAAACTATTGACACACACTTAGAAAATTCTGAATTGATTCACAATTTAATTCCCAATCAAAAGACCACCGTTGAAATGACATTTCTTTTAGAAAATAAAGAAGAGTATGAAATAATAAATTTGAACCTAGAGAAAAAAATTCCTGAAGAATTTATGAACTTGAAAGTTGTGGATGAAATTCCTCCTGATACATCCGTGGAATATGAAAATCAGGTTCTAAATTGGAGAATACCCCTGCTTAAGGCAAACGCGAAGGTTGAACTGACCGTTCATGCGAATATTACGCCCACCCAAACCGTTGGATCCGGTATTGTACAGTTAAGCGCTACAATAATAGACGGCCTAAATTCTAAATTAGATTTAGAAAATATCTCAAGCATTAGCAAGAATATGTACTACATTGAAAAAGACGAGAATGAAGAAGAGCCAGATCATTGGAAATGTCGGTTTATTTTTGATAATAAATCTGAATTCCCCATGCTTTTAGAAAGTGCAGAAATTTTCTCAGGGGATATCAGTTCCACACAAACAGAAGTTGTCTTTGATAATATCAATGAAATAATTCGGGCGCCGGTTGCAGACTGGCGATCTGAGGAATGGAATGTTGTTTCCGAAGAAATTCCAACCTTTGGGAAGAAAGTACAATTCAAAATCATACCTAACACTTCACGATCACTAAATGTAAAAGTAAATATTGATGAAATTCCACTATCTGTTCTCTGGGCTGAGGTTAAGAAGTCATATTCCACGAGTGAAGTACCCTCGTATGTTGATACTCCTGTTGAGGTAACTACGATTATTACAAACTTTGGTGAAGCTGAAATTAGTGAAATACGCCTGACTGATTTTATCCCAGAAAATTTCCTTCCCCCCTCTTTAAAAGACATTACGTTACTCCTTGATGGAAAAAAAATAGACCAGAACCAGCAAAAAATTGATATCACCCTCAAAAGAGAACCTGATTCAGATGATTCCGCAGAACCTCACCAGCTCCATATTCAGTTACTGAATTTAGAAAAGAGTATCGGTGGATTGAAAAAGGATTCATCGTTTGAATTTCAATATCCTGTAATGGCTATTAAACCTCCTCCAGAGAAAGTTTATAATTTTCCTATTAAACTCGCCATTACTAGTGTATCCGGTGGGCCCGCCTTAGATATCGACCCTTCTATGATTGAAAATTCCGAGATTACAGTGACCCATCGACGGCGTCGACTGACCGTTGGTAAATCTGTCTTTCCGGGTGCTGCTGCTGATGAATATGAGATTCTTATAGTTTTTAAAAATCGCGGAACCACTTCCATTGAACATGCAATTATTTCGGATTTGATTCCCCCTAATTTTAAATTGTTAAGCTCGAAGCCTGAGGCTGAACTGAAGGAAGACGAAGAAAAATCCCTGCTAGAATGGAAATTTGATGCTATTGAACCTGGCGCTGAACTTGAATTAACGTATACGATAGAGGGAACCGGCAAATACAAAGGTAGCGATGCGCAAATATTCTATAAAGCATAAGGCTGTAAGTAAAAAAAGGGAGATATATTATTTAAGCCATTCAATCAATGAGGAACAGCCTAGTCCCTGTCTATCCTCGATCCTACCCTGAACTCGGAAAGTTGATCCCTCGTATCCACACTCTGGGCACTTATCTTTCGAGATGAACTGTGTTAAATCATCAACAAGAACTGCATGGTTGGTTGAGGCGTTGACCCCGAAGGGGCATAGAACTTCCAAGAGACCGAATTCGCCTGGCTTTACGGGTTCTAGAGATTCCTGGTCTCTAACGATGATCTTAGCGTAGGGCGGACAGTGCATCACGAAATCATTGAGTTTACTTGACCAATGACTCCCAAAGATCACTGGACTTTCTGTGAACCCATAAATATCGACGAATTGACTTTCCTCGGTACCAAACGCGTCAATTATTGATTGTACCCATTCTGCCTTATCAATTGGCGGATACTTCATCGTTGCTTTGTGTCCATCCCAACCACCTCCCCCGATAACCACGTCAAATTGTGTCCCCAGATTATACGAAAGGTTCTTCTCCTTCATTAATTCAATATGTTTCTTAATAAGCTGCGGGCTGCCCCCAATCGCATAATATTCTCTCTCAGATTCTTGTTTCTGAAGATTTTTATCAAAAGATTTCCAAACCAATTTCGCGTCGATGACAAACGCGCCCACTAAACTTCGCAGAGTTATAAGGGCCTTGAAAAACCTGGGTATTGAGAATTTTAAGAGGTATTCAATTTGAGCCATATGACTCGTTACTTCATAAAAATTACCTGAGTAAGATCTGGCCGGTTTTATTTTGGTATATCGTGCCACAATTCTATTTAACATTTTTACGCTTGGAGAAAATGCAAAGACTGTCGCTTTGTCCCAATCTCGCCGAATGAAATCCAGAAAACATCTTCGGGCCATCTCAAAAAGGAATTCAAAATCATCCTCATTGACCCCAACAAGTGACGGATCACCTGAAGTACAGGAGGAAACATTCCAGTGTTTAAAAGTTGGCGAATCGATTGGAATTTTTAACAATTTGTCATATAATCCTGCACTTTCCTTAAAGGAGGTAGTAGTAATGTAAGGAATAGTTTCTAAATCTTCAACAGAACTCAAGGCATCAAGTTGAAATCCCGTTTTTCCCACCAATTCCTTATAATATGAGTTTAACTCAATGGTTTCTGCAATTTTTTCTCGAATTAAATCGATAAATTCAACTGGCTTATATTTTTTTTCAAGAACAAGTGATTTACTTTCTGTCATGTAAAAATCCACCTATAGAGCAATCGCCCTCTTTCATTTATAATTGGATTGTTCTCCTTTTTAATTGCTAGTTAAAAAAAAAAACCCATATTACGAAAAAATCTGTCAAGATTTTGAAAATTTATCAGACGTGAGATCTTCATGGGTGACAATGAACTCCTTCAATCTCTTTCGAGCTGCTTCTCGCTTCTTCTGATGGTCTTCCAAGAATTTTGCAACTTTTCCTTTTAAAATCTTCTTGCAATCCCCACATGTTATTTTTCCACCGGTACATTCCTTGCGTCGCTGGTTGAGCTCTTCATCATCCCACATGAAAAGGCAGAAATAATATTTATAGACACTACAAATGTCTGGTCTTCCCCCCAGCTTTTCCTGCTCCTCCCAAGTGTTTCGCCCTCCGGTAAAAGCTCTTCCTACCTTTTCCACAGCCTCTTCTGGCTTATCTGTTGTAAAAATAGCCGAATCTTTGATAGAAGCACTCATCTTACCACCTTCTTTGAGCCCGGGTAAAAAGATACAATGAATAGATGCTGGTTTATAATACCCTAATTTCGGAATGACATCTCTTGCTACTCGGAAGTGAGGATCCTGATCTATTGCATGCGGAATAAGGCAGGGGATATTTTTCTTTCTCAAGACTGAGGGTAGGAAGGCGGGTACAGCTTGCATGCTGGTGAAAAATATCTGCCCCAAATTGTTTTCATGTTGAAAACCGAATGCCGCCTTCGCTGTAGAAAATGTGATCCGCTTAGCTATTTGCGCAGCTTGCGGATATAAATGACCCGAAATATCAATATCTGAAAATATGAATGTTTTCTTTGGATTAAATCCCAACGCAATGACATCTAATGCGTTTTCCATTGCAAAATTGTGTGTATCTTCCAAACTGAGCTGTTGATTGAAGTAAAATTTTTCATCATCCGTCATTTGGAACCATAATTCACAGTCAAATTTATCTTGAAGCCATTTAGTGAATATCCACGGCATGATATGTCCCAAATGCGTATTACCAGAAGGTCCTCTTCCAGTGTAAAGAAAGAACTTATTTCCCTTTTCATATTCTTTGAATAACCAATTCAGATCACGATGTGAGAAGAAAATTTTTCGCTTCAATAACGGATGCAGCTCGCCTGTGATTTTCTTCAGTGCAAGAAGCATATTATCCGTGATTTTTTCGGTTCCAAATTGTTTAATTAATCTGTCATAATCGACGATACCTTTAACTTCCCATGGGGTGACGATGAAATCTTCGTTTTCCTTATTTTCCTTGTCTTTCATCATTCTCATACCCTAATTACATTCTCTTTCATTTGTATAGGACATTAATAGTTAATAATTTAATAAAATTTTGTTATTTATAGACATAGAAATAAGGAGAGGATAAAACCTCTCCCAAAAAGAGGGAAAATATGGCATAAGTGTGATAAAATAATATTCCTTTAAATTTTATTTAAACAGACTTCTTTATTGTCTTGAAGTCCTTACTAAAAAAAATTAGATAATATTGGGATATTAAAAGGAGTTTATGTAGGGGATAAGTGAATCAAACCGACAAAAACAAACTCAATCTATATAGTTAGAGTATAGTAAAGCTTGATTGGTAATATTGTCAGAGATGAAAAAAAAGTGGGGAAAATTAGACCTCAAAAACTCTCTGAATTATAGCATTTGTTGGCTTGAAGACTTCGATATCTCCGGTCCATTTATCTAAGATTTCTTCATAAAATTTTTGAAATTCCTCAGAAAAAACTTTTAGCTTATATTCAAGAAAACTACTTTCCTCTTTGATTATTAAAACAAACATCACCCTAGTCGCTTGTTCTAACATGATTTTCATGTTCTGATAATCGATTAGATGCAAACTTTCACTGGTTTTCACCATTTCCGATAAGATCCCTTGGATTCCTGAGAAGCCACCAGCAATTAAGTCGGTATCCTCTAAAGGTAGGTTTTGGTCAAACGAAAACGCAAATAAACAGACCCCACTCTCGGCTATTACGAATATTTCCCGTAATTTATTTTGCCATTTAAGATCACTAAACGTTGAGAATCCTGAGAACCCGAACCCTAGGACACAAACGCCAAGTATGCTAACTGCAGTTCCCACCGAATAGATGAAGAGTCCCATCCAATCAGTCATGAATTGGAACCTTAAGAGAAAGCCCACGAAAACTAATATAATCCCAAAAAGAGCCAGTATCATCCGGCGCCTTAAAAAGCCAGCAGTAGGGCGAATAAACACCACATACCACAAGGGTATTGAAAAGAGAATGACTGGTGAAAAAAAGATTACTATGTAGAGTATAAAACCGGGATTGGCTGTGAGAAACATTAAGATAAGAATACCAATTGTCGTATACCCGGTTAGGACAAATTTCGTTTTGCGCCATACGAATTCAAGGAGAAAACCCATGGCAGCGAAACTAATAATGATTATGACACCATTGAAATTTTGCCAGCTAGTTAATGGGTTGATCGGAAGCCCCGACTCCCACCAATAATAATCGATCCAACCAAGCATCATAAATCCGATACTAAAACTAAGAAATACAATCGCCAATCCTAAAAACGGGAGGATTTCACGAGTTGTCTTTCTTACTCCAAAGAGTTTTTTTAAAAAATAAAGAAACAGGAAAGTAGAACACGTTGAAAAGATACAGGTTAACGCAAAACCTAACAATTCCCATGAGAAAAAGTCCACCATTCACATTCACCAGTGTTAGGTGTTTATCTGAAAATTTTAATATAAAAAGATTATAATGATGCTACGTCGCTTTTTTTCAACTCGGAATACAAAAAAAAAGATTTTAGAGTAGAAAGAAGATTACCGCCATAGTTGCACCGGCAATTGTTAGTAGTAAACCTGGTATTTTCGCTTTTTTGTTACTCCAATTATATTGGAATGCAAAAATCTCGAGGACTGCACCGCATATGGTTACCATTACCGAAGCAGCTGCTCCTACATTGGTGATAAATAGAGTATGCGGATTACTCGCAGGGTCCAATGGATTCGTTCCGCTTGAAACTTCTTCACCATCCGAGTACCCATCACCATCGGTGTCCGTGAGTATCGGGTTGGTGCTGTACCTACTTGTTTCGTCACCATCTATTAATCCATCACCATCCGTATCCGCATCATCAGGCTCAGTCAACCATGTAAAGACCTCATTCCAATCCAAAATTCCATCATCATCCGTATCATTAAGATTGGGATCGGCATTATTTTGATATTCGAGCAAGTTCAGGAGTAAATCGCTATCGAGATCACCGTTGCTATCATTCACTCTCGGATTTAACCCATTGGTTGCCTCCCACAGATCGGGCATTAAATCGCCATCCGTATCTCCCAGGTTCGGATTCGTGTCAAGGTTGAATTCCTCCAAGTTCGTGAGCCCATCTCCGTCAAAATCTAGTGCAGCATCGGTGACATTTAACGGATCCAATGTGTTGAATACCTCCCAACCGTCAGTAATATTGTCAGCGTCAGAGTCGGGGTTGTTGGGGTCCGTACCATGAATATTAATCTCTGCGTAATACCCCAGCCCATCATTGTCAGAATCTGTATCCAACCTGACCAGAAAGGCATCTTCATTAAAATCGTTTCCGCCAACGAAGATACTATTGTTCTCGACTGCAAGACCTTTCCCATACACATTAATACTTGCATCCCAAGTCATGTTCCAGAGCTGGGTGCCGTTCGCGGCAAATGTCGCTAGAAACACATCACGCCCACCTGCCCCCGGGTTATCAAGCGTTCCGACTGTGAAGATGCTGTTATTGAAGACCACCACATCACTCGCTATATTTTCAGTATCCGTGCCGCGCCAAGTTCGGTTCCAAAGTTGTGTTCCGTTCTCGGTATACTTCACCAGAAATGCCTCAAAGTCGTAGCTCCCAGATGTGTCTGACTGTCCGACAACGTAGAGGTTTTTGTGACTGCTATCTATTGCAAGATCCCTCGCCCAATCTTCATCAGGTCCGCCCCAAGTCTCGTTCCAGACCTCGTACCCCGTCGCGTTGAACTTCACCAGATACGGATTGTAAGACCCATCCCCAAACCCATCTCTCGTTCCGGAAACATAAATACTATCGTTCGTGACAGCAATACCCTCTGGGCGCTCACTACCAGCGGGATGGCCCCAGGTCCGATTCCAGAGCTCGTTACCCGCTTGGTCATACTTCACCAGGAATGCCTCGCTACCTACTCTTCCAGTAAAATAGATGCTACCGTTATATCCCACAGCCGCCTTCCCATTTTCACTACTCCCAGCGTTCCAAGTTCGGTTCCAAAGTTCCGTTCCGTTCGGGGCATACTTCACCAAGAATGCATCTGTGCCAGGACCAACTCTCGTTCCGAAAAGATAGATGGAGTTGTTATAAGTCATACAACCATCACAATAGCCTTCCATTGAACCACCCCACGTTCGGTTCCAGAGCTGGGTGCCGTTCGAGGCATACTTCACCAAGAAGCCATGTCCATTCACCCCCATGCTATATGTCAGTCCAGCAAGATAAATACTATCGTTAAGGATTGCCACCCTCTGCGCCCAGTCCTCATTAGAACCATCACCCCAGGTCACGTTCCATTCCTCCACATATGATGAAATGCTATTGCGAACTTGGAGCATGATCGGCTGATCATGTACGTCACTTGAGTTTGAGGTGCATGGGGGTGTTAAGACATAACTGGAAGTCATTGCTGCAGTCATTAGTATGAGAATGTAGATAATGAACCCGTATTTCTTTTGTAATTTAGCTAATTGATTTATTAATTTCACCACTGCTCTTCCCTTCTATTCATTTATTACTTGTTTGCGAATTAATATTATGTACAAATACTACTGTTATTTATTTCTTGTTACAAAAAAATTAGTTAGGACCTAGGATTTAATGGGGTTTCTACGAACTTCGATTTATCTGATTCTGAGTGAATGAAATGTTCTCGAAAAAATACAAGTTAACACAAATCCAAGTAATTTCCAAGTGAAAAAATCCATCAATCACAATCACCCTTAGACATAATTAAGAAACTTTTTCTGTAAAAACATTCTAATAATGTTGTGAAGATTTCTTCTTAATTTGGAAAAAGAAGTGAGTTCGCATGGAAGATCTCAGTATTAGAAAATTTATTTGGATTTATTTGAAAAATCGCATAAGATATCCCTTCTTGAAAAATAAATTAAGTGATTTACAACCGAATGTCTTTTTTGGGTATACTGACCATCCTTTAGATGTGCAGGGAACCCCCGTTTCAACGATGTTTAACGCCATATCAAAAATTTTTAGGAAAAAGTCGAAATTTATCTTCCGAATTGAATTGAGAGAACGTCAGGGTAATTCTTTCATTTTTCTGGCAAAAGCATATAACATTTTTAAAATCTTTGAATACCTCAAATTGGCGGAAATGGGTGATCAGGGAATAAATATACTTAGTGAGTATGGCATAAATGACGAGACTAAATTTACTGAATGTATACTCCAGTTAGATTTCCTCAGAGATGATGTGTACCGACTTAGATTAGCTGAAGGGGTTAAGGTTCCTGAAAATCTAACCCCGATGATTGTGAAAGATATTAATGATCCCAGTTTAGAAGTTCAAATCAAAGAATCTGAAGATAATTTCTCTCTTAATACCACTAAACTTCAACTTAAAATATATAAGAAGAGTTTTCGCATTGAGATTCTGGATTCAGAAGGAATTTTAATCACTGAATCGGGTGGAAAGACGAAAGATGAATTCCCCAATGCCCTGGATGCATTTCCACTCGGATTTATCAAAGATAAGAAACATAAATTTTGGTTTGGGGTTGAATCATTCGTTACTTACCCCGGCGAGGCAATTTTTGGGTTAGGGGAACATTTTGGCCCTATAAACAAGATTGGACAAACGGTGGGTTTATGGCATTTTGAAGGCTTCGGTAACACCTCAGGTAGGACATATAAAAACATCCCGTTCTTTATGAGCACTCGGAAGTATGGTGTATTTATCAATGAGAGTAAACCGATAACCTTTTGGGTAGGATCCCGGGAATATTGTAAAAATCAAATTGCAATTGAGGGTGAACTCATTGATTATTTTTTCTTTTATGGGAACTTTAAGGAAATATTAAACAATTACACTGAGCTGACGGGAAAGCCAGCCGTACCGCCGAAATACTCTTTTGGAGTATGGATGTCTCGTATCACGTATTATACCCAGGAGGAAGTTATGGACGTCGCGAAAAGGCTGCGCGAGATGAAATTTCCTTGCGATATTATTCATATTGATACCGGGTGGTTTGAAAAAGAGTGGAAGTGTGATTGGCAGTTCAGTAAGAAAAATTTTCCTAACCCCCAAAAGATGTTTACAGACTTGCGAGAAATTGGCTTTAGGGTTTCCTTATGGCAAGCTCCATACATCATGGATGAACTCGATATCTACAAGGACGCTAAAAAGAAGAAGATAGTTGCGAAAAATAAAGGTCCTTTTGTGTTTCTCGTCGTTTCTCCCGCACATCCCATCGACTTTTCAAATCCTGAGGCAGTTGTGTGGTATCAAGAAAAGTTAAAGAACTTATTTGATTTAGGGGCATCAGTTATTAAGGCTGATTTTGGGGAAGCAATTGAGCCTCACATGCAATTCAAGAATTACTCTGGTAGGCAAATGCATAATCTCTATCCTCTACTGTATAATAAGGCTGCCTTTGAAATCACTGAGAAAACATTTGGAGAAGGTATCATATGGGCTCGTAGTGCCTATAGTGGCTCACAGAGGTATCCAATCCATTGGTCTGGTGATAATTCGTCCAATTTCGAAAATATGCTTTGCTCTTTACGTGGAGGCCTCAGCCTCGGTCTTTGTGGTTTCACTTTTTGGAGTCAAGATACGGGTGGTTTTGTAGGAACTCCGACGGATGATCTTTATATTCGTTGGACGCAACTAACGATTTTCCAATCCCATATTCGCTACCATGGGATGCCACCGCGTTATCGAGAACCCTGGAATTACGACCCGAAAACCCAGGAAATTGTGCGGAAATATCTAAATTTTCGGTATCAACTCATCCCATACATTTATACAGAATCCCAGATTGCAGCAAGCCAAGGATTACCCGTTTTGCGCCATTTAGCAATTGAATTCGATGACCCAACGGTTTATAATATCGAAGATCAATTTCTCTCAGGTCGAAATCTCTTAATTGCCCCAATTTTAACAAAAAATAACACAAGACGTATCTATCTTCCGGATGGTACATGGTTTGATTACTGGACTGGCGAAAAATTAATGGGTCCCACCTGGATAACTCGAACCCCTGATATCGAAACAATTCCCATCTTTATTCGAGCTGGATCCATTCTCCCACTCGGTCCTGAGGTTCAATGTACTGATGAATTGACGGATGACTGGCTATTATTAAAAATCTACCCTGATCAAAATGGAAATGCCTCTTATACCATTTACGACAAGGCGCGACGGGTAAAAATTATGGCTCATCTTGAAGGAGACTCTCTCAAAATCCAAATCGCTCCCAAACCTGCGCAAGTTCAAGTGAAACTTCCAAAAGGCATAAAAATGACATCACTGGTAATTAATGGAGAACAAATCAAATAAAGAGATGAATTACACTATGGCGAAAAATAACATGAGAGAAAAGGTAATAAAGTATATAGAATCAAAAGGCATAAAACTTGATGATAATCTCTTAAAATATCTTGATGGGGGCGTTGAACTCACCGACCAAGATGAGTATATGCATCCCTTTGAAACGTATCCTCTCCATCATAATGAGAGCTGGTATTTCAATTTTATAGATCGTGCCAATAATATTCATTGTATTTCTCGCTTCTCGTTTGAAATGGGTCAGAAGCGCTCTCGAATATTATTTCTCTTAGTCATAGATGAGAACACGAATACTTATTTTAAAGAAGTACCCTTTGAAACCATGCCTGATAATTTGGAATTCAATAAGCGCCTGAAGTATTATTGCATTAAACCAATGAAGCAATGGCGTTTGACCTTTGAAGATCGAAAAATTAAGTTAGATATTACATTTGATGCCAGATTTCCTGTATTTAACTCTGCTGCGGGCGAAGATCCCCTCGCAGTTCTTGAGGAGTATGGACTTGAGATACTCGAAGTGGCAGCGCAGCAGCATTATGAACAGGCAATGAAAGCGACAGGTACGCTTACATTCAAGAAAAAAGACGAAACTCGGAAAATTAGTTGTCTCGGTCATCGAGATCATAGCTGGGGCGCAAGAGATTGGGTTCATATTGATGCCTGGAATTGGGGCGCAGCGCAATTTGAAGATAAGACGATTGGCTTTGTTCGCTCTGATGTTTTAGGTAAAAATCCTCAATTTGGCTTTGTTTCTACCAAGGATGGAAACCAGAAAATAGAAAAAGTTGAAGTCACTACTCAAACAAAGGACGATGGGAAGACTCCCGTATCATCAACTTTCCTTCTAACTGATGAAAAAGGAAAAACCATCACTTTAAAATCGAAGACTATCTTCTCAATGCATCTCCCTCTTCCCTCTGAAAAGGGGATCACTGAAATTTTTGAACAAGTCGTGATTTATACCTGCGAAGGGAAGGAAGGGGATGGTATTTCGGAGTATCTAATCTCAACCCGATCCTAATTAGTGATTGAAAAATAAGTCTCTTAACCTTCCTTTTTCTTTGCCGTTTTTTTTCTTCTCTTCTTGGCAGATGTGGACTTCTTTTTCGTGGATTTCTTTTTTGTTATGGATTTTTTTATAGTGCTTTTCTTCTTAGTGCTCCTCTTCTTCGTGGCTTTTTTCTTGGCAGTCTTTCTCTTAGTGGTTTTCTTCTTAGGTGCTCTCTTCTTCCTTTTTTTTGTGCTTTTAATCTTCTTATCTTTAGTCGCGGGAGCTACCCTCTTTTTATACAACAACTCCGCAATTTTAGAGAAAGCTTCGACAACATTATCTCCAGTTAAAGCGGAAGTTTCAAAAAATGTAAGATTAAGTTGCTTCGCAAGTTCTGCGATTTGTGCCTCAGGTATTTTTCTTTCAGCAACGAGATCATTTTTATTTGCCAGAATAAGTCCTTTAAGGTCTTCGTCCAGATGCGCATGGATATCCTGATACCAGTGAGGGATGTTCTCAAAGGATTCAGGAGCGGTCAAATCGAAAATTAATATGAGTCCATCTGCCCCCTTATAGAAATAATTGCGCATTTTCTGGAACTTACTCTGGCCTGCTATGTCCCAGAGCACAAATTTAATATCGGCATCTTTGTAAATAACTTTTTTTTCACTTAAATTAATGCCTACCGTTGGGATATAGGTTCGACGAAACGCGTTATCCGTGTACCTCAATACTGTGGATGTTTTACCAACCTGAGGATCGCCACACACGATTAATTTATATCGATACCTTGTCAATTTGGACGATTTTTCCGAGACCGCAGGAAAAGCTGCTGCTTCTTGAGATGTCATCTCACTTTCCCGCAATTCACCTAAGATACTCTGCACTTTTTTCTTGAATTTTACTATTTCTTGAGCGATTTTCTTCTTATCAGTCTTCTTTTCCTCTAATTTTCTTATCTTTTTTTGAAGTTCATTAAAAACGGATTCAAAATTTTTAATATATTTGTAAAATATAGTATCATCCGCTTCGTTGAACAGTAGGGTAATCGAGCTATCAATGGTAAGTCCTCGACTGGCTAAATCCTTAATTTCGATGTATTTAACTAATCCTTTTGAGTTGATCGAGGGAAAGGGAATGACAGCGAGTGATTCAGGAACTAAACCGCCCTCCCCGGCTAGGATTTGAATAGTTTTCATACTAACCAAGTTTCGAGAACTAATTGGTAAACCAACTGGCTCCCATGCCACAGCTTTGGGTCCGGCTTTTTGATCGAATTGAGAATATATAATTCCCTGAATTAACTCTTTTCCCATTTCAAACTCCCTTTCTGTGAATTACAGTGGATTTCTCATATATTAGAGTTTTACTTCTCGAGCTAATGAATTGAATTTCTCTACTAAAACACCGGTATCAAGTTTTTCTTCGCCTACTGTAAGTAAAAATAAGGCCCAATTTTTGATTCCTACCGCCACAAAATTAAATCGCTTTTCTTGATTTCTAAGATTTAGAATGAATTCGAAATTTTGAGCAAAATGTGTTCCCTCAACCATTTGGGGATTTGTTTGGGACATATAAAAAACGCTATTGTAAGCTGCGTTTAAACACATTTCCTCACATTCATTATCTCTGTATGAGTCGCTCAAGATCAGAAGCTGATCATTGAATAGAATGAGGCCACACAATTTAAATTCACTTACCATTTTTGCAAGGAGTGTTTTAAACGATTTTAAGGTCACCAGGGCATCCTGTAAACTTCTAGAAAATGCTTCTACAATAGTTTTCCGATCATAGATTGATGTAACAAAGCCAGTCATCTCAAATCCGCTAGATCTTGCAAGGAAATACTTTTTCAGATCTTCTACGATTCTTTTGGTATTGGGATTATTCCGCATGTTTGGGTCAACCTTGTGAATGCATAAAATAACCTTTGGAGTTAAGTCGAGCTTTTTGAAATTTTCCAAGATGCTAGTATAGTATTGAAGCGCTTCATCATATCTGCGAGCATCTATTGCATCAACTACAAAGAATAAAGAGTCAGTTTCAGCGAAGATCTTAATATCGTCCAGATATCCCTGCCGAAATATTTGTTGACCCCCTAAATCCCATGTCAGAATCGGAATACCAAGGATTTCAATCTCATCCCTTTCTATTCCTGCAGTGGGCTTGATATTATCCATTCTTTCGTACTTATTATGTAAGATATTAACAATTGATGTTTTGCCAGCTCGGTCTAATCCGACTATCAAAATCTTTTTCATCTTACTCATTAAAATCCCCAACTAGTTCGAAATTGATCAAAAATCTTCTTGATCATCTTCTCTTTTAAGTCTATTTTCCCCATTCAAGTAATCGATTGGATTTCCATCTCTTCAAGTGGGATTGGTGTTTTTACGACAATATCTGGAAGTAGTTTCTTTACTTCCTCTTCAAAGTCCTCGATTGGCACGCGCCAGCTGATAGGTGGAAAAGCATCGTCCCAATGATGTCCGATTACCATTTTGGGGTTGAGATGCTTTGTCATTTGGGCGACTACCTTAGGCACATTGCGACGACCCGCTACGGGTGCCAGAAAAAGGTCCGGTTGAAATTTTTGGAGTTCTTCTTCGTAATATCCGCCTGAACCAAAGTGACTAAAAGTTAATGCTTCGTTCTTCAATTGGAAAAAGAAACCAAAAACATCTCCTTTTGGGTACTTTGTAAACTTTCGTAGAAGGCTTCTAAACGATTTAAATACCTTCCATTGGAAAAATCTCCAGAGTAAAGTGGTAAGTCCGAACTTTATATGCTTACTTTTTATGATAGTAACCTTAAAAGAGTCAAAATCAAGCACTTCGCCCTCAGAGATAACTTGTATTTGCTCTTTAGGAACTTCCTGATTCAAAAAAATTTCACTTGCTTTTGCAGAGCAGAAAACTTTAGCCCCTGTCTGTTTGGCAATGGCTCCTATATCTGCGGAATGGTCAAAATGGCCATGTGTTAGGAAGATATAATCTGCTTTCGTTACATCTGCAACTTTGAGCGGGATTTCTGGTTTCGCTCCAGGAAATCGTGAAATCCACGGATCAATCAGGACCGTGGTATTATCAAACTTCACCTCAAATGCTGCGGTTCCCCACCAAGTAAGTTTCATCCATAATCACCCCTTAATCTTTCCTATTGATAATGATTCAAGCTGAAAAGTTCTTCTAGAGATTTCCGAGGACGAGCTGGAGGGTCTTGACCGGGAATACCAACTGGTAACAAAGCGACGACCTTCATATTTTGTGGAATTTTTAAAACTTCCTTCACTTTATCTTCCTCGAAGGCGCCAATCCAACATGCTCCAAGCCCCAATTCTACTGCCTGAAGAAAAATTTGCTGAATGGCAATTCCTAAATCCACCTTATACCATTTTTCATGCTCCAGATCACCTATCCCCACAAAAATAACTGCTGCTTTCCCAACAAATCTTTGCATTGAGGCTTTTCTTTGTAAACTTTTCTTAAGTTCGTTATCTTTTACCACAACGAATTTATAGGGTTGTCGGTTCGAAGCTGAGGGAGCTAATTGTGCAGCTTTCATTAGTAAGTCTAATTGCTCATCGGTTATTGTTCCCTCTTGAAACTTCCGAATACTTCTCCTTCTTTCAATAACCTCTTTTACATTCATCAGAGCTCATCTCATTGGAATTTATCGTTCTAGAAACATTACTATTATAAGATCATTTACTTTTGATTTTATTGATAGAACATGTCGATTAGTGATCGCCCATATAAGACGATTCTAAAGCGTAATGTGAATCGTCTGAAGGATGCGGATGCCCGCGAAACCAATATTATTGCCAGCTGCATCATGGCAGAGGTCATTCGAACGACTTTCGGTCCCCAAGGTATGGATAAAATGATCATCGACCCCGTGGATGAAATTATTATCACGAATGATGGGGCCACAATTGTTAAGAACTTTGATGTCCGACACCCCATGGCAAAATTAATCGACATGTTAGTACGCGCGCAAGATGACGAAGCTGGTGATGGAACTAAAACCGTAGTTATCTATCTTGGAGAATTGCTTCGCAAAGCGCTTGAATTAATGGATACTGGTTTATCTCCCTCAATCATCGTTAGTGGTTACCGAAAGGCAGCCACGTATGCATGTGACGTGTTGCAAGAGAATATTATTCCAATCGATCCCTCTGATGATACTGTCTTAAGACAAATTGCTACGACCGCCATGGTCGGGAAAACAGTCGGGGCTGTGGAACATTTTACAGATCTCGCGTTGAAGGCAGTAAGACAAGTGAGTGAAATTCAGAATGGAAAACATAAGGTCAATTTGAAAAAAATCGCAATTCTAGCAAAACAAGGTGACAGCCTTCTCGAGAGCGAAGTAATTGATGGGATGGCGATCGATAAGGAAGTTTCCCGCGATGATATGCCAAAAAAAGTATATAACGCTAAAATAGCTGTTATTGGACCTAGTATTGAATCTAGGAAAACAAAATTAGATTCTAAAATATCCATACGTAATCCCCGTTTAATGCAGCAATTTAAAATTCAAGAACGTACACTTATTCGCAATAAAATTGATAAACTTTTAAAGTTAGGTGCAAATGTAATTTTAAGTCGACGAGATTTAAATGAAGAGGCACAAATCTACTTAAGTTTAAATAATATTCTTGCTGCCCAATTTGTAAAAGGGTGGGACCTCGAAAAAATCGCTGATGCCGTTGGAGCTCAATTAATAACAGATTTTGATAATCTAAAATCCGAATATTTGGGATTCGCAGAATTAGTTGAAGAAGCTAATATAGGAAAAGATAAAGTGATTTTTATTAGAGGTTGTAAAGATCCAAAAGCATTATGTATTTTCCTCAGAGGAGGTACAGAACACATTGTCTACGAAGCTGAACGTCGTATGAATGACGCTCTCTGTGTAGTACGGAATGCAATAGAGGATTCAAAAATAATTATTGGCGCTGGCGCCTTAGAACTGGAATTAGCGAAAGAAATAGCGTTATGGGCCAATAATTTTAGTGGAAAGGAGCAATTAGCAGTAAAGGCATTCGCCGAAGCATTCGAAGTAATTCCCCGAACTTTGATTGAAAATGCAGGTTTAGATCCCATTGATATCCTACCAAAATTAAGAGAACTTCACGTTAAGAACAACGAGGGAAAATGGATTGGCTTTGATTCCGTTTCAAAAAAGATAAAAAATATGAAAGATTTAGGCGTTTATGATACCTATCGAGTGAAATTTCATGCAATCAACGCAGCAGACGAAATAGCTCGCCAAATTTTGAATATTGATGATGTTATCCACGCAAAACCTGCCGAATATGAAACCCCTGACGAGGAAGAAGAAATCTAAAACCAAATCTTTAAAACTAGAATTTCAAATTTATATTAAAAAAACAAGATTTTGTGGTAAAAATGTCTAGAAGAATTGAGAAAAGGCCACCAAAGGTCGCGAATGAAGTAGAAGAGTTAAAAAGAAAATTTAATCAGAATGAAAAAACGATCGATTCATTGATGGGGAAACTGGATGCCCTCAATAGAATCGTTGCATCCTTGAAAACTCAGGTTAAAGCTCTGAGCAAACCCCTCGCAGACCAAATAAAGGCGTTGGATGTGTTTGAATTACGAATGGGTCAAACCCAAGTCAAGATTGATAATAGACACTGTAAAATTGTAATAGGCTCAACGATGTTCGGACTAGATAACTCCAATGCTCAACTCAAGGCCCTTAGGGAAATCAAAGTTGAGTGTGGAACAAAATTTGAACAGAAATCAGGAACCTTATCAAAAGTGGAAGCTGGCACATCGATGGACGTCAAATCTGGAAGTACAATGCGCATTGAAGCTGGGGGCGAAATGACACAAAAAGCTCCTACGGTGAAAATTAATTAGGAGATGCAATGTGAAATGCCACCTGCAGCTCGTATATCTGATCAAGTAACAGCACCACCTCATGGACACGGATGTCCGGCATGCCCCCACCCCCATGTGGGGCAAATCTTCCTTGGAGCAGCAACTGTACTCATTGAAAATAAACCTGCGGCACGTAAGGGTGATAACGGAACCGCTGCTGCCTGTTGCGGTCCAAATACATTTCAAATTGTGAAAGGTTCGACCACCGTGCTCATTGAGGGGAAACCTGCTGCACGCGTCGATGATCAGACTCTCCATTGCGGTATCGCTCCTGGTAAAATTGTCAGTGGGGCGGGAACCGTCATTATCGGTGGTTAAAACCCCTTCCTTTTTTTACGAAAATAACCTTTATTACACCAAGAGGGCTATTCCCCAAAGTGCTAACCCTATCGCTAGCGGGTTTAGGATATTGTCTGAGATAGGCGGGGAAAGATAATCAATCAGACCAAATATGCCCGCTGATACAAGCGCCATCACAATCCCAACGCCGATATTACCTCCGTAGAGGGGCATAAGGGCCACAAACGAGAGTAAACCTAACAGGATTGCTGAGACAAACCCTGCAATCCATCCTTCCCAAGTCTTTTTCCCCCCCTTTATGTGCCGCTTCCCTTTTGTAATCCCTACGATTGTTGCCACCGCATCAGCCAACGCACTTACCATAATGGTAATAGTAACAATATGTGCTGAATAACTCCTTCCTATTGGAGTTCCAGTTAATAAATCAATCCCACTGCTTAAAACGAGTATAAAGAAGATTCCTGTTGTAAGATAAATATGGGGTGCAAAAACACGACGCTCCTTATCCCGATACACTTTAGCGAGCATTTTAATAGGGTAGTATCTGTATTTTTTAATGCGAACAACATCAGTGAAGAGAAGAATAACCATAATCCACCCAGCTGCCATCAGCAACAGTATATGCCCTGCACGAAAATCGAGAAGTCCCGTAGTGGGGGGTGTGACCACAGCATCGTAAATAATTTGATTTGGGGGATACCCAGGCATGCTCGGGAGACCTAAAAATGTAAATTGGTAAATTGCATCAACAACAATCGTTCCAATATATAAATAACAAACAATCACAACAATAATTACTACATGATATAACTTTCTGGATACTTCTAAATCTAATTTACTATAAGTCTTCAAAAATTTGTCTTCTTCTTGCATTGCCTGCGATTCGTACTGTTTTGTTCGAGATTCTTTGATTATATAAGCCCCAATTGCAAAGATGGTGAGAGGTATAATGGTGATAATAACCCTCCCAATCGGAAGCGGGAGCAACATTTGATATGCAGGAAGATGGTTTATATAATTTGTATAATCATTGTTCCCAAAAACGACAGGCACAGCATCAAAAAGCATGTAGCCACCAATAAGAAAAGTACAAATCGCCAGTAAGAATGTAGAGTTCGAAGCTTCTTTTGCTTTAGCATTATTTTTTGCATCTAATGCGAAATAAACAAGAATGACGCCAGAGATCAGAAATATTAAACTTAGAGCAAATTGAAAGGTGCCAAAAATAGACCCTGACACAACCCCTGCCATTGCAGCTCCTGTTGAAGATATCACTAAACCTAAAAAACTAAATATTCCACAATATCCCGCGATAATACCATAAAATTTTGAGTTGTCTTTACTAATCACCGCGAGGAAGAAAAAGATTGTTGCCACTACAGCATAAATTGCGAACCAATAATCAAAAACTGTTGCAAGCCAAATCCAAATTCCATCTGTAAGCATATGACCAAATCCAGTCTAAGGTGTTAAAATGTCCACTGTTCGGGGAAACATTACCGCCTCTTGAACAGTCGGTAAATTCAATATTGTCATCACAACGCGATCCAACCCCATTCCAAATCCTGCATGCGGGGGAATACCACCAACTTTGAACATCTCTAAGTACCATCCCAGACTCTTTGGAGCTAGTCCAAATTCTTTGGCACGTTCAATTAAGACCTCTGGGTCCGTAACGCGCTTCCCTCCCGAAGTCAATTCTAACCCATTCGTACCCGGTGCTAGAAGGTCGAGTTTATGACTGAATTTAGGCTTCTTTTCATGAGGACCATAATAGAATGCTACTGCGGTAAGGGGAAACTCTGTAATGAAAAAATGAGTTTTATAATTTTCTCGAACCGCCCGTTCTGCTTCTGCTGAAAGGTCCTCCTCCACATCTACCTCGAACCCCTTACTCTTGGCAATTTTAACAGCTTCCTCGAATGTAATTTTTGGAAATGGCGCTTCTGGAATTTTCAAATCAGCTATTCCATATAACTCCAACTCATTCTTACAACGTTCCTTCACAGAACTATATATTGATACGATAAGTTCTTCCTGAACTTTCATAAGATCTTCACTATCTGCGAAGGCCATTTCGACATCAATCCCCCAGGACTCTGAAAGATGCCGCCTTGTACGCGACTTCTCTGCCCGGAAGAACGGGGCTATCTCAAAAACCCGCTCAAATGCCTGAATTCCAACTTGTTTATAAAATTGCGGGCTTTGTGCTAAGAAGGCTTCCTTTCCAAAATAATATAGCGGAAAAAGAGTGGCTCCTCCTTCAGCACCCGCAGAAATAATCTTAGGGGAGTGAATTTCAGTAAAATTATTCTTTAAAAACCATTCACGCGCTCCCTGAACGCATGCAGCACGAACTTTAAAGATAGCTCGTGTCTTTGGGGTGCGCACATCAAGATACCGATATTTTAGACGGGTATCAAAATTCGCTTTAGTTTTTTGTTCCACCACACTGAATGGCAAGGGACTTGCGGCTTTGGCAATAATCTCACACGATTTAAATTCAACTTCCACCCCATTCGGGGCCTTCTTATTATGACGGACTATTCCCCTTACCTCTACAA
Organism: Candidatus Helarchaeota archaeon; assembly: GCA_016840125.1. Next base: position 60,857 of record JAEOSY010000385.1, on the reverse strand, counting down.
TATACTCTTGTTTTATTTCATTGATAATTTCCCACAGAGGATGTTTTTTTGGTCCAACTAATACTATTTGGGCTAAACCTTCCCTATCCCGTAGCAACCAAAATCTAATTTTTCCGAGATCTCGAATCTGATGAATCCATCCTTTCAATAAGACTTCCTTCTCTTCAGATATATTCGATAACTCTGTGGAAAAAACCCGTTCTGACACGTGTGATACCTCTTTCAATTATTTGTTGTTTAATGTTAAAAACAAAACTTTACTATCATCTTAAATTTTTCTTAAAAGAGGACTTAAATTTAAGAACTGCGGAGATGAAACTATGCCAAAAAAAGTCCCCTTGATGTCAAAAGGCTTTCACCCCTTCGGCGACTTAATCGGATTGGAATTTACCAAGTTACAGAAAGGATATAGCCAATGTGCTTTGACAGTCAATGAAAAATTATTGAACCCTCACAAAGTTTTACATGGCGGAGTTATATACTCGATGGCAGATACTGGGATGGGTGCTGCTCTATATTCACATCTGAACCGAGATGAACTGTGTGCTACCGTAGAAATCAAAATAATGTATTTTTCGGCGGTTAAATCTGGCGATCTTATCTGTGAAACAAAAGTACTTCATAAAGGAAAGAGAGTTGCTATTTTAGAATCCGAAATTACAAATAATGGGCAATCGATCGCCAAAGCGACAGGAACCTATTCAATTTTCAAAATTAAATCTGATAAAAATTCATGAAATTGCCTATAATTAACTGAGCTTTTGTTTGAGTTACTCGCTAAACTATTTAAATTTCTTCGTAGTTCATTAAAACCGCTCTCTTTTTACTATATAATTTCCCCAAATCATAATCATGTTCAAAGAAGAAATCAAACGGATCCTGAACGTCCTCTAATAACTGACCTGAATAAAATTTTTCGTATACATAAACACCTTTCTCAGTAATTTCCAAGATTTTCTTATTTATTAAAGCTATCAATCCCTCCTTGACAAGTTCATCGAGAATAAACAAAATCCCTCTTTTTTCGAATAAATATAATCCGAAATGCGCAAATTCTGAGTAAATTTCCTCACCCTTTCTTAAGCAGTCTTGGAAATACTTATTTAACTGATCATAAGTGAATTCTCTCTCCTTCTCTTGATATAAGACTGTTAAAATCCATTTAACAACATATTCTCGAAAAGTCCGCTCGTATTTCATCTGGAAACTTTCAAAATCTATCTCTTCTTCCTTTTCTAGAATGAATTCTTTAATAATTTCGATCACTTCCCTAAAAATAAACATAACAATGACTAATGCAATAATCCCATCAAAGTAATATAGTTGAGGAATACTGAAAGTAGTTCCAAAATTGGAAATTAGAACCCCAATAATAACTCCTAGGGAGATGATAATATTAACTCTACTGTCAATCGCACTCGCTACTAAGGAAGAATTGCGATTTTTTTTCCCAACAAAATTTTTTATAGCCCGCAAATAAGTATTCATTAAAATTGAGACGATACAAATCCCTATAATAATAACACTATTCGAAACAGGGTGCGGTTCAAAGAGCACGAGAATTGAATCATATAATATTGTTATTCCAGCAAAAATCATGAGCCCTACTAATACAATATTAACAAGTTTTTCTTTAACATATTTGATCCCAATACCGATTAAGACGATTGCTAGCACATCTAAAAAATTTTCAAATCCTTCAGCCATTAACGATTCTGAGTTAAATAACCCGACAAAAATTTTAATGATACTTAAACAAAAAAGAATAATAAAAGATCTAATTAGAATTCCTCTGCTATTTAATATCTTACGAAATCCGTCATTTTGTTTTTTTAGCGTTTTCTCCCAGATTTTCACTTGCTCTTTCCCCTCGTCATTTAGTGCAACTATATCTTCTTCAATATTTGCATAACGAAGCCCACACAAGTGATATATTGAAGAAGCCGCCGTTTCATCATCGAAATAAAGATTTGGAAGGAATATATTAAAAATCCCTTTTAATTTCTCTTTTAAAATTGAAAATTTTGCTTCATTTGGTTTTAAATATTCCAATACAGCAAATTCAATTCTATTAATGGGGAAGAGATTTGTTTTTCGTCTATGAAACGCAACGGCACCCAACCTTATGACAGGACTAATAGAAGTGATTATTAGGAAAACTATTACTATTAGCAGAATTGCATTCGATATGGCCCAATCCACTTTAATAAAAAATCCAGATAAAAAAATTGAGTAACAATACACAGCGATCATGCCTGCGAAAATCCAAGGGATAATTAGATTCCTTATTTTATTTGTAATGTGGAATTCTGAAAATACTACATTCAATCCTCGTTCCACATAACGTGCTACATAAAATAAACCTAAGTACGAAACCCAAAATGACCACCAAATCTTTCCTGTAATTAATACCTCTATAGTAATTACTAAGATTATGATAATCAAATAACAAACAATTACTCTGAGATTGGGCTTACTCCATATTTTTTGTAGCAATTCCAGCACTTACTATATTCAATTACTCTACCAGTAAAAATTACAATTAATTATTAAAATTTAAAAAATATCTTACAAACTCTAACCTCATGTAGTGCCATCAATTAACGCTGTTATATTTAAATATTCTTAAAAGATCCTTAATTTTAAAGAAGATACTCTTAGTATCAAAAGAAAATATCAAAAATCTTTGAGGGATTACATGTCTGACTCCAAAGAAGACGAAAACAAGATGCGAATACAGCTTCGTGGAATGACTTGCGCGTCGTGTGCTCTCAAAATAGAAAATCAACTCAATAAACTCCCGGGTGTAAAAAGGGCTACCGTAAATTTTAATTTAGAAAATGCGTATATCGAATATAACCCCGAAACAACTGGTTTTGATAAGTTTAGTGCTGCCATTGAAGATATTGGTTACAAATCAAATCTCTCCCGTATTGAACTACAAATTGACTTATTAAATTCAGAGGAAGATGCCCAAACAATCCAAAAATTCCTCTCAAGACAAGGTGGCATCTATTCGGTTTATGTAAATTTTTCCGCTCGGGTTGCGAATGTAGAATTTAATCCAGAAGAGATAGAGTCCAAACGAATCATTCAACATATTAAACGATTAGGATATGAGGCACAAAAGCGATTAAGCGCGGAAGATACCGAGGAGCTGGAACGCGAAAAAGAAGTACGAAAGCAAAAGTTAAAATTTTATTTTGCATTGGTCCTCACCATCCCAATTGTCATTCTAAACATACTTCATATGTTCACAAACGTATTAGCGTCCTTACCCATTGGGTATATTCTTCTGATCTTAACAACTCCTGTGATTTTTTACTCAGGAAACCAATTCTTTATTGGTGCATACAGAGCTTTGAGTAATAAAACAACAAATATGGATGTCCTAGTCGCCACGAGCGTCGCCATCTCATTTATCTATAGCATCTTAACCACTATTGGGGTTCTTGCTGGTGCCATGTTTTATGAAGCGGCTGCAATGATTCTAACCTTTATTCTTCTAGGGAAATATTTGGAAGCAGTTGCTAAAGGTCGTACTTCTGAAGCTATCAAGAAGCTTATGGGACTTCAGGCAACCGATGCACTTGTGATTCGAGACGGTAAAGAGGTTATCATTCCTATTGACGAGGTTCAAATTGGAGATGTTGTTGTTAGCAAACCGGGCGAAAAAATCCCTGTGGATGGGACCATTGTTGACGGAAAAACAAGTATTGATGAGTCAATGTTAACTGGCGAGAGTCGGCTGGTAAAGAAAACTCTTGGCGATCCCGTAATCGGGGCTACAATTAACAAAACTGGATTAATCAAGTTCGAGACGCAAAAAGTGGGAAAGGATACGGTTCTCTCCCAAATTATAAAGCTAGTACAAGATGCTCAGAGTGAAAAAGCTCCTATTCAGAGATTGGCCGATCGTGTAGCTGGTTTTTTTGTTGAAATTGTTCTTGCAATAGCAATCACAGTTCTTGTATTATGGCTGACTGTTGGAAACCTTCCCTTTGAACAATCGCTTTTGGCAATGACCTCAATAATTGTTATTGCCTGTCCATGTGCTATGGGGCTTGCCATCCCAACAGCGATAATGGTGGGTACCGGTCGAGGTGCTGAATCTGGATTATTGATAAAGGGTGGTGAATCACTTGAGGCTGCATCGAAATTAGATGCGATCGTTTTTGATAAAACCGGAACACTCACTAAAGGGAAACCTGAGGTCGTGGATATCATCAGTGATTCTTTAGAAGAAGATAAAATTCTCAGACTAGCGGCGAGCGCTGAAAAAGGCTCGGACCACCCTCTGGCCGATGCTATAATCACGAGTGCAAACGCACGTGGACTACCTCTGACCGATCCTAAAGATTTTGAGGAAATCTCAGGAAAGGGTATCGTTACAAAAGTAGATGGAAAACTTATTCAAATTGGAAATAAAAAATTAATGGAATCCTCCTCTATTTTCGTTGATAAACACCATGAGATGATTCAGAACTTACAGCGGGCTGGGAAAACTCAGATTTTTATGGCTATTGATAATACACTTGCAGCTGTTCTAGGGATTGCAGACGCTTTAAAACCGAGCGCAATTTCGGCAGTGCGGGAATTACAAGAGAAAGGTCTTGAAGTTTATATGTTAACTGGTGATAATGAGGAAACAGCTAAAACAATTGCTTCCCAATTGAACATTAAACATGTACTAGCCGAGATCCTTCCTCAAGATAAGGCAAATGAAATCAAAAAGCTCCAAGAGGAAAAAAAATACGTCGTAGCCATGGTAGGTGATGGGATAAATGATGCCCCTGCTTTGGCACAGGCCGATGTGGGGATCGCAATCGGCTCTGGAACTGATGTCGCAGTTGAAACCGGTGATATTGTATTAATGCGCAATGATTTACGAGATGTTGTAGCCGGAATCAATCTTAGCAAGAAAACTGTTTTTAAAATGAAAACCAACTTATTCTGGGCATTTATTTATAATATTACAGGAATTCCTTTAGCAGCCGGAGTACTCTTCCTCCTGACTGGTTTTTTCATTCCTCCTGGGCTAGCAGCTGCCTTTATGGCGATGAGTTCTGTTTCAGTAGTAACCAATTCGCTTCTTCTCAAACGTTATAATCCAAAAACTAAGGAGCAAATCGAAGAAGATGCGTTACTACTTGGTCAAATTGCGATAGATCCCGTCTGCCATATGGAAGTCATACCCGGTAAGAGTCTTGACACCGAATATAAAGGTAAAAAATATTATTTCTGCAATCCTAATTGTAAAGTTGAATTTGAACGAACTCCTCTTAAGTATATAACTGAAGACGGTGAAATTAGACCTGAACCTGTTCCTGATAAAAAGAAAACGGGACCAATATTGAAGTGCAAACACTGTGATGCGACTCAAGAAGTGCCCATGCATTGCGGAAAACCAATGATTCCTCAGATGAAAAATGGAAAAGAGGTTCTCGCCTGTTGGATGCCCGAGGGGGGTCCTGGTCATGTTACTAAAGAATTTCCAACTCATTGTGAACAGCCCATGAATTATATTGAAGATAGAGAGAAGTTAAAAATTGAAAAGGAGGTTCTAAAAATGACTGAATCAAAACCAAAATTGAAATGTAAAGAATGTGGAACTGAAACCGATGTTCCTATGCACTGCGGGCAACCCATGCATATTGAAGAGGTGGATGGAACGTCTATGTTAATCTGTTGGATGGGAAAATCGTGTGGAATACAAGAAATCCCTACTCATCATGGTGTTTCCATGGAATTCGTTGAGTAGGGAATCACTTTTTTTCAATCTTTTTTTAAATCAATATTTTTAGAATAGTCATTAGGACAAGTTATTTCTATACAAATCTCTAAACCTTAACTAGAGATAATAAACGATGCGTGAAATAAATGACTGAAGCTGAAGATGAAATTTATCGGAAGCTCCAGCTGCATCTTGATAAGATGCCAGTTGGATTCCCTGTTGCAGAAAATGGTGCAGATATTCGGGTTTTGAAAGCTTTTTTCACCCCCGAAGAAGCAAACTTCGCGACTTTCTTGAATTTTTTTCCATCCACGACCAAGGACATCTGGCGACGTGTCAAACGCAAGTTAGGAATGTCGCTTGAGGAAACAACAGACATGCTCGAGCACATGAAAAAAAAGGGTCTTCTTTATTGGGGCGAAAATCCTAAAACTGGGGACCAACTTTATCTGAACGCTCCATTTGCAATAGGATTTTATGAGTTTGCCCTCCACCATTTGGATAAGGAGAGGGTTGAAGCTTTTGAGGCCTATATCGATACTTTCATAGATGAATTTTTCTCAACGGGGATTCCTCAGGTGCGAACCATTCCGATTGAAGCTGCAATTACTCCTGAGCTAGGGGTCATGGCTTACGATGAGGTCTACAAACTGCTCGATCGGATGAAAGAACCTTTCGCTGTTGCTACATGTGTCTGCACCCAAGAAAGAGAGATACTTGGTAAAAAATGTACTCATGACTTAACTGAAAGGTGCATGGTTAATTCGAGATGGTTCATTAAAAACCGTAATGCTCGTGAGATAACCCGGGAAGAGGCTAGAGCGCTTCTGAAGCAGGCACAGGACGATGGTCTAGTTATTCAGCCTGGAAACTATAAACGTAATGACTTCTTCTGCCTATGCTGTGGTTGTTGTTGTGGGATTCTTACCAATGTGCGAAAATTGGATAAACCCGCTAAATTTGTTGCAACCAATCATTATTCTGAAGTTGATCCAGACACATGCGTGGCGTGTGGGACGTGTATGGATCGGTGTCCCATGGAAGCTATTACTATAGACGATGTTGCATCTATTAATTTAGACAGATGTATCGGGTGTGGGGTGTGTATACCGAGCTGTCCCGAGGAAGCAATCCATCTCAGGCGGAAAGAGCACATACGCGAACTCCCCGAAAGCAAAATGGACATGTTTTCGAAAATGATGCAAAAGAAGAACGAAATACGTAAGGTTGCAAATTAACTTCAATTTTTCTCAAAAGTCCATTAGAGAGTGTAAGAAATGAGTCAAAATGAAGAGGAAATTTACCGCAAGCTCCAGCAACATCTTGATACCTTACCTGTCGGATTCCCTGCTAAGGATGATGGTGCGGATATTCGAGTCCTCAAAGCTTTCTTCACTCCAGAAGAAGCTAAATTTGCGACCTTTCTGGACTTTTTTCCATCTAAAGCGAAAGATATCTGGCGACGCGTTAAACGTAAGTTAGGGATGTCCCTTGAAGAAACAAAAAAAATGTTAGTCTCTATGAGAGATAAAGGCCTCATCTACCATGGGAAAGACTCAAAGGGTACACCACTCTATTTGAACGCACCTCTTGCAGTTGGATTCTTCGAGTTTGCTATTGATAATTTAAACAAGGAGAAAGTAGAAGCGCTTGAAGAATACCTCGAGACCTTTATGGAGGAATTTTTCTCAACAGGGATTCCACAGATTCGCACCATACCGATCAACGCTGCAGTCACGTCCGACACAGGGATTATGCCATATGATGAAGTATGGCGGCTCTTTGAAAATATGCCGGGTCCATTTGCAGTTGCCCCATGTGTCTGTGTTCAAGAAAGGGAAGTTCTCGGTCACAAATGCGCGCATGACTTGACGGAGCGATGTTTGACAAATTCCAGCTGGTATGTCGAGCAGGGACATGCCCGTATAATAACAAAAGATGAGGCAAGGGCGCTCGTAAAGAAAGCACAGGCTGATGGTCTCGTAGTTCAGCCTTTAAACTATAAACGTGCTGATTGTTTTTGTCTTTGCTGTTCTTGTTGCTGTGGTATTCTTTCCAATGTTAAGAAGCTGGAAAAACCAGCCCAGTTATTAGCGACAAACCACTTTTCCGTAGTAGAATCGGATGCATGCCAAGCCTGTGGTACCTGTGTGGATCTATGCCCTATGGATGCCATTGATCTTGATGAGGTTGCGTCTATAAACCTTGATCGGTGTATTGGGTGTGGGGTTTGCATTCCAACCTGTCCTGCTGAGGCTATAACCTTAAAGAGGAAAGAAAAGGCAACTGAACCTCCAGAAGATCGAATGGATATGTTCGGTAAAATAATGAAACGAAAGAGAGAACTCAGTAGGGCTGAAAATAAGCTGACTATTAATAATCCAAACTGAATGTTATTACATATTTAGGTATTTTCAAATTAGGAATATCAACCAATAAAATGGTGATTAGAATTTCAGACGAGCTTAAAGACCAAATTTTAGGGAATCTGGTACGTGCAGTGGAATTACTTCGAACCAGTGATGTACTGGGTGAATTTGTTCCGGAGGTACGTATGAATATTGCCTACTCCATTCCTAACGCGAAAATCGTGAAGGACGTCGCTGCTATCCCTGGACGCATCACGACCTACAAAGGAATTCTCATTGTGAATAATTACCCTGCCTTTGGGGGATCCGATCATCTCGCCCGCGCCTTAATAGAAGCTCAAAAATACGATCCTTCTATTCGAGCTGTTATAAATTTCAAATTTACCCAAGAACTCTGCGAATGGTTGGAGGATTTCTCGAAAATCGAAGATCTAAATATGGTTTGTGTCGATCGGTCCGAAGAACCACCTGAAGTTAGCTCAAGAGACGGTGCGTCTATGCCCTGGAAAATCCAAAAAGCAATAGAACTCGGGAAAAAACAAGTCCCGGATCTGATTGGCGAATCGGAAGCCCCTGGAAAAGAACCTCTTTTCAAGTTGTTTGGTAAATCAGCTACAGATGTTGCAATGAAATTAATTAAAATTGCAAATGCATGGATTAATCGAAAATAAACGGAGTAGAATGCATCCTCCTGACTACTTTAAACATATACTCCAGCTAAAGACTCATCCCGTCTTGAATTTCTTTTCCCTACTGGACACGATTGCATGCACATGAAACATTCATAATACGCTCCGGTGGATAATGCTTGCCAATACTCCCGGGAAATACCAAAGTCTTTCTTTCCTTCGATATAGATTTCGTTGATCCAGCTTATGCTCCTGGAACTGGTACTCCTGAAGCTGGTGGTTTTTCAAGCGGAGAAACGTTGAAAATTATAAGAGGATTAAAGGATTTAGATTTCATAGGATTTGATGTTGTAGAAGTTTTACCATCATTTGATCCCTCTGAGATTACAGCTCTCTTAGCAGCAAATGTTGTTTACGAATTTATTTCAATTTTAGCTTGCTTTTTTTTTCTCATTAAAAATCGAACAATAACTGCAGCTGATCCAATAATAACAACAACTCCTCCAATACCTGCAGCATAGTAAATTAACTCATTATTCAAGTTATCAAATTTAACTACTATTGATGTTTGGTTAGATAATCCTGCTGTGTCAATTGCTACAGCTGTAATGGTATGCTGACCTTCATCATATAGACTTGTGTTGCACATGAACTGAAGTTTGGGATATGGATAATAATCAGGCATGGCTAAACTATCAACAAGTAATCCATCAATGTAAAGATCGATATTCTCTAGTGCTTGATTATCGTCACCTTGAGCAATTATCTCCACCATTCCAGAGAGACTATCATCTGGAGGTGGTATTACTATTGCGATAAATGGTACCTCTGTATCTTGAGGGGCGTTTCCATCTGCATTGAAAGAAAGATAGGTATTCACAATATCAGAAACCATTCCGTTCTCGTCATAAGCCAGAATATTGATCTTGAATGAATCACCTAGAGCAAGACCATCAAACGATCCATCGCCGGAATAGACACCATTCATTAGAGGAGATTCTAGTTCGATCATTTTTATTGAAGCATCATTAACTGTGTACATATATCCATCCAACGGATCAACTGGTTCCCAACCTAAAGGAACAAATCTTGCTAAAACTTTACTTATTCCTGTAGAGCTGTTAACTTCTACATCAAAATTGAATACACTCGAAAACGGATCCCAGATCTCATACATATGCAATGGAACTTTCCCTAATTCAATTTTAGGATAACATTCTGTATGCACACCTTGAATCTTTACATTTAGAGCATCAAAACCATCCCCACCCAAAGGTAAAAGACTATATGGAGGAACAGTATTTCCCATACCATCATGGTTATCATCAAGCTGTGGAGCTTGGTGGCTTCCAATATTTAGAACGTGGTCACAAGCTTTTTCAAATGCTCTTCCGATGGTATCACAAGAAGCTATTGATGACCAAAAAGATTCTGTAAAAAGTCCATTTGTTCTAGGAACATTGAAGGATGCACCTTTTAGTGTATGAGCTGAAGTCACAATTATTCTATTATCTTTACTTATATCATCAATAAATGAACCAGAATGGCATGATTCAATTATAACAATGATTCTTTTACATCCTGTAGCAGTTTCAAAATTATCCAGATATGAGCTAAATGTATTAGCCCACAAAGCATCAGCTACCATCACTGCAAGAGCATCAACATTACCATGAGTAAAGATTGTTATACCTAAACTTTGGCTAGAATTAACATGTTGTGGAGCCCACTCCTCAATTGCCCATTTAAGATTAATTTTAGTTGCAGAAGTATTTACATAAGGTTGGTTTATTGAATCAACTTCAGGTCCTAAATAGTATATTTGCTCTGAAGTAAACCCATTCCCTCTTAGAACTTCGTAAGTAATATTACCTGCATTCTGAATCTGCATCATATCATCATGCGCCGCTGTATCTCCAGCAAGAATAATCCAAGCACTTTGTAATTCATTATACGAAGGAACTTCCTTAATACAGAGGGTGCAATCTTCAGCTTGAACAGTTGAAGTGGAGTATTGTGGAACACCAAAAGAAAATAAAAATAGTACAAATAGTAAAATTGTTTGTTTTGATTTCGTTTTCATTGTATACAATTAATATTCAACTGATTTATAACTAATAAATCTATCTGGATGTGTACTCATTTCAATTTTTCAAGGATAATTTCAGCGGCTTTCTTTCCACTGACGAGCATCCCACCGAAGATCGGTCCCATCCGTGGTCCACCTGATACTGCATTTGCCGCCATTCCTGCCACAAGCAATCCCGGATAGACTTCTTTTGTAGTATCAATCAAAATTTTTTCACCGATTTCTGCCCACATCGATTTCTCACCGACAATTCCTCCCGTTTCCGTCGCTAATTTTATCCCCATTTTCCGTTCAGCAGTACGGCAGAGACTACAATCATGTCCCGTCGCATCAACCGTTATTTTAGCCCGTATTGTCATAGGATCGACGTGCAGTTTTGCCATTTCTACAGCAGACCAATTAATTACTACTCCTGTAATACGATTCTCGCGATACATTAAATCCTCTACCGAGATCAAATTAAAGATCTTAGCACCCGCATCGATGGCACCTGCGGCTAACTTGGTTGCTGCCTCAACCGAATCAGCGATATAGTACCCTTCTTGATACGTTGAGTTTTTTATTTTAAAATCATCTAAGATGGCTTTCCCCTCAGGTTGGACAACGATAATATTGAACATCATCCCACCACCGAACATTCCGCCCCCAATACTGAGCTTCCGTTCAAAAATTGCCACTTTCTTTCCGTGATCTGCTAGATATTTTGCGGCAACCATCCCTGCAGGACCCGCCCCGGCTATCGCTACGTCTAATTCCGTATTTTCCAGTAATTCTTTTGCATACGTTTCAATTATTGCTTTGGTTATCACAATTTCATCTAATGGCACTTAATTTCACCTTAAAGTATCCATAAAATTTAGGAATTTAAACTTTTATCTTCTAGTAGAAAATAGTTCTCCATTAAAATGAAGGGTTGGTGCAAACTTTAAGCGGTCTTTATCTATTTGGGTATTAATTAACGTCAAAGGATTTTCATATCCAACTTGATAAAGCCCAGTTTCATCTAATTCTCTTAGTGAAGCTAGAAAGTTCATACATTCAAGCATGGTTGAAGCAGAGCCTGCATGTTGAGTTGCCCCTTTACGATGGAGATAATTTTCGTGCTCCAAAACAACGGGCACCCCATGAAAGTCATACTCCCCTGGTTCAAGACCAGCAAGATGTACCATATCACTTGTTACAATAAATTTAGAGGTCCCTTTCGCCCGAAGGCATACTTTCACCATTTCCTTCGGGAGATGTGATCCATCTGTGATAAAAAAGCCCATCAGACGATCATCCGCAAGTATGGGCCACAGTGGATTATCATGCCTATCTATCTTATCAGCTAGCCCGTTTCCAACATGGGTAGCCGCCCGAGCACCTGCATCAATTGCTTCTTGGATCTCTTTATAACCTGCATCAAGATGTCCAATCGAGACCACTACCTTGCTTTCGTTTATTATATGCCTAATTAAATCCAAAGCCCCCTCTCGTTCTGGGGCGAGTGTAAAGAGAGTAATTTTATCCTTTGACCACGTTCGGAATTGCTCAAAGAGTTGAATTGAAGGTGAAATAATCTGGTTTTCGGGATGGATTCCCCTAGGACCATATTTTGGGTTGAGGAAAGGGCCCTCTAGATGAATTCCCAAAATTTGCGCTCCTTGTTTTGATTCCATCGCTTCCGCTATTAGCGGAAGATTGCGCTCATAGATCTCCAAGGGCGAAGAAATAAGTGTAGGGCAATATCCAATCGTCCCCTGAGCTAACAATTGATCACTAACCAAATTGATGGCCTTTAAAGTCAAATTGGGTGCGGAAAAATCTACCCCCTTATACCCATTTACTTGGAGATCGACAAATCCTGGTATCATTTTTCTCCCCTACTGTTCTAACAGAGAAGCAGATTGTTCATCTAAAAAAATATATGTATTCTCATGTTGCTTGAGTATAGAGGCAGGGTGCAGAGGCGTGATTGGTGCATTTTTCGAGAGACAATCTCGTACAGCTTCTGCTTTTCGTTTCTCAGGGCATATGCAAATGATCAGTTCTGACTTCAAAATTTGTTTGACAGACATCGAAATGGCTCGTTTAGGAACTTCCTCAATTGATTTGAACCAACCCTCCCCCACCTGCTGCATTCGGCACTTCTCATCCAAATCTGCTATAATATATGGATGTTCGATCTCAAAATCTGCTGGGGGATCATTGAAAGCAATATGTCCATTTTCCCCAATCCCTATAAAAGCCACATCTATCGGGTTACTTGCGATTAATTCATTAATTCGTATACATTCAGCCGCTGGATCTGGTGCATCTCCCTTGATGAAATTCACTACTCCTGGATTTACTTTTTCAACCAGACGTTCTGTCAGATATTTTCTAAAACTAGCAGGATGGGTAATTGGTAGTCCTACATATTCATCTAGATGGAACATTTCAGTCCGGTTCCACCCGATTCCCTCAGATTTACAAAGAAAATCGAGAAATTCAAACTGAGATGCTCCAGTAGCTGCGATAAATCGCACTTTCGGCTTCGAAACCAAAGCCTTGCGTAAAATTTCTACTGCCTTTTTTGCAGCTAGATGCCCTGTTTCTACTTTTGTAGAACTAATTTGAATCTTCAACATACTAATCGCTTTTCTTGCTCTAAAAAAAGAAAAAAGATTAATCTTTTAATTTTAACTTATATTTTCGCTTGTACTCTTCCCAACTATTTCTGATAGTCGTTACAATCTCATCTTCTGCCCTTCTCCTCTTCTCCCCCGACCTTTCTGCTGGCATCATACGTTTTAGTTTTGCTGAAATTGCTTTTCTAAACTCCCCAAAAAAATGGTCCACATCTCTTTGAGCAATCTTTCCTGTCAGTACTGCCCCTCTTTTATCCTTAAACATTTTTGCTAGGACATCCCCGATTGGGTCTCCCCTATCAAGTCGCCGTTTGAGTCCTTTTATTCCCGAATCAACGTAAAATCGAACGGGATCATGGTCTTCGCTTGGCTCCACTTCTTCCCAAAAATGTCCAGGGTGGGTTGTTGGCTCTGTGGGCTCCCCAGAATCCGAGTCCCATTCAAATTTTGGCATGTTCATTCATCACTTTCTTTTAATAATTACATATAGTATTTAAAATATCTCACATAAACTTTATGATAAAGACTCCTTAATCCCCTAGTTGGATATTTTGACATTTAGATTTGATAACCGCCTTTCCAACTTGACAGATTCGTTCTGCGATTTTTGAAATCCGAGTTTCCTCAAAGCCCTTCACAAAAGTTTTGAAGGTATCACGAACTGGATCCTTCCATTTCGCTGGAATTCGATCTGCCCCATACTGCACTCCCAGAATTGTACCCACATTCCCCACATTACAATCTGTGTCATATCCGAATAAGGCAGTAGTGCATAAAGTTTTTTCAAAATCTCCTTGCCCATACAATAACCCTAATGTGATAATTCCAGCATTAGGGAGAACATGAACTTCATGAATTTTCGGCGCTCTCAGTATGATTTTGCGTTTCACACTCCGTGACTGCTTCCAGAGTTGCTTCCGTATTCTTTTCCACGTTTTCATCAATTCTTTACGTGCCATTTTAAAATCAGGAAGTGAATCCGCCCAAGCAAGACATTTCTCAACAATCGAATAATACAAACTCTCTGCAGGGATGAAGCGCTGGAGGACTTCTTGGATTAATTCCCTAGGATTCTGTTTGAAGAATGAGAGTGCCGTTAAACAAGCGACAAATATCTCCCCATATATCCCCTCTCCTGCGTGACTGATACTGGCATCCAATCTTGCATATTCCGCCGCTTCCTCCGGGCACCCGGGACTGATTAAACCCCAGATTTCGGCTCGCATTTGGGCTCCTATAAAGTCATAATAGGGATTATTTTGAATTCCTGATTGGGGTGGCAGTATTCCCTGTCTTAAATTCTTTAAAGCTGCCTTTTCCGCGGTAAAATTCATCTTCCAGAGGCGATTTTTCCAATCTTCGGCTAATTGGTTTACTGTGAAATCAATGCCATGCTGTTCTAATGTTAATAACGCCACAATTTCGTATAATTCATCATCATTCACTTCATTACCTGTGATCTTCTTGATATAATTGTCAAGTCCCGCATACTTCCTCTGGATATAAAAATAGGGGCGTAACTCCAGTGGGGCTCCTAAATGGCTCCCAATCACTCGTCCTAACCAGCCACCATACACTTTATCGTAATATTTCGCCTTTGAAATTTCCATTTCAACCACATCCTTATTCCAGCAGACACTTAAAGGATAGATCATCAAGAAACCGAGAGAGTACTCACCACGCTAACCGACTTTCTCTCATAGGATTGGATCTATACACATTAAGAGCCACTTTTCGATTCAAGTGATTTTATTATTTAAAAATAATATATAGTTATAAAATAAAATATATTTTCCTTCGTGTAATAGAGATGGTTTTACATACTTATGGTTCAATTCCAGACGATCAACCGTTGAAACGATATTTTCCATTGAATAGGACTCTCTGGATCATGTTCCGGCACTATGGCTGGGATCATATAGCACGAGGATTCCAGACTGGCACAGATTTTCTGGGATATGAAGTATTTAAGTACCGGTTGAACGAAGCAATTAGTACTGCACAGGATGTTCTTAAAGGAAAAATAAACAATCCAGAAAAGACCATAGCGTTCACCCTTTTTCCCCCAGGCGGCTTTATTCGAGCTGATCTCCAACAAGGGTCGATGAAACTCCTCTATGGGGAATCCGTAGATGTTTCTTACTGCGGGATTCGCGATGATACGATGGAGACCTCTTTCATTTTAAATGGACACTTGGAGGATGGGATTCCCGTTGATTGGTGGATGGTTGGTCCGGAAGATTACGACATCCTAGACCGACGACATCATAAGCACGGTATTAAATTAAGGGATCTTCCCAAGAAGTTTAAAGGGCTGGAAAACGCGGGTTGGAAAGTACGTGATATCTTACTCGATATTCGGAATGAACGATCCCCCCAATGGACCAACTCAACTTACCAAATTGGAATTGGCTACGGCACGATGGTCCATCTAGCCTATGAAATGTCTAATTATGAAGGATTCGGAAAGATTTACGATATGCTAGCAGCTAAACGAGTATATGGCATGCCTGATGTCGGTTTTACTTACATTCCCATGCCTCAAACGATCGAAATGATCTCCTTTATGAAACGAAACTTCTTCATCTTAAGAGGTAATGGATTGAATAGTAACCATAAGTTTTTGACTGCGTTTCTTGAAGAATTTGCTCAGGACTTCTTTAAAACAGAACTTCCGGAAGATTGGAACACCATTTTTGTCCGCACATGGGAAGAAACCGGCGTTCCTTGGCCAATCCAAACACTTGGCTGTGAGCTTCCCAACTATCGTGATGATAAACTCTACGAGAATTCAGAAAGCTTTGAATGGAACTACCCTCCTGGGAATTTTCTCACCTTAGAAGACATCGATATGACACTGGAAGACGCATTTCAGGGGATTTTCTATGACATTGACCACACCACTGAGCCAGGAAGTGTTGATGTCAAAGACAGCATCATTTCGACAGGTGTGGGATCGCAGACTGAGTTTCGGAAATGAGCTTGTTACAAATGCAACTCGATTCACCCAAGGAACCAAAAAAGTCCTCCAAACCTTAACAGAATTACTTGGATCAGTGAAAAGTGTATTTCAGTATGGTAATCATATTAGATTCGACTATTCAATATCTAACTTAAAGAGGCTGTTTAAGGAGAGACGTCCAAGTTGAAACTCAATAGATTTTAGTTCTCCCCATCTTTAAAACCACCATATTTTGCTGAAACCTTTAAATATAAAAACAATCTGGTTTAGATACTCTATATCAATAAATTATTGAATTTAGAAGATAAACGTAAAAAATAGAAAAGGTCTTAAAAATGGGTTATACTGGAAAATTACTTAGAATAAATTTAAAAACCTCCAAAATAGACGTCGAGGCAATTTCTAAGGAAATGCGACGGAATTTTCTAGGAGGTTCAGGATTCGCTATAAAATATTTATGGGACGAAGTATCTCCCGACGTTGATCCGTTGGGTCCTGAAAACAAATTGATTTTTGCGACAGGACCTCTGACAGGTACTCCTGTCGAGTCGTCTGGAAGGGCTGTAGTTGCATCCAAATCCCCACTAACTGGAATCTTTGGTGATGCTCATTCGGGATCTGAATGGGGTCCTGAATTAAAGATGGCTGGCTACGATATGCTCATAATTGAGGGGAGATCGAAGAAACCAGTTTACAGTTTTATAAGTGATGATCAAGTCGAAATTAAATCCGCTAAAAAGATTTGGAAGAAAAGAACTACTGATACGTTAGAGTGGATCATAACAGAGCATGGTCGAATTAAAGATAGAGAAAGTGGAAAAGGTTATACGAGAACTGTATTGATCGGACCTTTAGGTGAGAACTTATCTCCGATCGCATGCATTATGGCTGAAAAACATCGAGCGTTTGGACGTTGCGGTTTTGGAGCCGTGATGGGGAGTAAAAAGCTGAAAGCAATAGTCGTTCAGGGAACCAAGGATATTCCCATCTCTAATGAGATCGATTTCAATGCTATAAATGAGAATGTTGCAAAAAAACTGTCTGAAGCATCTGTCACGGGAACAGCATTAAACGAAAGTGGGACAGCTGTTCTTGTTTCAATTATTAGCGAATTAGGTTTGTTACCTGGAAAAAATTTTCAGACTTGTGCATTGGAGAATGTTGAGAACCTCTATGTGGACAATATCAAGCAAAAATTTGATTGGAAAACCTTTGGATGTTCCGATTATTGCAATATCATGAAATGTGGTAAATACACGACGATTAATAACAATCGAATGGTTGTCCCTGAGTATGAATCACTCTTTTCATTAGGTAGTAATTGTGGGATAACTGATTTCAAGGTTGTAACTCAAGCGAATGAGTTGTGTAATGAGTATGGGATCGATACTATATCTGCTGGGAATGTTATTTCCTTTGCCATGGAATATTCTGAAAAAGTGGCCCCTATTAAATTAAAAAGCGGTATTTTAGGATTTGGTAATGGAGATGCACTGCTCGAGGTTCTAAAGCTAATGGGTAAAAATAAAAAAGTGGGTAAGGACCTTAATTTAGGAGTTCAAGCGCTAGCTGAAAAATGGAATTATTTGGAAGGTGCTATAACTGTTAAAAAAATGGGTCTCCCTGCCTACGATCCACGGGGATTGCGGGGTCAGGCGTTAAGCTATGTTACCTCCACACGAGGGGGTGATCATTTAAAGGCCTATTTAATTGCTCCTGAAGTTCTGGGTACTACCCCAACAAAGCATGATCCCTTGGAAAAAGAAGGGAAAGTAGATTTGACGATCCTCCTACAGGATGCCTCTGCAGTTCTGGATTCACTCCTTATCTGTAAATTTGTCGCTCTGGGTATCGTGGAGGACGGTGTCACTATTGATGACTTAGTTGCTCTGACTAATGCTGATACTGGTGAAGAATACACGAGCGAGGAATTTTTGCAGATAGGAACTCGCATTTATAATCTTGAAAGGCTTTTTAACTTAAAAAGTGGTATGACTGGGAGTGCGGATACCCTCCCAATTAGATTAAAAAAGCCATTACCTGATGGTCCACACAAGGGTGAAACGAGTGATCTTACACAACTCCTCAAAGAATATTACGAAAAACGTGGATGGGATGATACTGGAAAACCTATCCTGGATACACTTAAATCCCTCGGGATAGAAGAGGAGACTGCTAGTTAATAACTCTAAGAGGAAATCTAGGTTAATGCTAATCAAATTTTTTTTTAACCTTTTTTGATTTTATGGGGATTCAGAAACTTGAAATCCCCCCTAATAAATTATTTGGGGTTTTAGATATGCAATCTACTGATAATTCCGTTAATTTAACAATTATTCATTTAATCCAATATTTGAATATAAAGCAAGATGGGTTCAAAGACCTTATTTTATCAAATGGGACGGTTAAACCAAATATAATAATACTGCGAAACGGTCGAAATATTGAATTCCAAAATGGAATCAACACTGAAATCACAGATACAGATACAATTGCATTTTTTCCTCCAGTTGGCGGAGGTTAGTAAAGATGAGTATTACAAAACAACTACTAAGGGTAAACTTATCCGATAAGAAAGTCACCACAGAAAGCATTGATGATGATCTCATACGTAAATACCTAGGCGGACTTGGTCTAGCAGTTTCATATTTTATCAGAGAAGTACCACCAACAATGGATGCTTTAGATGCGAATAATAAAATACTATTTGCACCTGGTCCCCTAACTGGCACCTCATTAAGTTCTAGCGGTCGACTAACATTGGTTTCAAAAAGCCCAATTAATCAAATGATCGGGGAAAGCCATGTCGGCACGCGATGGGGACCTGAGCTAAAAATGGCAGGTTATGACCTGTTAATTGTGGAAGGCGCCTCAAAAAAACCAGTTTATCTCTATATTGATGATGAGACTGTTAGGATAGAGAAAGCTTCTAATCTATGGGGTAAAAATACCTATGACACAACGAGCGAGCTTTATTTGAAATATGGACGAATTAAGGATTTGATCAATGAACTAGGTCAAACCACCGTTGGGGTTATAGGTGTAGCGGGTGAAAACACAGTCCCCTATTCCTCAGTCGTATTTGAAAAAAGTCGTAACGCCGGTGCCTGTGGGATCGGTGCAGTCATGGGGAGTAAGAAGCTCAAAGCTATTGTAGTTCGGGGTGTCAAAGAAATCACTTATGCAGCCCAAGAGGAATTCTTAAAAGAAGTAGATAAATGGGATACCACTCTTGAATCAAAACCGATTACTGGGGAGATTCTCCCTACCATTGGGACTGGTTATTTTTTCGATGAAACCATCCAAAAGGGTGCTATGCATATTTGTAGTCATTTACAAGAGAAAATTAAACAGCAGAACGATTACCAAATCAATAATCTCATTAATATTGAGAACTTTAAGGATAGCCCCTGTTCCGATTTATGTCGTATTGCCAAATGTGGAAAGTATGTAACATTTGACAACGAGTCCTATTATGTTCCACAATTTGCATCGTTATGGGCTCTCGGACCAAATATCGGCGTAAAAAACTATGATCAAATCATTAAACTCAATTACCTCTGCAATTTATCTGGATTAGATACTGTTCAATTCAGTAATATTATGAATTTATTAATGGAAGCGACAGCGCAAGGTCTTTTAGATAATAAATTTGATGAATACAAAGTCTCTTTTAATGATACTGAACGGATTAGGGAGTTCATCGACCTCATCTCAACAAGAAAAAAAACTGGTGAATTACTCTCCAAATCCCTTATTGAAATCGCAACCCAATTGAAATTAGAGAATCTTTTGATACAAATTAATGGTTTGGGAATTACTGCACTAGATCCAGGACTTGGAGGTAAAGACTATACTCAAGCCTTAAGTTTTGTCACCTCCCTCGTATCAGGATCATTCAATAAATCATTTCTATTTGTAAAAGATCTGTTCGATGGGGACGCTCCTCAGGATTTGGACAAAAAAATTGAGGAATTAATATTTATGGAGAATTATTACTCCCTAATCGATAGTTTAGTTGTCTGCAAGTTCTCATCGTTTGCCTTTATGGAGAATCAAGATTATTTTGCAATGGATCTCTTAACTAATGCAGTAAATGCTGCAATTGGGACAAATTTCACGGCTCAAGATCTTTTACAGACTGGTGAACGAATTGTAAATCTTCAATACCTCTACAATATCGCTTGTGGTGCTAAACAGCTCTCTGAAACACCAGACGGCTTCTTTAGCAATACTAAGAACATATTGAAGGATAATTATTTGATAGCTCTTTCCTTATACAAGGAGAAACGACGCTGGATAGATAAACTTGATATTCCTAAGAATGAAAAAGTTGTTGAGTTAAATTTGGAATCCGAATATAAAATACTTCAACCATTCTTTCCTAAAGGAGCATGAAAGCAATGTCAAGGAAAAAGATAATAAAATCCTTAAAAGATTTTAAAGATGTTATCGTGAAATGCGATCTCTGCAATGATTGCCTACCTATTTGTCCAACGTATCAAAAAACACAGGATAAAAAGCTATCTCCTGTGAATCCCATTTTATTAGGATCCGAGGCATTGAAGAAGGGCTTTAAATTTCAAGCAAAACACTTAGAAAATCTCAGTGTTTGCGCCTTGTGTGATCGTTGTAGAATATCATGCCCGGTGGATATCTCTCTCGTAGATTTGAATCTAGCACTTAAAAAACAAGCACTGTCAAAAGGGCTGTCCCCCCCTGGAGCATATAAACTTTTACTTGAAAATATTAAGAAAAGGGGAAATATTTATGGAATTCTTAACGACCTACGTATTGATATTACTGATGAAACTTTAGAAACAGATGATCAAAGCAATTATCTACTATTTTTGGGTTGTATGAACGCTTTCGAAGGTAATATTGCAAAGGTTTACGTTGAAAAGATCAGAAAAAGTGCTCCTGAGGCAAGTGGTTTAGTCCATGCTGGTTCAACTACTCCTGAAGAAGTATTATCGCTGTATTTTCTCCTAAAAAAAGCAGGAATAAATATAAAAACTTTAGGCAAAAAAGAGATTTGTTGTGGTTGGCCTGTCCTAGCAAGTGGGGATGAGAAGTTATTCAAAAAAACAATTAAAAAGATTGGAAAGAGTATCAAAAAAGCTCAAGTTAAAAAAATAATTACAACATGTGCTATGTGTTATTACATACTCCAGAATTACTTACCTAAGTTCTATCCCAAGCTAAATTTAAAATTCTATCATACGGTGCATATAATTAATGAATTACTTGAAGCAAACCAAATAACTTTGAAAGGAAATCCCGAAATTACTGCATATCATGAATCGTGCTATTTAGGTCGTTATGCTAAAGAATTTAATCTTCCAAGGAAACTGATAAGAGCGATTGCTGGAGCGAATTTTGTTGAATTAGAGGATGAACAGGAAAAAGCTAAATGCTGTGGCGGCAGTATTAATTTCATGTATCCTGACTTTGCTCTGTGGATTGGTCAAGACCTGATAAAGGAAGCGAAAGAAAAAGGAATAAAAAACATTATTAATGCTTGTCCTTTATGTGAGATGAATTTAAATTATAGTGTGAAAGTTGGAAGCGAAGATTTAAATGTTTATGGGATTGCTCGCTATATTTACGAGAACTTAGAAACAGAATAATTGTAAAAATTACTATAGCAGAATATAATGGGATTAAATGATTAAAGGCTTCTACATTACAACTGTAGGTGGAGTTTCACTCCTTTCTTGGAAGAGAAATAATGAAGCTAAACTTGATGAACAATTATTTGCTGGACTATTTAGCGCAATTGATAGGTTATCGGAGAGTATGACAGGTTCATCTATCGAAACCTTTCAGAGTAAACAGGTTCTCTATAATATAAAAAGAATCACTGATGATTTGAATCTAATTTTAGTTACTCAATTGGATACTGATTCTGAATTCATTTTAACTGTATTTGATACTATATATAGACTACTAGAAGGTTGCGACTTCTTCACTCAAGACGACCTACCTATTACTGTCATGGGTGAAGATACAGAAATATTTCAGATTATTAGTACCTATTTAAAACACTCTAACAATGAGTACCTTCTGAAAGTTAAGCAAAAGAGTCATATAGAAAAAAAGGGTAGAGTTGCATTAGTAATAGAAACTTTTAGGGAAAAAGCAATTTATCTCTGGCGAAATATCTTATTAGGTAAGAGAATTATAATAACCAGTGCAGAGGATGAAAAACTTGAGAAATTTGTTCCCTCTATCTTGTTATTTAATCCGAATGCAAGTAAATACTATATTTTCCCGAAATTCGATATCCAAGATGTTGATAAACTTAATGGGAAATCATCCTACATTCTAGGTTCAAACTCCTCTTTTATACTAATGATGCGAAAGGATCTTTGGGACATTCATGTTGATCTAGATGGAAAAGAAATCAAAAGTCAACACAATAACTTAATAATTGAAAAGACCGAGAAAGAGCTGTTTAATGAAGTTCTTACAATGATTGATGTCGGAAATCCAAATGAAGAAATCCTACGTGAACTTCTCTCCAATATCAATTCGAAACTTATGACCGTATTGCGCCTTTTACAAGAAAGTGGATCTAATTTAAAACCAATCCTTAAAAGTTTCAATATTTCACACGAGTATTATACAAACTTCCTTTCAAAATTGGACTTAAATGAAATTTTATGAATCCCCTTCATTAGGTTCTTATTATTAGATTACTCCCTTTATTTGCAAAAACACTTGAGGTTGAATATAACTGAAATTAGAGAAAGAATATTTGAAAAATATCTTAGTCAAATGTGATTTTTGTAAAGATTGTCTGGATTTCTGCGCAATAAAAAGAATATTTCCGAATAATGAACATTCTCCGATAAGTAAAATAAAGATTGCGGATCAAATATACCAAAATAAACCCATTGCTCCTGAATTTTTAAAAACATTAGAGTACTGCACAACATGTGGTATCTGTAATGAACATTGTGCCCCTCACATTGATGTCACTGCTCTTATAATTAACTTACGCGAGTGGGCCTTAGAATCTGGGAAGGTTAAAGTCCCGAAATTCGACCAAATTAATAAAAATATTAGGAAATTTGGTAATCCATATGGAGAAGATACAGAACAAATCTT
The DNA here is from genome assembly GCA_016840125.1 of Candidatus Helarchaeota archaeon. Next base: position 37,352 of record JAEOSY010000385.1, on the reverse strand, counting down.
AACTCATTGTGTAAAGTATCAATCAGCTGAGCAAGAAGCTAACTTTCATCTATTTCTAGGCTGCACACTACCGATCAAACATACTATTAAGATTCAACAGATTTTAGAACTGTTAAATAAACTCAATTTAAAATTTAAAATAATTAACAAACCCATTTGTTGTGGAAGTATTCTAAAGAATACGGGATTAACTTCAGAATTTAGAAAAAATCAGAAAAATTGGAAAGATCTCATAAATGTTATGAAAATTAAAGAGATTGTTTCAATATGCCCTGGTTGTACATCCACTATTAAAAAGATCATTAACGAATTGAATCTAAAAACCTCAATCACTCATGTTTTCGAAAAAATCATCCCACATCTCGAGTCTAACAGTATAATTGCATCTCAACCAGCGCAATTTCACATTTCTTGCCATTTATCAACCTATAATTCAAATCTCTACGAACAACTTGTAGAGAAATGTAACAATAATATTACCTTACCTCCTGAACGAAAATGTTGTGGTGCAGGTGGTGGATTGTTAGGGAATAAACCTGAAGATGCCGCAAACATTGCGACTAGTCTCATAAAAGAGAAATTAGAGATGCAAGTCCCCTCAATTATTACAGACTGTCCATTCTGCTATATTAATTTAACAAAAGCAAATCCAACTGCAGATATAAAATACATATTTGATCTATTCGAAATCTAATCAAATTAAGGACTTTGGTTGTATGTAGGTTTTAGCATATTAGTCATTTCACAATGTTTTGCGCTTGGGTCCTATTTTTCGTTGATCCCGGCTGGCATTTGTGTAATTTAGTTATTTATCAGGATCCGTTATGAAGATAAATTACTCCATGAAGAGCTCGAAGGTTACAAGGAATATGCCCAACAAACTCGATATCGTATAATACCAGGGATCTGGTGAAAAATTCTTATTAATATTGAAGTTTAATTTTTATGAAGTAGGATTAATATTTAAAAAAAGGAATGAGGTGATTTTATGCACACATTTGGGGAAATTTCTGATGATATTCCCACCAAATATCATTTACCATTGGGCACCAATATCTGGGAAATGTACAAGGAGTACGGTTGGGAATATCTCAAGTATCTTTTCACCAAGTTCGGCGAAACTATTTATGATCTTTCCGCTATTCGGTTAGATGAATCGATCTTTACAGCTCGCGATGTCATAACGGGGAAAATACCTGAAAGTCAGACTGATAAAATTCTCACCTATGCTTTCTTCCCCCCCGTTTTAGCAATTAGGAGCGATCTCCAACAAGGAGCTATGAAACTACTTTTTGGTGAGAGTTCAGATACTACCTTTTTATGCATTCATGATTTTAAAGATGGGGAAGCCCTGTTTGCATTAAATCTCCACTTAGAAGATGGGATTCCTGTAGATTGGTGGATAATAAATGTGGAAGATGAATTTTTTGATAGGCGTCATATGAAATTGGGCTATAAGTTAAAAAATATACCAAAGCGCAGTAAAAATTTAGATCAAGCTGCAGATCGAATTATTGCTACTCTTTATGATGCCCGAAACGAAAGGACACCACAATGGAATAATAGTGCTTATAGTCTTGTTGTTACCTGGTGCAGTGCCACTCTTAATATGATACTTGAAGCCTCCTCATATGAAGTAATGGGTTTTATGTTCGATGGAATACTTTCTAAACGTTTTTATAAATTAAACGATTATTGGTTTAATTGGTGGCCCGCCCCTCCAATGTTAGGTAGTATGGGCTACGGCGGTGCGAGCTCTAAAAAGAAATTCCTTGAAGTCTTTGGGGGGCTCTTTACAGAACACCGCCATTACCTTCACCCCATTGAAAAAGATGCCCAGCCAATGATATCCCGAAACACGCCTGAATGTCTTACATTTATGCGGAATAAATGGGAACAAAAAGGGATGGTCATGCCCTATCAAACCTACGACCGAGTTCCTCCAAACACGCATGATAAAAAAGTGTATAAAAACGCAGATGAGAACCCCGATTTACTGGAAACCAAATTTCCGGACGATCCTGAGGGTAGATTCAAATTAGAAGATCTAGGCTTAACGTTCGAGGAGGTCTTGGAGGGCGCCTATTTAGATTTAACCCTCGATTCACGGAAGGATGAGGTCTCCCCAGAAATAATCATTAGTAGAAAGCATGGACGCTATACCGAATTTCTATGGAAGGAATATTCCGACGCATCAAAGGCGAAAGTTGGGAAAAGATCCTCACTTCGTTCCACTGTCGATGCAGCGGGGATTGATATGAAAAGCGTAGATAAGATGCGAAAAGAGTTCCAATATCGCCCGAAAAAAAAGTAGCGTTTTCTATAACTCAACATTTTAAATTTCAACTGAGTCCGGAAGTGTTGATGTCAAAGACTACATTATTTTGACAAGGAGTAAGTGAGTGCCGCAACTATTAATAATGGGCTAATGATATAGGCTTTTTTAAAGCTAACCAAAATTACCTAATTACTAAAATTAAGTTCTTAACCATTTACGGTGTTTTTGAATTTCAATTTGATCAAACCAAAGTTTATCTTTAATAAGTTTATGAGATGTTATAGATGGTAAAAATTAAGATCACGACCAATAGGGTCTAAATTGAAGAACGAATACTAGTCGAGGAATTTGAGGACGAATACGAAGAATATCGAAGATCTACAAAAAAGCTCATTCCTTTTATCTATTAATTCCTTATTTTAAAAATTTAAGTTTAGGCTGGAAGACCTCGCCTGCGTGTCTTAAGTTGTTCGTGAAGGTCCAAGGATTCAAATTCCATCGTAAAATGCTCAATTTTTCCTATATCTGGTTGTTCAGGTAGTGCTTTAAGCCAGGCCATATAGCGTTCATTTGCTACTAATTCGAGGTCATACAGCCAACGCGTGCGTTTGGCCCACCGACGTACGATATTTTCAAAAAGTTGGCGATGTGATAGAGTTCGGATGTCCTGTAATCTAGTTTTTTTAGCCTTAGGAAATTTTTTGGCTTTCAGGTCATAGAATTTTATGTACGCGTCAATAGTATCTTTGTAAAGTTCGAATGGGGTCATATTTTCGGGATAAAAAACGACGTGCTGCACATCATATAATTCCCAGTATTTTGAAATGATTCGATCTTGCATTTCTTTAAATTGTGGAGTGCCTGGAAATGGGGTAAGCGGCATGAATCCAACAAGATCGATATTTTTTTCCGAAGCAAATTTGATAGTCTCTTGAATGGTTTCTCTCGAGTCGTTCTGAAATCCAAAGACGAAGAATCCATTAACGAATATGTCGTGTTCATGCATCGTTTCAATACAATACTCAATTGAGTCTAGGGTTTGTCCCTTTTTCATTTCTTTAAGAGAGTCTGGATTTACAGATTCAAATCCAAAGGTGCCAGCGGAGCAATGGGTTCGATTCATCAAATCAATCAGTTCATCATCTTCTGCCACATCAGCTCTCATCTGCGAATGCCAAGCTTTAGGTACTAATTCATTATCAATCAGGGCTGATAGTAAATCTTTAAAATATCTTTTATTGCCGACGATATTATCATCATAAAAGAAAATAAAATACTGCGAAATTTTCCAATTCCTTTTTATTTCCTCCATCACGCTTTCAATCGATCTATGTCTCAGTTTTTTTCCAAAGGTGGGCGTAACAGAGCAAAAGGTGCAATTAAAAGGGCATCCTCGCGTTACTTGCATTGGGTAAATAAAAGTATTAAGTACCGTCTCTTTAGCCTTGAACATGCCCTTTATAAGTTTCCAATTGGGAAACGGTAACATATCGAGATCCGTAATAAACGGTCGCCGGGGGTTATGATAGATTTCTCCACCGTGCTTAAAAGACAAACCCCCGATATCATCGGGTATTATTTTGTTTTCTAGCGCTTCCACCAATTCTAAAAATGCCTGTTCACCTTCATTTCGGACCACATAATCCGCGTATTCAAGCGCTTCATTCGTATTTAATGTAGCGTGAACGCCCCCTAGTACTACAGGAATTTTGAATTGCTTTTTTATCCACTCGGCTAGTTGATATCCTCTTACGGCAGCTATGGTTTGAATGGAGATCCCTACTAAATCGGCACCCTCAAGGTCAGCCATTGAAACGGGTGTAATCTTTTCATCGAACACCTCAATGGAGCAATTTTTCTCTTTCCTCAACATCTCACCAATGATTAGCAATCCTAAATGTGAAAGCCTCAGACCCTTCGTTTCAAAAGTGGAAAAATTAGCGCAAAATCGGTTTTCATCGGGTAAGATAAATTTTATTTTCTTAATTCCGCTCATTTTATTCCCTCTATCTTAAAAAATTGTTTCAATTTCTTATTTGTCATTTGAGGTTTAAAAAGTATTAAGACTCAATTTTGAAGTAACCTCCATTTCCAGATAGAAAGGTTATTCAAGGTTAAGAATTGATCATAAAACGGGGGAAATGAAATGACTGAACAGCCAAAGTCTCAGCATTCATTAGGAGAGATATCTGATGATATCAGAACTAAACGATTTATTCCATTGGGTTTAAATATATGGAATTTTTATAAGAAGCATGGTTGGGACGCATTAGATAAAAATTTTCAAATTTTTACCGATATTATATATGAGCTAGGTAATGTTCGGTTAAATGAATCTATTTTTACCATCAAAGCAGTGCAAGAAGGAGAGATTAAACATCCCGAAAAAACTTTGTGCTATGCCGCTTCACCACCAGTAATGACTGTGAGGACTGACCTACAGACTGGAATGGTTATTATGTTATATGGTCAATCAGTCGACATTCCATTTATTATAATTGATGATACGACTCAAGATGTTTTATTTATTTTAAATGTACATGTTGAAGATGGGATTCCTGTCGATTGGTGGCTCGTACCAAGGGATGATGAATTGTTGAATCGGCGCCATCAGAGGTATGGTTATAAATTACGTGAGATGGTTAAACGATGTCGCAGTTTTAATGATTCTGGAAGTAAATTTATAGATGTACTTCGCGACATCCGTAACGAACGGACTCCCCAATGGCAAAATTCGTCCTTTTCTCTTGGATTAATATGGGTATCAGGTGTCCTTAATCTACTATTAGAATCCTCCAATTATGAAGTCGCAGGTACCCTTTTTGATGGATTAGCAGCGAAATTATTTTATGATTTGGGCGATTTTATGTTCGCCTTCCATCCATTTCCTGCAATGATGAACACTTTTATGTACTTAGGCAGAGCTGGTTTCATTCAAAGAATTGCTGGGCTAAGTACTGGGATGAACTTATACCTTCAGCCAGTTGAGGCGGAGGCATGGTCAATTGTAGGCGAATATCTACCCGCTACCTTAGAATTTCTTAAAGAAAAATATCAAACCGAAGGGATTGTTACACCTTTTCAAAGTTTGGGGTGTGAAATGCCAAAATTTAAAAGTAAAAAAATATGGAAGGATGAATCGAATTTGACTCGAACATTCCCTCCAGGTAATAGAATTCACGCTGAAGATTTAGGATTGACTGTCGAAGAATGTATCAAAGGCGTTTATTTGGATTTTACCCATGATGAAACTGGAAAAGTTACACCTGACCGTATAATTAGTGTTGGTTGCGGTCGCAATACAAAATTTTTTAATTTACGGTGAATACCAACCATTATTACATGAAATTATTTCCAGCGGATTTTGGGAGTGCACTAAAACACTTTAATAGACAGAAATTCGGATAGTATGTTAAAGTTTATGGTTAAAAAGATTTTATAGTGTTGGAAATGGTAAAATTTAAAATAAACAGCGATATTAATGAACCTCCTGATATTGTGTGGAACGCATTTAAAGATCCAGACAATATGCTACACTATACAAAGTATTTAGAAAAAGTGGAAGTGATTCAAGGTACCTTTGGAGAAGTGGGCGCGATCGCACACTTATACTATTTGGAGAAAGGGCGTTCCTATATTTTAGAAGATAAGCTGCTTGAATATGAATCTAGAAAGCGGATCTTATCCCAAGTTACGGGCCAAGGCATGAATATCGAAGTTGAAACAATATTTGAGGAAATTCCGAAGGGTACTAAAATCTCCATGGTTTGGAATGGTACAGCTAAATCAATCCTTGTGAGAATCATCCTAAACTTAATGAGAAGAAGAATTAAGAAGCATGCACAAGCTGAATTGGACACTTTTAAAAGTTTAGTTGAGACTTATGGCATTTCTTTTCCAGAAAACCGTTTAAAAGAATGAACAAAAATTTATTCTATGTAGAAAGTAACATAAAGAACAAGAAATAGGTGTTAGAAATGTCAGAAGAAGATTTTAAGAACCTCACTTTTGAGCAAAAATTACAGATGATATACGGTAAATTATCCGAGAGACAGAAGCGAGAGAATCGTGAACAAGTCATCTATACGTGTAAAGACTATTGCGGTAAATGCCCAAGTTATGTGGGAACTGGCGATACATCCCTTGGGTTTTGTATGATCGGGAAGATCTCCGTGATAAAAGAAAAAAAAGGGTGTATATGTGGACAATGTCCAATTGCTAAAACCATGAGTCTCCGCTGGGAGTATTACTGCACTGGTGGTAGCGCACTAGAACTCTCCCAAGCTGAAAAATAAGGAATGTGACTGTTAATATGTCTGTAGAAGAAATGAAAAAACTTGAAGCGGATTTTAAAGACGCGGTTGCCAGAAGCGATAAGCTCCCGAAACAGTCCGTCAATGTTCAGCTAGAGTTATACAGTTTTTTTAAACAGGCGCAGTTCGGTGATGCCACTGGCGACCGACCGGGACGTATGAAGGTCCGAGCTCGTGCGAAATTCGATGAATGGACAAAACGGAAAGGAATGTCCAAAGTAGATGCAATGAAAGAATATATTGCACTAATTACTAAGCTAGAACAAAAATAAACTTGATAAGTGCGATTGATAATGGCTGAATCAGCTTCTGGATATATCTTTCAGATCCAAAAGATGAGCACTGAGGATGGTCCAGGCATCAGAACGACCGTATTTTTTAAGCTCTGCCCTTTGAAATGTGTCTGGTGCCATAATCCGGAATCTATATTTAAAGACCCTTCCATTCAGTGGTTCAAATCCAAGTGTATTGGATGCAAGAGCTGCGTTGAAATATGTCCCCAGCGCGCGATCAAGCTTGATAAGACGGGGATCCATATTGACCGGGCTAAATGTAAGTGTTGCGGCACCTGTGTCGATGAATGCCCCTCCACTGCTTTACGTAAACTCGGAGAACATCGGAGCTTAGAGGATTTATTCCATGAAGTCGAAAAGGATAAGGTTTACTACGAAAAATCCAAGGGGGGTATCACGGTTTCTGGTGGTGAGCCCACCCTCCAACCCGATTTTATCTTGAAGTTTCTTCAAAAGTGCAAAGAGGCTGGCTTTCATACCGCTATCGATACCTGTGGCTATGCATCCAAAGAAACCTATGAAAAATTAATTCCCTATGTCGATCTCGTCCTTTTCGACCTGAAGATAATCGATAGCACCAAGCATGAGGAATTCACAGGCGTCTCAAATGAGAAGATACTCCAGAATGCAATTTGGCTCGCGAACAAGCTTGAATCCTTGGGGAAAGAAATGTGGATTCGCACTCCTCTTATCCCAAAATATACAGCTACTGAGCAAAATATCCAACGTATTGGGGAATTCATTGTCGAAGGGTTGGGAAATAAGATTTCACGGTGGGATCTGCTAGCTTTTAATAATCTCGCCAGCGCTAAATATGAACGAATGGATTGGGATTGGGTGTGCAAAGATTTTAAGCTCCTGACAAAGGATGAAATGGAGTATTTTTACGAGATTGCCAAATCTACCGGAGTACCAAACGTGCAATGGTCTGGTTTAACTCGGAAGGCTGAATAAAACAAGAGATTTATATTGCTTTGATTTTATTTCACTTGTCCCTAATTTCAGAATAATGAATTGCGTGGGTTAAGGCGGTCGCAGCCCGGGCGATACTCTCGAAATGGGGGACATATTTTTTCCACAAGGCATCCTTAAAAGTTAAGGAAACTCTTGCATTAAATTCAGTCATTTCTACGATGGGGCAGATCACGAAAAAGAGCTTGTCCATTTTTTTAGCAACCCGTCCTAATGAACGAGAGATAGACGCCATGTACCCAGTAGCCCCCTGTCTTTCGACTTGGGATAGCCAATTAATTGGGGTGTAAAACCCTATAAGATCAAGATCCGGATCTGTGTCCATAATTTTCAATGACTTAATAATCGTATCAATTATCATACCCATAGCCCCGGTATCTACCGGATTTCGCACTGAGGTATTTTCCCGTGGGAAGATTTTTTGTAGTTTTGCTTGGATCTCGGGTTTGAATTCTGGAATTACAAACCCCTTGCTACTTAACGTATCCGTTAATTCGACTGAGGCGCCTCCCCCTGCCACAATTAACCCCACCTTGTTTCCTCTAGGTAAGCGCTTGTTCGGTATGATTCTAGAAAATAATTGCAGTGTATCCCAAAATTCCAGACTTTTAGTAACAAATGTACCACCGGCTTGTTTAACCGCCGTCTTCCAAATTTTAAAGGAACCTGCCATTGCCCCTGTATGACTCGCTGCTGCGCGTGCTCCAAACTCCGTTTGCCCCCCCTTCCAAATAACCACGGGTTTATATTTAGTGACATCCCGCATTGTTTGAAAAAATTTGTTTCCATCCGCATTCCCTAGCGATTCTAAGTACATACCAATAACGTCAGTATCAGGATCTTTCCCATAATACGAAAGCAAATCTAAACAATTAAGATCAATTTGGTTTCCAAAACTAATCCCTTTACTATAATAGAGTGATAATTGGGGCTGGATTTCGCACATATTCACTGCAATCCCCCCACTCTGAGACGCAAAAGCAATATTTCCCTCACGCTTCGAATAGACTGGATTATAGGTGATCCCTGATTTTACACAGAGTGCTCCGAGGCAATTCGGCCCTATTAATCGCGTAATCGACCCCCGAGTAATATCCAATAATTCCTGTTCAAGATTTTTAGCTTTGGATGTTTGTAGTTCCGAAAATCCAGATGAAAAGACACAGACATATTTTACCTTTTTTTCCACACATTCCTGGATTAAATTGGGAACAAGTTTTGCTTTGATACCACAAATGACATAATCCAGCTCATCTGAAATATCGGAAATTGACGAATAGACTGGATATCCCCTTATCTCTTGTCCCGCATATTTGGGATTAACAAGATATACTGGGTTTGCATAGTTACTATGCCTGAATGCAGAAAGGAAAAACCCCGTACCAAAATTTGGGTTCCGGCTTGCACCCACAATGGTAACATTTTGCGCATAAAAGAGGTAATCTAGTGGGGAGTTGTACTCCATCAAGGGTTTTATTTCTCCACTTGCTTTTTTTGCGGTAACCATCACCTAAAAGTAACTAAGAAATTTATTTAAGCGTTGTGTTATAGCAGTTTTAATCCAGATTTGGTCATTTTCGGCGGTTCAAAAAGTGAATATACTCATTGAGATGGGTGAGAGCTACCGCCAAGCGTTCCATGGATAGAAAATGCGGAATCCCTCTCTTTCTGAGAATTTCTATAAATTTTGGAAAAATTTCTGCGACTTTTGTATCATAACTTAGAATTGGGGTTAGATGAATTAGCGGTTTTTCAATTTTTTTAATTACCCGTCCTAAAGATCTCGCTATTGATGCAGGATAACCCGAACCCGCAAAACGCTCCTCCATATTCACAATCCACTCTAACGGCTGATAATTAATGACTATATCGATACTAGGATCATTTGAAACATATTTTATGCTGTTTAAAAACACCCGATCGATCGTGCCACTTGCCCCCAAATCCACAGGATTTTTAAATGAGGTGTTTACAGATGGCATAAGGGTAGATAATTGCTGTTGTGTGTCTAGGGATAAAACTGGAACATTGAATCCGCGTTGGGTGAATAGATCGGTTGCCTCAACAGAATTCCCGCCTCCAGGTATTATAAGCCCAAGACTCTTGCACATCCTCATCTTCTTTTGAGGAATAAAAATTGATAATAAGTGAATAATATCCCAAAACTCTTCACTCTGTTCAACAAAAATCCCTCCAGCTTGCTTGGTCATTGATTTCCATATTTGGTACGATCCCCCTATTGCACCTGTATGGCTCGCAGCTGCCCGAGCTCCGCTGGATGTTTGACCTCCTTTCCAAATGATGACTGGTTTCAGTGGTGTGACTTCTCGTAGTTTCTTAAAAAAGTCAGATCCACTAGCACTTCCTGTATCCTCCAAGTATAAGGCGATGACTTCGGTTTCTTCATGCGATGCATAATACGTTAATACATCTAAACAATTAATATCAATCTGGTTTCCGAAACTTAATCCTAGTGTATAGTAAAACCCACGCCCCTCCGTAACCCTTAAAAGCCCACTGGCGTGACCTCCACTCTGCGATGCGAAAGCTACATTACCCCTCTGATCCTGATTGGCTGAAATACCGGTGTTCCACCCGATCCGGACTACTGGATTATACGGGCCAAGACAATTTGGACCCACAATGCGCGTAGAACTTCCCTCTATTATTGAAAGCAACTCTTTTTCAAGAGCAATGGCATCCTCAGTTAAAATCTCAGAAAATCCCGACGTAAAACAGATGAAAAATTTATCTTTTCGCCTCACACACTGTCTAAGCAGATCCGGTACCAAACTCGCACGGATACATGAGTAAACTACATCAATTCGTTCATCCAAATCATCTAATGATCCGATAATCTTTTCCCCATTTATTTCCTGCCCCTTATATTTAGGATTTACGTAATACACCTTTCCGTCGTAGTTCATCTCAATTATTGCTTGTATGAAAAAGGCACTTCCCATATTCAAGAGGTTCGGGGATGCCCCAATAATCGCAACGCTTTTAGGATAATACAAATCGTGGAGGGTGGACATCAAAATTACAATTTAAAAATTATATAAGATTTTTACTCAAGTTATGGTTTTTTCCATTTTTTTTATGTGAAATGTTTAAAAACGAAAATTTCTTTCCTCCAGATAATCTATCGTTTTGAGGTTGAACTGAATTTGAAGTCTGGGTACGCGATTAGGACGAAAAAACTCACGAAAAAATTTGGGGATATTACCGCTCTCGATGGTTTGACGTTAGATGTTGAATACGGTACTACCTTTGGGCTTTTAGGACCGAATGGTGCTGGAAAGACCACGACCGTAAGGTTACTAAATTGTATAATTAAACCAACAGATGGAACCGCTTCCGTGGACGGTGTGGAAATTAACGATGCGGAAGTGGTCAAAGGTCGCACGGGTTTATTACCAGAACAACCAGGTGTTTTTGGCAAATTAACCCCTGTCGAATTTTTAGAATTCATGGGGTCTCTCTATAACGTGTCCCCAACCATCTTAAAGGATCGGATTGAAGAACTGATTGAAATGTTCGGACTAGAGGAGCGGCGTAACGATCTACTCGAGACTTATAGCAGAGGGATGAAGCAAAAGATCTTACTCGCTTCGGCGTTGGTGAATGATCCCACAATTCTATTCTTGGATGAGCCGACGAGCAATTTAGACCCCGAGGCCTCTAAGATGGTAAAAGACTTGATAAAAGAACTATCAAAGAAAGTGGAAAAAACTGTATTCATTTGCAGCCATATGCTTCCCCTCGTGGAAGAGATCTGCGATCGCATCGGTATCATCGTTAAAGGAATATTACTATTTGAGGGAACCATCCCAGAAATCCTAGCTGAAACAGGTTCACAAACTCTAGAAGAAGCTTATCTAAAACTTGCTGGTGAAAAAGCGACCGAAAAGGAACTGCTGGCTTGGAGATAATATTAAATGCCCCACCTCTGGTTATCTGTCGCGAAAAATGAGATTCGCCTCTGGACAAGTCGATACCGGAACCACCGAAAATTACTATTCACTATTATTGCCGCAATCATGGGCGTTTACGCTTTTGTTCTAGTGCCCCTCATCCTGAGTCCCTTTCACGTTGCAATAGACGGCTTGCTAAAGGGGCTGGAAGATTCAGGTTTTCTCCCGTTTATTATGTTCTTCATTTTTGCAGTTGTAGGGCTCATCATTTTCTTTTGGTGTATTTCGTATCCGCTTTCATCGACGGTACAAGACACTAGTGACCTATCTGGAAGGTTGGAGGTCCTACTCTCTTCACCGATAAAACCAAAAGATATTTTATTGGGTAAATTCCTTGGTCGAATTCCCACCTACTTAATAATCATTTTCACTATCATTCCTTGGCTGGTGAATTTTTTCAGTATTAGGATTCCTATTTCTCCATTTGGACAGCTTGCAGTTTATCTCGTTATTTTTCTGGTGGTCCTCTTCGGACTCTGGTTAGGAACTCTCTTTGCGGCGTACATCGAAAGCTGGATACGAAAAAGTGCGCGAACACGCGATATTGGACGATCCTTAAGTTTCGTGATTGCCATCGTATTTGTAATTTGCATGTATTTGCTAATTTATGGATTAATTTCGTTTAATCCCTCATCACCCTTGTTTGATGTACTTCAATTCTTTCCAAGCACATGGGGTACTCATATTATAATGAGCGCCTTTGGGTTAACGAGCATTATTTCCATTGATACAATCTACTTTGGTCTCTTACTTGTAAGTATAACCCTAATAGTCCTCTATCTCGGCTATCATGCAGCGGGACGATTCTATTCTATGGAACCTGTCACTATGGAAGCTGAAACTATAGTATCCGAAAACAGGTTTTATAGATTCATCCGACGGGTTATTCCGGGCACCTTTGGTATTCAAGTATTATCACAACTAAAACAGTATTCGCGCAAATTTGAGAATTTCACTCGCCTTGGGTATGCTGTAGGGATTTCAATAACAACGTTCGTCTTCAACCCAAATATGTGGACCATTGGTGACCCCTTTTTTACTATTGGTTTTAAAATTATGATGACAGTCTTCATGTATTCCATGATGACTTCCATGATGCTTGGTGGCTTCGTGATTGTTGGCAGCAAAGACAACCTTTGGATCTATAAGAAGGCACCAGATGGTGTGAAAAAGTTTGTTTGGTCTACTTATTTGGTTAATATCATTTATTCTATTTTAATTGGTATAGTTTATTCTATAATCTTTTCAGTTATTGCGGGATTAACAATTTTAGAGTGTTCTATGATGATTGTTTTCTCAATCGCTTTTCAATTAGCACTCATGGCTGTAGCAATTGGAATTGCATTTATTTTCCCAACCTTCGAAGAGCGGGGTGGGAAATTAGGGCTTGTAATGATGGCTATTGTCGGTGTTGTCATGGCTGGGTTTATAGTAGCGATTATCGCTAACATTTTCTTAATTGACCTCATTGGTGTCTACGCCGGTCCCATATGTGCCCTTGCCACGATAGCAGTCGCTGGTTATGGCTTATTGCGATTAGGAATCCGAAAACTAGCGTCACTAGAATAAAAATTTCAAAATCCATTTATTTTTAGTTTGTGTTCCTGTGCGATTTCTTGAAAGGCGGAGGTTACATATTTTACCTGATCCCAGCTCAATCCGAAAACATTAACCTTGAAGTGCTTTGTCATCCCGATATGTAAGCCAACAATCCCTCGCTTTTTCAGTTCATTATAGAGAAAGTAGCCTTTTTTAGTATATTGTTGGGCAATTTGATGAAAACTATCGGATTCAAATTGGATTAAGGTGTGTTCTTTGGGTTGTTTACCGAGGGCTTTTATTCCTTCAATTTTTTGTAACTCTTCAACAAAATACCGTGCCTTTTTCACCTCTTCATCCCAATGTGTCACTCGTTCGACAACTGCGGGGAAGCTTGCTATTAACGTTGCCAGAGGCGCTCCGTGACACGGCGAACATCCAAGGAAAAGGAATTCCTTATTGGCAAATTTTCTCCCGGACCAATCCCCTACCACCTTGGATTTTTGAAATATCTTCTCAGACCATTTGGATCTAGCAGTTAGTACCCCAATTGGTCCAGAAGCCGCCATACTTTTATGACCACTTGCCATTATAAAATCGGCCTTGGCTTTTTTACCAGAGACCGGCATGATTCCAACACTATATGCTCCATTTACAACATATGGAATCTCAAACTCCTCTGCTATTTCTCCAACTACTGAAAGGTCATTGACATTTCCATAATTGTAATCCACATGGGTCAAAATTAAAAGTGCTGGGTTTTTTCCTGTTTCTTTTTTGACCTCGTGAATTTTATCTCGATACTTTTGCAAGTCTAACGCAAACTCTGGGGCGCCCTGATGTGGAACTTCTTTGGTCTTTATACCTGCAGCCTCCGCGGCTACATAGGTCGAATAATGGGCTAAGCTATCGAGCAAAATAGTATCTCCTGGTTTCGTCATTGACTTTAAGGTAATAAACATAGCAGTTCGCGATCCAGGAGTTACTCTGACTTCATCCATATCTAAAAAAAGCGCTAAATCTTGAAGAAATTGACGAATTGGTGGTTTTTCTATCCTATCAACCCTTCCTTCAAAACAAAAGTCGCACATGCTATACCCATCGCCATAAGCGATCAAAACTTTCTGAGCTTCTGGTGTCAAGACCCCCCCACGTTGTATAGGATGGATATTGATAAACCGATCTTCCACATCACGGGATATCGTTGTATATTTATGGATCTTACCTTTATCAAGCTTCAACTTAAAAAAACACTCCTCATTCTATAGAAATGAGCTTTTCAAAAGACTTATCAACAATTGCATCATTTCTTATCAATATAATATTTCTTAAAATTTCCCCTATTTGAGACGAGAACAATGTCCGATGAGGAAGGGTTAGTACCGAAAAATTTTTACAAGAACGTCATCTATAACGTCGTAGAGCTCATGTTTATGATTGAGCATGATAAACCAGAGATCCAAAAGTATCGACGACCCTTTACTACAAAAGATGGAACTGAAGTCATTGCTCGTCCCATACACCCTGATGATGATGATAAGATTTTAGATTTCTATTATAGTCTAAGTCGCGAAACTATCTACTTTCGTTTCTTCTCCGGGCGAAAAAATGTACCACAAACCCGAATACGTGACTATACTCATATTGATTACAATAATAATTTTGCGATGGTGGTTGAATACGAATCTAAAATCATTGGAATTGGACATTACATTGTCACAGACAATCCTGAAACAGTGGAGATGGCTGTAGTGATGCATGATGATTGGCAACATAAGGGCGTCGGAACAAACTTTCTCAGGTACTTAATCGATATCGCCAAGGAACGGGGTATTAAACATATCACCGCAACCGTTTTATTAGAGAATTACAAAATTATGAAAACCATTGAGAAATTGGGATTCAAATTTTCAAAGAAATTGGAAGAGGGCGACCTCTTAGTCGAAGCTGATATTTAGATCTATTTATTAGTTATTTTGGAAATTCAGGGGAATATTCCACTTCTTCAGTTTCTTCAAAGCCGAAAAATTTAATGAAATTCAGTGCTTTCTGGTTTTTTTCAGGAATAAAACTTTTCACCTTAGTAATCCCGTGCCTCAACATATCTTCTCCTGCCCGAAATGCCATAGCTGAAGCAATCTTCTTTCCCCTATGCTCTTTCAATACTCCTATAAACCGAAACATACCTTTCTTTTCCCCATCTTCTTCAATCACATCAAAAACAATAAACCCTACCATTTCCCCATGAAACTCTGCTACAAACACCCTATCTTCAGGTAATTGGAGCGCTTTCTCATCATTTAACGTAATTTCAGGTCCCCCACTCTCCTTCCAGATTGTGTTAAAAAGCTTTACTAGTGTCTTCACATCCTTAGCCTTATTAAAATGCCTGATTTGGAGCCCCTTCACTTTTATAAATTCCACTAAGGGCAATTTTAAAATATCCAACTCTAAATCTTTGTGTTTTACCATTCTAGACCCTGCCTTTGTTAAAATTCAATGAGATAATGTGATTGAATTATAGTAATTACTTGTAGATTTGCCTTTAAAATCAATTGTCCAACAATTCCAAAAATGAGTATTTGAATTGGAAAAAGATTTTGGTCAAAATTCTTGGTTTATTTAAAAAAGGCATTAAATAACGCTTTTGCGGGTTTAAATGTATCCATATTACCCGCGAAAGTTTTTAGGTCCTCTCCGAAATTCTGCTCGAATTGCTCAACAAACCGTTCCAACCGCGATGTGATAAAAAAGTTCGGTGTTCCACCAAGAATAAGAGCCGCACGAACCAATTTACCCGTTTCGATTTGAAACTGATATCGTTCATATGTCAGTCTTTTCATCGCTGCATCTGATTTCGATAATTCTAATCCGAAACTCTGGAGCGCATGTAGAAATCCTCCTATCAGATCTGGATTTATATTAAGATCACCTAAGTTCTTCTCGAAAACACAAATTCCACTTTTAATGTCGAGAATCATTAAGTAGACGAGAATTCCCAACGCATAATCTCTTTCACGTTCTGCGATTCTCGCAGCTATCGCATTGGAACCTTCCATAAAGTCATCTGAGATACTGCTTAAATCATCAAAAGTCTCCTGATAGGTTTTGATATTATACTGGACTAGTTCATGAATTTTTCGTAACCATACTAAACATCTAAATTCTAAATCATTCGCATCATTTTCACAAATGGGCGCATCTGGGTCAATTGTTCCTTCTAAATTCGAGCAGGTTTTTTTCATCGAACGAATCAAAGAAGTATCTGAATATGAATCCCCCAGCGTTACTTCTAGACTGGATAGTTGTGAAATAATCCCTGAAACGGATCCTCGATTCTTACACATTCCAAAGGCAACATCGAGTTGAGTGCTGGCCTTCATAAGAGAAACAATTTTATTACTAATATCTTCAGTTCTCCTAACCATTTTGTAAGATACTTCGAGTGCAATGTTAATCAGATTCGAAATATACGCAATGAATCCCGTTGTCTGCTTGAGATCATCAGCCCAAACGTCAAGTACAATATGAGGATGAACCACGCTTACTTTGACGACCATATTTCTTCCTGTTACTTTTACGAGGCCTGAATACAAGCCCCAGTATTTATCTGAGTTAATATTAATCTCATTTAAATCAAGCGCACTTACCTGCTCGCGTCCAATCCGAAAGGCTTCCTCATCCGATATATTATTATATTCAACCTTCCCTGTTCCTCTCTTTAAATTTTTAATCCAATCATTTACTTCCTGTTGTGTGGCATTCAAGGGTTGGACTAAGGGGCATTTGATACTAACTTCCTTTTGTTGAATTGGAATCGAATGGACTTGTCCAAAGGCATCCTGAAACGAAACCGCGCCAAAGATTGTGGATTGCCCACAGGTGAGTGGGGTTAATATGAAATCAATTCCTCGCGTTGAATTCGGAGGTAGGTTCGCCACATTCTGCTGTGGTACATCTGCAATAAATTGCTCGGATGGATTCAAATTAACTGCAATGTTATGTACTGCCATGTTTGTAAGATTTCGAACTGCTACCTTAAATCTAATATTGCCACCAACGTAATCAAACTCTCTTTTTACTGCTACTTTCTCTTTTTCCCCCCTAATCTTTTCTTCTACTCCTTCCTCCTCAGCTAAAACGTAGTAAGAGGTTTGATCTTTCTTTATTTTCTCAACCAAACCACCCTCAATCAGTCGTTTCAGGTGGTCTTGGATTGTTGTATAGGGAATTTGGATGATTTCTTTCAATTCAGTAACACGAAGTTTACCATGCTCTTGGATGCATTCAAAGATACGGTTTGTCGTTTCATTTCTTAAGAGAAGCACCGCAAGTTCTTGGTCTTCCTTAAAGTCAGAGGGAAAATAAACTATTTTGTTTCGATACGAACTTTTACGTAGGAACTCAAATTTCTCGAGTATCGCGAGATGACGATACGCCATATATGCGCCTAAATCAAAAACTTTGCGAATCTCACGAATATGAGCGCCCGGATATTTATTAATATACCCATTTATTTTATTTCTCTTCTCATTCGTGAGAACCTCTTGCTTAAAAAGCTGTTTTCCCTCGACAATAAATTTCTTACTATAAAGTTCTCGGATTGCTTGATAGATCTCCGGCTCCGGATTCGGAAGCTTCTTACAACAAATTTCAAAGAGTGTAACCATATTGAAGGTTTTTTGTTCTTTCCTTATGGACTGGGCTACCTGAAGAATGTTCTTCTGGAGAATAGTAAGATTATCGCCCTTTAACCATTTTTTCCGAGAATCCTGATAAGCCACGAGACAACTCCCCTAAATACTAAAAAAAAAGTAGGATTAGTCTAATAAGGTTTTCTCGAACTCTTCAATCCATTTTTCTGCTGCTTGATCATCCAGTAAGACTACATCTTGAATTAGAAGGTTTTTTTCAGCTTCGGTTAATCCTGAGATTCGATTGATTCGTTCCATTAATTCAACAGAGATCATTGAGTAGGTTCCTGGGAACTCTGAAGAAACTACCTGCTTGAGCGATTCCATAGATTTTCCTTTCCCCTTCCATTTCGATTCATCTAGACCTACTCGACGTCTTCGAACAACTACAAAGCTCGTGGATGCAGCCGCCGCTACACTCCCAATAATGATAACTAGCCAGATTATTAAATTCTTACTCTTTGCTCCTGCCACTAGAACGTTGATTTCATCACTTACGTCTTGCCCTGTTTCCAAGACCGTCGCTTCAAAATTTATTGTGATAAGCTCCAAAAATTCCTTCTCATTGGCTGGCACTGTTATCGTGAATGAAACCTGAATCGTCTCATTTGGGTTGAGCTGACCAACCGTTTGCGAATCAACATTCACACTCCAACCTGCTGGTAAAGAACTAATACTGAAATTTAAATCAATCAATGTAGCATTACCTGTATTTTGAAAATTAAAAATAATATCACAATCTCGATCACGCCTGAGATCAATATCAATATCGATATCACTCGGCACATTCCAGTCAGCTACAACGGTGCTATTCACATCCACACTTACATCATCATGATACCACTGGCCATCGGTGTCTATATAAACTAAGGATATGTTGTGAACACCAAATCCGAGTCCCTGAGCACTTACATTGTAATCCACTTGGGTTGAACCACTCCACTGTAGCCAATTTGTTATTTTATTTCCATCTTCAAATACTGCATAGGATAACGGCTCCGGCATATCATCGAGATTTCGGTTGGGATAATAACCTGGAGCCCAAGAATAATCAACTGCATCATAGTAATTGTAGAAGTTTGTATAGATATCGATGGTATGAAACTCTAATCTATCCAATCCATCGTTCATTGGGGAAGCGAATGTGTAAGAATACCCACTGCCGTAAAGCACCCCATCAATCCAGACTTGCCAGCCCGTACTGATCCAATCCACTTTAATGTGGTACCATTGATTATGGACTGATGTCGTAATAAGATGATAGCTCCCATCCCAATACTGAAAATCGCCCCAAAAATTCACGAAATAGATAACCCAACTGTCATTATCAAAAAACCGATAATAATTGGAGGATGTGGGGGAGCTCGTTCGCCAATACCATTCAGCGCTTCCCGCGGTTACATTAAGTCCCCATTGATTTATACTTATAGCTCTCCCGGTAATGTTTCCGTCATATAATTGCATCACTTTTTTATGACTATTCACCTCTGAGATGACTGACACCGTGCATCCTGGATCATTGTTTTCAGTCCACCCTATTGGAAGCGCGCCATCAGCATCCTGTGTGTAACTATAGGCGCCGAGATAATCCATAGATTCATTATTTAAAATTTCATAATCCATATTCCGATTTGTGTAATAGCCAGGGGTCCAGGAATAATCCACCGCATCAATATATGTATTTCCATCATCAGCTGTGGAACCAGACGCGAAGTGTAATTCATCTAGCCCCTCCGCAGTAACCCGAAAGATAAATGGACCGTATTTGACACCATCCACGTACAAATTATACTGATCCGCGGACAACCCATCATACCCACCAGATCCACACTCGAAGGTATATCGAAGATGATGCCAGACTTGATTCGAGATGTTGCAAATATCCAAAACGTGAGTTCCATTATGACGTACTAACTTCTCGTTATTAGTCTCAAATATTGTATAGATCGGGTAAGACTCATTCTCCTCCACATAAATTTTCAACCCCTGATCAGAGATGGGGTCATCTGCATAAACCCACATTTCAATGGTACCACTCGAATGGTTCCCAAAACTATTATCTGCATTCGTCGCCCCAAAAACCATATTATCATCTAATTGCATCACCTTATGATGTCCATTTTTTTCCTCAATTATACTACAATTTGTATTTGGATCCTCTACGACAATCCACCCACTTGGATCTGCTCCTACCGGATCCTCCGTGAAACTATACGTTCCCAGGTAATCGATAGGTCCTACATCCATATTCCGATTTGTGTAATACCCCGGGGCCCACGAGTAATCCACGGCATCTAAATATAGCTCACTTGGCTGGTAGGGGGAGTCATAAGTGTTAAAACGAAGACGAGAAATATTGTTTTCATTCAAATAAAAATTAAATGGACCATATTGTACTCCATTAAGGTAGAGGTTGAAAGTATGCGCGCTCAAATTGTCATAATTGCCGGTTCCACACTCGAAATTAATACGAAGGTGGTACCAAGTGTTATCAAATAATTGGGTAATGTCTTGGAATACCGCCCCATTATTCCATGCTAAATAGTCAGGGGTTACGCCGCCTAGATCGTACGAGACGGCTAGATAAATTGGCCACAACGGCCCTAATGTCGTGCTATAAGTTTGAAAATGCGCGGGCGTACTAACATCTGGCATTAGAAACCAAAATTCAATAGATCCCGATGTCTGCGCAGTAAAATAATTGTCGATATAACACCTCGTAGAACTACTATCATCATCAAGAAAGAGAACGTTCCTATGACTTTTGTATTCACTTTCAACAGAGATATTAGTACCTGACGGTTCATTCATGGTCCACCCACTTGGATCGCTCCCTACGGCATCCTCCGTGAAGCTATATAACCCTAAATAATCCACTGGTTCTATATCCATATTCCTATTTTGATAATACCCCGGCGCCCAGGAGTAATCCACGGCATCGATGTACGTATAGGTATTACCATAAGTCGATATAGTTGAAGTGCCAACATCAATATACACTAGAGAATTTGCATTGTTAGCAAATGGTAATCCAGTTCCTTCTTGAATACCATTAACCCAAATATCGAATGTATCAGTAGTGCAGTTAAATGCAACTCTAATATGGTGCCATGTTCGCTCAGAAAAACCCGACGATGATATTATATCAGTGTAACCCCCGCTATAATATCGTAAGTATTCACCACTCCAATCTACCTTCAAGTAAGGTCCTGCATTAGTTGGTGATGGAACACCCTTGTGTAATCTGATATAAGTCGCACTTTCAATACCTGCTAGGCCGTATATCCAAAACTCAACACTACCCGTTGTTTGGGGTGCAAAGTTATTATACAAGTAACAATCGTTTGAATTATCATTATCCCACAATTCCACGACTTTTGAATGTCCATTCTTCTTTGCAATCACCTCAATACTAGTATTGAATTCTTCAATTATTGTCCAGTTTGCAGGATCCGTCCCCTCAGCATCTTCCGTGAAACTATACACCCCTAAATAATCGTAACTGGAGGTATCATTTAGCGTCCAAGAAATTGTGTGATTACTGGTATCCCCTCCATCGATCGTTAGATCCCCCGGACTGGTAATATTAATTGCGAGGTTATTGAGGTTCTCAACATCTCCTTGTAAATTAGTCTGGTTAACTTGTATATTTACTAAATTCAGACCCAAACTAAATGAAATACTCCCAAATAAAGTGAATATTAAAAAAATGCCATAAAACTTATGTCTTTCCATTTCAACACCCAATTTTTTTATTTTTTTAAAAAAAAGGAACCAACCCCGTTCCTTTTCTCTTCTCCTTATGTTTTTAACACAAGTTAATAGAGTAAGGAATCTAATAAAAGTCAAGGGGGGGCAGTTCTCGGTAAAATGTGAAATTCGCAATACTATTCATAATCCAAAAAAAAGAGATAGTTTAATGTGCTTGATTAATTTTTCAATCGATCCCTAGTTTACCAGGGTTTAAAATTCCATTCGGGTCGAGTGTGTGTTTGATTTTTTTCAACAGCGCAACAAAGTTCGGATCGGCATGTTTCATCATGATTTTGGCTACCCAAGCGGGCATCTTATAAGGCAAACCGCCAATGTCTAAAATCATCTCAACTAATTCCTTACACATAGCTGTAACATCTTGAATATCCTTTTTACTTGACTTATTAAAGGGAATTAAAAATCGCTGCACCCCATAATGTCCCAACTTCATTGGACGATGCAGAATACCCGGAATGCGTTTGTATTTATAATGGATCTCAACTCCGCGAGTGCATCCCTCCAACCACCGTGAGAGGGGGACATAAGTACCAACCCACGTCAAGCCACCTTCTTTGAGTAACCCGGGAATTTGTACTGGCAAATTTAGAGGGGTCAACATTTCCTGTCCCATCTCGCCATAGTCTTCTGGGCGCAGTAGGATTAGATTAGCGTTTTCCTTGTCATTAAACTCATTCACCAGTTTCACTAAGAACTTATATTTTGCTTTCAAAGCATCTTCTGAACAACCCCAAAGGGTACAGAGATTGGCGAAATAAAGTCCCTCGTATTTGGGGGTCAATCCCATCATGGAAATGAGATCCTCCAACTTGTCCATGGGTAGGAGACCTTCCGTAACTGATGTACCGAGCAATCCTCCACCCATTTCCTGGCAGATCTGGGATCGACAAAGCTTCATAATGAATGAGGGATACATATTCGCAGGATCTGTAGCAAAAATTACACAGTGTGTCTGGTGAGGTGGTTTGGGCCAGAGTGAGATACCACATTTTGTTACCAACCCTGTAGTTCCTTGAAAACCAATAAAGAGACCCAATAAATCTGGCACCGAACTGCGTGTATTCCAGTAAGGTGAGATCGAACAGGATCCAACCCGTACTAGCTCTCCCGTGGGAAGAACTACTTCTAGTCCATTCACTGAATCCGCCATACTTCCGTGCTTATGCGAGAGGTTCCCAAGCCCATGTAAGATTGCATTAATGGCAACAGATGCATACGGTGGAGCAAAAGGGAATGAATATTCGAATTCAGGCAATTGTTCATCGAGTAGTTTTCGGAGATGTCCGAACGTGAATCCCGGCTCTACAACAATATACATGTCCTCTCGGTTTATCTCGATTACCTTTTTCATTCGTTTTAAATCCATTACTATCCCATGTTTGAGTGGGATAGCTAATCCTCCGACATTTGAACCTGCTACGTAGGGTGTGATGGGAACCTTTTGTTCATTGGCCAATTTCACTATTTGTTGAATTTGCTCAACAGTTTCAGGCATGACCACATAATCTGGCATCGACGGTGGATTTTCAGTCATATCGCGGGAATAGATGTAGAGCTCCTCGGGGCGATTCGAAACCCACTGATCTCCCACAATTCCGCGTAATTTTTCTAACACATCCATAGTTATTCGCCCTAGACATCAAAATCAGTTATATCTGCCATTGATTCAATGATCTTAATTAACTCTGTGGTTGCAGGCATGAACCGCATTAATTTAGGAAGAGGTCCTTTGAGTGTAATCTGTTTGCGTTGGACAGCATCCATAAAATTCAGATCCCCCTTAATTATCTGTAGCCAAATATCTTTATTCCCTTCCATTGTAAATTCACTGGCTTCATTGAGCCCCTCTTGTAAATCTTCGGCTTTCCCATCCACACAGTTCCAGTGGAACGCGATTGGGGGGTCCATATCCGGCACATTAATACAGAATGTCGTTGAAAGACCCGATGCATACTCAAGATAATCTTCATTTGAGTTGCAGCGTTTCGCGAATTCTTGCGCCCATTCCATCGAACCTAACTTCAATTTTTCAGACAAATTCTCACCAACTTAAGTTATTATTATTACGTGTTAATTTTGTTTTAAATTAACTTTTTCTATGAGAATTATTGTAAGAGCGATAAATCTACCTCTTTTCGGCGTTTAAATCCCTGTTTCGGATATGGATGGTCTTGTTTATAGTGTTCCGCCATATAGGCTCCAAGGGGCACATCCCTAAATTTGAAATGCTCAGGTTGTCCCGGTTCGACGGTAACTTTTTCATATTTCCTAGTGCCCAGCCCTATTTTTTCTCCGATTTTCAGTTGAATGTCAGTGGGAATTCCCATCAAAGATGACCCTGTTTGAAACTTTTCAACGCCCGCAGCACCAACACCATATTCATCTGCTTGTGAATTGGGGATCGCCGCCACCTCAGTTGCCATATCCACACACATGGCGTCTATAGCTACGGGATCTAAAGATGCGCATACACCTAGATTCGGAATCATCGGAATGTCCGCCCAAGGGACACAATCACACCAAGGAGTGATGTCAATAGCAAAGTTAATGAACCCCACTTTCCCTTTATCCTTAGTTTTCATGCACGCCAGAGCTGAATCTACAATTGCAGCGCTCGTAGCCTCAAAATACCCATCCGGTATCGTAAAAACTCCACAGGCTAATGCTTTTAGCATGTGACAAGTACAACCCAAACATAATAGATGATTCCACTCAATCCCATCTTCTGTGAGGGTGATTGCACCCTCGGGGCATGCATTTTGACAGTATTTTGCTTTCTTACATTTCAACCCCTTACATAATTTCGGTCGAAAGGTTGAATTTTGTAGTCCGTATGTTGGATGTCCACCCATATGAAGGTTATATTTCCCACGTTTCGAGGCGCAGCCGACTCCAATATTTTTGATCGACCCGCCAATGGTCGCAATCGGATGGCCTTTGAAATGAGTCAGAACAATCATGGCATCCGCTTCAGCAATCTCCCGCGCAACGTACTGCTCGAGTAAAATAAATCCCTCTGGTAAATCCACCCGGGTATCATCAGTTCCAATTTCGCCATCGGCGATAACGATGGGACATCCCATTGTTTGTGGGGCAAATCCATTCATCGCAGCAGTAAAAAGATAGTCTTTTTTTGTAACGCGATTCACATATTCATGATAGGGAAGAGTAGTAGTATCTGTTACAAATGGTTTTCCTCCAAACTCCTTTATTTTGTCAACAATTGCCCGTACTAGTACAGGTCGTAGGTAACTGGTATTAAAATATTCACCCATGTGCAATTTAACCGCAACTGTGTCTCCTTTATCAATACAATCCTTTAATCCGCCTTGTTCAAATAACCACACCGCTTTTGCAGCTAAACTCGTTTCAAAGTTCATAGCACGAGCGTGCATGAAATAGACTTTCGAGGCCATTCCTTTCACATCCAATCTAATAAGCAAAAAGTAATTAAAACCATTATAGATTTTGTTATAAATTGAATTATTAATAATAATTTTCCTTTTCTAATTGAAACCGCATTAAAATGGGGAATTGAAGATGTCTGACGAATGGGATGTTATAATTATCGGAAGCGGGGTCGGTGGAACCGGCGTTGGGGCAATTTTAGCCAATGCAGGGTTAAAGACTCTGATTCTAGAACGAAATAAACGCTTAGGCGGAGCATGTAGCTCGTATGTTAAAGAAGGATTCACTATTGATGTGGCCTGTCATTATTTTTCCCACTGTATAAAGGGGCGCTTTGGAAAGATTCTAAAGCGTAGTGGTCTTACATACAAGAAAGATGGGAATCTTGTTTCGGATTACCTCAGATTCAATAGTGACCTTGCCTCTAAAGGTCGGGTTAAATTCAAAGGGCGCCCGGGATATAGCCAAATGGGATTCTCTACCCAAACCACGGGTAAAACTGATGTGAAGACTGACGCCATGAGTGACCTTGACGAGAAAAAAACCGGCTTTAAGAAGGCTGAGCAGAAAGAACTCATTAGTGTTATTGGCAATATGTTACAGATGTCAAAGAAAAAAATTCGAGAGCTTGCTGCACGAGAAATTGATTTGAAATCGTGGGTTAATGAAATCACAACGAATAAAAAAGTCCATAATTTTGTAGCTATGATGTGCGGCACATTCTTTACAATCCCTCCCCGCTTAGCCAGCGCCTCTGAATACATAATATGCCTCCAAGAAACCGTATTTTCTAATGATACGGGATATCCTATCGGGGGGTCTATCGCCATCCCATCGGGATTTGCCCAAGGCGTGCTGAAACATGGGGGGGCGGTTAGAACTGGAGTAAATATTTCTAAGATACTCATTGAAAACAATCGCGCAGCTGGTGTTATCGCAGACGATGAAGAAATTCATGGAAAAATTATTATCAGCAATGCCGGAATCAAGCAAACAGTTCTACATCTAGTCGGTGAAGAGTATTTTGAAAAAGACTATACCAAACTTGTCAAGAATTTAATGCCGTCCTATTCTGCATTAGCATTCAAGTTTGCGCTCAGAAAACCTCTTATCAAGGAGGATTTTTCCTTCGTTCAACTAACCCAAGCCAAATTTGCCCCACTGGCTGACAAAGGGGACGAGAAAAAAGCTCCAATGGCATCGAGCTATCTTATGCCAATCCCCTCTAATATGGATCCGAATCTAGCGCCTGCGGGAAAACAACTACTAATCATTGGAACCTCTGCTCCCCCCTTTGTGAAAAATTGGAAACGGTGGGCTGATATTTATTACCAAGATATCCTCACTTTTTATCCGGAATTGGAGGATCTTACCGAATTTGTGGATATTACAACACCCGCTGATATTGAAAAATACTTAGGAAAAGAGGGAGGTCCCGTCGAGGGTACCGCTCTAACCCCTGGTCAATCAGGAGAAAGAAGAATTTCCTCGGAACTGCCGATCGCGGATCTCTATGTAGTCGGGGATACTGCTGGAACTGACACACATGGTGTAGGGACAATGCTAGCAGCTGATAGTGCTCTGAAAGGCGCAAGCCTCATCCTTAAAAAATACCCAAAGCTCGTATCTAACCCCCCTTCAGTTTAAAATCCCCTCCACTCTTTTCTCTTTTTTTTGTCGGAACTGTGAGGTGCTCCCCTCTAAGTTGAGTTTAAATATTAAACTAATTACTAAAGCTAGAAACATTGCCCCCACAGTATGAAATTTTAAATGTGGAATCTCTCGTATATTTAATCAGAAATTGTTGAGTTGGCAACTTTGAAAATGAATGTGAATCTGGAAGATGTGATTGACAAAATTATTAATAACACCAACAAGAGCAAGAAAGAAATTTTAAAGCGTATTGAAGCCAAAAAAGAAGATCTCGGGGGATTAATCACCGATGAAGGGGCTGCTTGCATTGTGGCAAAAGAATTGGGTGTTGAGGTTTTTGAACCGACTACTTATAAACGGAAAAGACCTCAAATTGAAGAACTCATAATCGGAATGAATGGCATTTCAATCCTTGGACGTGTAGTAGCTATTTTTGGAGTTCGTGAATTAACCCGGCGGAAAAAACAAGAATCAACTGAGAAAACTAGTGAAAATAAAGTGATGTGCGGAAAATTTCTCCTTCAGGATCCGACAGGTCAAATCACCGTCAATCTATGGGGTACCCAAACGAATCTTATTTCGGATTCTAAAATTTCTGAAAACAGTATTATTGAAATCAAAAACTGCTATACCAAACCAGGCTTTAATAATAAATTAGAATTAAACCTGGGAAAGCAGGGAATTATAGAGAGCAATCCAAGTGATGTTGATCTTACAGAATTACAAAAGATGGGTTCTTCCGCCTTAACTAAAATCAATCAGCTTCAAGAGGCTCAAAGTGTGAATGTTATCGGAAAAGTTCAATGGAAATCCAATATTAATACTTTTATTAAAAAAACAGGAAGTGGGGAAGGGAGGGTCGCAAATCTCACTATTTTCGATAAAACTGGTCAAGTTCGGGTTGTCCTTTGGGCGGATCAGGCTTCCTTTGTTGAGCAAGTTGAGACTAATGATATCATTCAGGTTATTAATGGATTCACACGACTTGGCCGTGATGGTGATATAGAGATTCACCTCGGTGATGACTCCAAAATTCGTAAAGAAACAAAAATAACCATTGATTTACCTGATGCCTCAGCTGCCCCAGCTGCAACCTCATCCAGGAATATCATTGAGGTTAAAATAAAGGAGCTAACCAAGCATCAAAAAAATTTAAAGCTCGTTGGGAAAATAGTTGAAAAACTTGAACCCCGCGAAGTATCATTTAAAGATGGGTCTCGTCATTCTGTTTGTGATGTAGTGATTGCTGATGAAACTGGCAGTATTTCTCTTTCAATCTGGGATGAGGATATAGAAAAAGTACAAAAAAATGAAACCTATTGCATCGAAAATGGTTATGTTTCTGTTTTTAGGGGGAGCCCAAAACTAAATGTAGGGAAATACGGAACTATGAACCCATCTGAAAAGAAACTTACAAAGGTCAATAAAAATAATAATCTCTCTAATACAACCCTCGAGGCTGAGCGAAAACACATTTCAGATCTCAAGGAATATGATAATGTAGACCTCCTAGGAACGATCGTATCAATCCCCGAGAAAAATCCCATTTATAAGAGTTGCCCCAAATGTGCTAAAAAAGTATCACCCAGCGGTGAATCATGGGAATGCGAACGATGCGGAAAAATTCCTAAATACATACCACGAATGATCTGGTCGCTTACGCTGGATGATGGGACCGAAAATATTCGTGTTACTGTGGGGGGTGAAGTAGCAGAGAAACTTCTTGGAATGACCGCGGCTGAAGCTGAAAAGATGATTGAAGATGAACTGATCGAGCAATACCCAATTATTTTGAAATCTAAAGAACTTTTGGGACGGAAGATTATCGCTAAAGGTAATATACGCCTCAATAAATATAGTGACAGTTTAGAACTTAGCGCTAAAAGTATTTTACCCCCAAATCCACGCGAAGAACTAACCACAATATTAGCCCGCGTCGAAAGTTCCATCTAATGAGTTTTAATAGATTATTACATCAAAACTTTTCAAATATTCTCCTTTTATTGATAGAAATGCCCAAAAGATTCCTGAATTTCAATAGGATCGCAAACATCTTTTGTAAATAAAGTTTCAAAAAATATCAAAACAAGTTGAAATTGGAATCTGTCGGCATAATCTGATTTCTTTCTCCATCACACAACACATAAACCTTAAATTGATTATATAACTTTCTCTAAAGTGTATATGCCAATTATCCACCTACCCGCATGCGAGTAGACCCGCCCTAAGGTTATCAGGCGGTACGCCCGTCGCCGGGTTCAAGCCATCCAGCACGGTGTCGAGGACCACCAAGAGATTGCTCTTGAGGTTCGTTGCTGGGTCTGGAGACCTGAAGGGAGTTACCCCATAATGCTTGAAAAGGTCGTAGAGCTGCGCCCACTGCCGGTAGGGACTGCTCGGTTTCAAACGGGGTTTTAGAACGCCCCCGACTTGTGCGAGCACCCACTCGTAGCAGGCTGGAAGGGTTTCCACGAACCCTAAGCCTTTCCGCGCTATCACGTAACTTGCTAGGATATGATTCGAGAAGTTATGTGACCATGAATACTTCAACGCCCCGATAATGGAGGTATACGCGGGATGCACCTTGCGCACCGCGATCCCGTGGCGGGCACATTTGCGTTCTAACAATGGGAGCATTGAGGTTTTTAATTGAGTAAGTTTTCGATTTCTTTTTTTGTTATAAGAAAAGGTTTGGTTGAAGGATAAGTCTTCAATTATCAGCCCTTTCCTTCTATTAATACAGTAATTAATTACTTTATCTAATTTGAAACCCGCGTAATCCTCCCGACGCCCTTTGCGGTAGGAGTGCAAGTTGCGGAACTTGATAGTCTGATAACTCAACAATTCCCCTGCTGTATTCACGTTCACCAGCGCAAGGAAGTTGTGATTGAAATCCAGCCCGATCGCTCCATCCACAAAGGTGTGTTTAATTGAGGGGGTTGGGGTTTCATAGGAGATATGCGCATAATACCGCAGGTCCCCTCGTACGACTCTCCGTTTCACGATAACGGCGTATTTATCTACTTGAAGAATGTTTTGAAAGGGGGATTGTTGCCTTTTATTAACTGAAAATGGGATTAGTATCCATTTCCTTCCCTTTCTTTTACTAAAAGTCCTAACTTTCAAGTGTTGATCTGGTAAGACCTTCAGGTTGAGGTTCTTCACCCCGTTTTGTGCCTTCCCAATGCACCAAAAGGACGCATCCCGCTGGATCCTGAACGCACCTCGAGCAACTTTCCGTCGGAGGCGCTCTCGGAACAAGGGCTTCGTGCCAAAGACGACAGGTTTCAGGGTCAAGGATGTTATCCTGTTTTGGAGGGAGGACAACAACGCATATAACCCTTTTAATCGTCGATCCCGTTTGTCCTTGATTCTGATGTACCCTATCTTCTCCGATACCACTTTCATCTTGTATTGCAGGTACTTCCGCCGTTTCTTCAGCCGCGTTTGCTGCTGTGCCAGCTTGATCCTGTTATCTATTAGGATGGTATTTACGTAGGGGTTGTTGTGGCACACCTGCATCAGTTTCTGCTGGATTCCCGATTCCCTATTAAAGAGTAATTTATATCCCCTCCGCTTCACCCGATTGTAAATAATGAAAATCTCGTTGAGCTTCGCGATCTGGGCGTCCGAGGGGTGCAAGCGAAAGATGGTGGTGGTGAGCATGAGGACACATCCAGCAGAGATATTAAATCTTCACGTCCATGGAAGTATATATCTCCATCCTATTTAAATTAGCGTACTCCATTTGCGCAATTTTTACCCACAACTATGAAAGTACTTTTAAAATATCAGACCTTAGGTTTTTTAGAATTTAAACTGATACAATCGACGTTTAAAGATACTCCAAACTACAATCAAAATACATTTAAACATATGATTTAAAAACTAAACATAAGATTTGTTGGATTAAGATAAACAATTACAATCAAATCCCTCTCGATTCTTACCCCTAATTAAATATTCAACTTAAAGAAGGTTATATTATGGATGATCGCAAACTATCAGCAGAGGAACAAAGAGAACAGTTAGCAAAAGAACGAAAGGATCTCGAAGAGCAACGCAAAAGGATCTTATCTCAAGCTGAAGAGCACGAAGCTGAATTAGAATATGCTGAGGCTGGAAATTTATACCAGAAAGCAGCAGATATTTCTACTAAACTAGCCGAAAAGGATCGTGCTAAAATCTTCTCTGAAAAAGTCAAAGAAATGCGTAGAAAGGAGATTGACCAACGAAAATCTCTTGAAATTGAGAAACGGAAAGAATCTGTTGAGAAAGAGCGTGACGAACTTCTAGAACAAGCAGATCTAGCCATATCCGAAGGAAGGTTTGATGACGCAATCGTAAGTTACGAGCAAGCAATTGAGATCTCGAAACAAGTAGGTGATAAAGATTTTATCAATCAATATTCATCCACTTTAAAAGACCTCAGAGAGAAGAAAGCTGAACTCGTACGGAAATTTGAGTCTGAGAAAGAAGTTCGCAAATTAGAGGCGGAACGCCGCGAAATCCTACGCAGAGCAGAAGATGCTGTCTCAAAAGAAGATTATTTACGAGCTAGTAAGTTTTACAAAGAAGCTGTTAACCTCTCCAATCGGATGGGACAACCCGAACGGTCTGAAATGTTTGGGTCTCGTGCAAAAGAGATGCTTGAAATCGCGGAGGATATTCAAAAACGGGTTGAAGAGGAAAAAGCACGTGCCGAGATGGAACGAAAACGTATTGAACTCGAGGATTTGCGTGCTAAATCTCTTGCTAGAGCTGAGGCTGCCCTTGAAAAGGGCAATTTCAAAGGTGCCGCAACAGCGTATGAAACCGCTGCGAAGCTGTCGCTTGATTTAGGTGAGAAGGAAGTTGCGACTGGATTTACGGCACAAGCCCGTGATATCCGTGAAAAAGAACCAGAATTAAGGAGAGAATTTCGGGAGGAGAAACGTCGTGTCAAGATTCGAAAACAGCAGGATCAAATTCTCGCAAGAGCTGACAAGTTTTTAGAGCGTGAAGAATTTCTTGAAGCCAGCCGGGTCTATGTTCGGGTGGCTGAACTCTCAAAAGATGTAGGTGAAAAAGATCGCGCGAAAGAATTTGATTTACGAGCGGATGAATGTAGGCGAAAGGAAAAAGAAAAACGCGATGAATTGCTTGATCGTGCTGCCAAAGCTCTCCGGGCTGTCATTACTCTTCGTCTAATGGAACCTGCGGTGGCATCTTCCGTTTTTTCATGGGATGAACTCACTGCTGTTGTAAAAATATGGGATATCGGTTCCGCAACTTTGAATTTTAAAGAAGGCGAGGCGACAATCACACGTGGCGAGGCTGCAAAATTTGATGTACTTTTGGAAGGGACGAGTGAAAACGTCATGAATTTTTGCTCCGGTAAATATAGTCACCGAACCCTAGCAAAATGGCGTGGAAAGGTTCGAACTCGTGGCAACAAAAGACATCGTAGAAAATTGGAATCCATTTTATGTTTACCCCCATTAGAAAAAGCTATAGAAAAACAGTATATTCATGCCTTTGTATTCATTGCGATTATGGCTGCAGGTTTGGCATTTTTGGTCTATCTAATTCTGAATCCCTTTCGCGTTGGGCAATTTCTTGAGCAAGCATTTGATGATCTTGCTGCTTTACTTGGTGGTGCATCTAGTGGCGGGGGCCTCGATCCCGCATTAGCCGGTCTTGCCGAATTTTTAGCTGCAATTGATAGCCCGTTCATCGTATTTTTCTTATATTCTCCAGGCGTAATATTACTTGCTATTTTACTTCCTTATTATGGGATACAACGCATCAGGTTCGAAAGTGAAAAGAAACGAAAGACCAAGGAAACGAAACGTGTGATTCGAAATGCTATCGTCTCTCAAGCTGAAAAATCCTATAAGGCTGGGCGATTCTTTGATGCTGCCCGATTATGGCAGAAGGCTGCTCTGATCTCAGTGGAGTTAGCGGATGAAGATCGTGCAGCTGAATATGCCGTGCGGGCCCATGCGCTACGTGGGAAAACAACTGAATTGAAGAAGAAATGGAAGATTGAGCGTAAAGCTGAGCTTGAGTCGAAAATGCGGAAAGAAATGACTTCTCGAAGGGATACTCTCGAGTCTGAACGAAAGAAAATCATGGAAGAGGCTGCTTTAGCCGAAGACGCTGGTAATTTACTTGAAGCATCTCGAAATTATAAATTGGCAAGTAAACTATCCTTAGAAATCGGTGAAAAAGAGAGAGCGCGCGAACTCAGCGAAAAATCTAAAGAATCGAAGCGCCGTGAAGCTGATTTGCGTCGAAGACGAAAGACGGAAGTTTCTCGGATGCGTGAAGGTGAGAAAATTGAAAAGTTCGAATCCCAGATGAAAGAGGCTATGGAAATCGCTGAAGTGGCTCTAGGAGAAGAACGTTGGGATGATGCTGTCAAGTACTATAATCTAGTCGTGAAGTATGCTTCTGATATGGGTGATAAAGAACGATCCAAGGCATTTGCTGCGAAAGTGGCTGAAATTCAGAAGAAAGCGGAACTCGAAACGAAACGTGATACCCTCGAAAATAAACGCCGCCAGGTGATTATAGATGCCGAGGCTGCCACGACTGATGGGAATCTGAAACGTGCCGCAGATCTCTACGATGAAGCTGCTCGTATCTCCCTCGATCTTGGCGAAAAAGATGTTTCCGAAGGCTTCAAGGCGACCGCGGCAGAATTACGAAGTCGTAGATAAATCATACCCTCCTTTTTCTTTTATTTTTTCAATTTTATTTTTCCAATGGTTTCAAAATTAATTTATTTAAGAGGTAAATTGAAATGGTCACCAACCAAGATATAATCGAAGCAAAAATCTTAGTTGCCGGTGGAACAGGCTTTCTTGGATCACGTGTGGTCCGAAAACTAATCAATACGGGTGTGAAGCCCCAAAATATTCGAGTGCTGTACTATCCTGGGTCGCTTACATCTGCCGTCGATGATCTTTCTGTCGAGTTATATCCCCTTGACATCTTGGATACGAACTCTATCCCCCAAGCTTTCAAAGGTTTCCAGTATCTTTTCTATTTAATTGGGAACACTGCCATGGATAGTAAATCTAAGCGAATCCAATGGCTTGTAAATGTTGAGGGGGTTCGTAACATGCTTAATCATAGCCAGGAGTTCGAACGTATTGTATACACAAGCACTGTTAATGTGTTAGGATCTCCCAATCCGGTAGGGTCAATCGGTGACGAGACTTCACGTCCCTATGTTAGCGAGCGCCCTGAGATTGGAAAAGAGATCCCCAAATACCATAGCTTCGATTCGCCCGAAGAGACCTTGGAATTTGCTGATACCATTCACAACAACACCGCTCCCAAGAAATGGTGGAAAAAAATTGGGATTGGCTATTTTGATTCAAAGCTAGCCGGCCAGGAATTAGTTAACCGCGCTTTCAAAGATGAGGGGCTTCCCATTCTGAGCGTACTCCCGGGACAAAATTACGGTCCAGGTGATGATATGATTGGGAATGGACTGTATCTCTTACGGATTCAGACTAATTCCATGCCTGGCTACACCAAAGGGGGTGGGGATCCTTGTATGCACGTGGATGATGAGGCGAATGGACACTACCTCGCGATGTTGAAAGGGAAATTGGGGGAGCTTTATGTTGTAACTGGCTTTGAAGAAGATAACCTTTACTTGAAGGACAAGCTGAAAATTATCGCCGAGGTAATCCAAGAGAAAGAACCTGATCACAAGATTAAAATCCCCTCCTTCGGCATTGGCCGACGCGTTGGCTGGTTCGTTGGGGCGCTCTTTGATTTCCTCTCTATGTTCCGCGACAAACCGATGCCTTTGGGACGCTCTGCAATTCGAGCTGGGACATTTACCAACTTCTATACCTACCGTAAAGCCGAACGCGACTTTGGATATACCCCAGCTAAGACGTTCCGACAGGCTGTTGAAGAGATGTACGATTACTATAAGGAAAAGGGCTATCTCGGACTTAAGGATCGCATTAGCCTAACAGAAGAAATTCCACCAAAAAAATAATGATATGGAAAAATCTCAGCTAATGAGATCTTTAATCAGATTTTTCACCAATCCCCACAAAAGCAGGGTCTTTCGCCTTAAAAGAAAGTGGTAGTCGGATGGCGAGGGCAATTAATGGTACGATAAGAAACGCATGCAATCCGAGGATTGTATACGTACTTAATGTAGCGGCGATCGGTCCCCCCGTAAGTGCAATTGAATTTCCGATGCAAATACAGAGGCCCATGGCTGTCCCAAACCGGTTTGAAGGAGCATTTTCCATAACTAAAACATATATCGCTGCAAACTCCCCTAATGCAAAGAAACCTACTACTGCTGAGAGCGGATACATGTATATAAATGGCAAATTCATTACTCCCGCTATCATCAGTAAAGAAGTACCTGATAAACCTCCAATAACTGCAATGGTGAGCGACTTTTTCCTACCAAATTTATCAGAATAATAACCGAAAAATAGTATTCCAATAATACCAGCAAGAGCACTTAGACCACGAAAGATTGCGGTTTCAGTTGTACTTATGTACGGGAAGATTTCTCTTACATAATAGGGAATCCAATCATCGATTAACCAAAGCGTAAATAAATCTAATCCGCAAAACAGGAGTGCGATAACGAGAAATCGGTTTTTCAACATGGTTTTAATAGTTTCGAACGCCGATGCGGATGAGATATCCTTTGAATTTAACCTTTCTTTGATTACTGGAGATTCCTCTAAAAAGAAATAGTTGAAAATCGCAACTCCAATAATAGGTGGCACAAAGACAACAAATCCAAGTCGCCAATCCCCAAAAAATTGTGGATCAGCAACAATTCCTGAGACAAGCCACCCAATAATTGCACCGAAAACTCCGCCAGCAACAAATCTACCAACAACTTTAGAGCGATTTTCGACACTATTTAAATCTCCGAGAAGCGCCACTGCCACCGGAAAGAACCCACCAACACCTAATCCCTGGAAAAACCGAATGATGATAAAAGTTTCAGCCGTTGAGAATGCAATCAACCCTGTCGGAATACTAAAAAGTAAGAGCGAAACCCAAATTATTTTTTTTCTCCCAATTCTATCTGACAATATTCCTAATAACAATGCCGTTATAATATAGCCAATCCAAAAGGATAAATCAATGGCAAGACTAATGTCTAATTCTGTAGTTAAGGATAGTGCGGTTTTCATTTCTTGTTTTACAATATCACTGACTTTACGTCCCGCTGCGGTGATTAGCCAGCCTAACCAAACCGCAAATAGAGTATGCTTCGCTTTTACCATGCTTTAGTGACTCCCCGTTGTAGTGGTAATATCATTCGCTCTCCCCTTAAAAAAATTTGTTATGAAATATTAAAAAGATCCCGCGGTTTTAAATTGTATAGCACCCAATCGGAAGTATCAATCATGTGTTATCATTTTACTTCGACTTTACCAAAAGCTACCGATCTCGAACCTATTAGGCAAGTGATTGAAAGGTACGATATGGCATTTGAACCAATTGAAAATCCCAATGTCGCTTCTCAATTACGCTCTGGAGAATTATACTTCGTCACAACTAAGGGACACTGCGATTGTGGTACCATTTTGGGATCCTTATCCACTTCGAAGAAATTTAACGTCATCATGCAATCAAAGAAGGTCCACAAGCTGCGAAAAAAAGGCTGGGATGATGATATGATCGCTCAATGGGCGATGGACAAGTTGAAAAGCAAAAAGCAGACACAAGGACGAAAATTTTCCCCTCGAGAAGTAGAACACGAAACGAATCGATGGATTCAGTTCCTGCGAGAACTTCAACAAACTGGAAATATTTCACATATAGGACTCTTAAAACATTGGTATAGTGGGCGTTTGGAATCAGAGCAAATCAATATTAAAACAACAGAACAGGTCAATTTGGCTGATGTAACTGCCGACTATTTAACTAAAATAGAAGATGACGTGCTCTACGAATTTATTTAATCATTAAAAAAAGAAAAAAAAGAAAATTTTAGGCAATGCCCCTGTTGAAGAAATCTTCTTCGGATAGTTGCATTGCATAGTAGATTTTTTGGATGGCGCCGATGATGGTTCCTAGAATAACTAGGGTGAGGATCAAGTAGTAAAGCCAGTAGAAGCCCTGAGCAATCTCGAGGACGATCAGCCCTGTTTCATCAAACCAGAACAAAGGGAAAATCTGAGGATTCATTAGAAATAATACTATTACTGGAACCGTTATGCACGAAATGATTGCTCTAACCGGCAATAGGGTCTTATTCCCCTCATATGACCAGCTCGAGAACATACCATGGATTATTTCAAGAATGCCGAGAACAAACCAGAATATTCCGATAATCAATAGCAACTCCAAAAATTGTGCCCCACCACCGCTAGGATGTGCAAGGATCTTGTTGTTAAGAAATGTAATCGGTTGTACAATCGCCAGAATCCCAACGATAATCGTAAAGATTCCACTCGTTATAAGCT
>JAEOSY010000384.1 GCA_016840125.1 Candidatus Helarchaeota archaeon | reverse complement strand
TTCGAATTG
The DNA here is from genome assembly GCA_016840125.1 of Candidatus Helarchaeota archaeon. The sequence goes on along the minus strand of JAEOSY010000384.1, from coordinate 15,378 downwards.
AGCCCTCCGAAATCGGATTCCGCCCTGTTTTCACAATTACTCGAGCATTCAAATGAGATAATCTTTCTCCATCCAACGCTTTCCTTGTTTTTTGATAATTTAACAATAAATCGCTTTATACATAAAGAGATTATTGTCACATTTGATTTTCCTTCTGAATTGCCTTCAGCTATAACACTAAATAAGTTGTCCCCATTGAAAATGAAAAGCTTCAAGTCGAATTCTTTAGTTTTTAAAGTCCAGATAGATGGGCAATCTTTAGAGTTCCATTGTGTAAGTCCTGAGTTCGGCTTAATTTGGGTTCTAAGAGAAGTGAATAGCAAGACTGTAGCGCTAGGACTAGCGATCTTAGAATTTTGTGATATAGCCATTCTTGAAAATAATAGTAGAATATTACCCGTTGCGAAGCCTTTGCAGCTAGTTCTTGAATTAGGGAAAGTCCATCTGAACAGGTATGATTTAATATGGGAAATCATTGAATCTTTTGGATACCGGGAAAATTTATCTGATTTTCCTCTCTTTTTACATAAATTCATACGGAATGATCGGAAGTATGACAAGATTCTTTGAAGAGGCTTTTTCGGAGAAAGAATTAGAGGTTCTTAAAGAGATATTAGGAACAATTCGACCCATTTTTAAGAGGGAAGCCCGCTCAGATACAAAAATGTTCCTGATTGGAATGAAGGCGCTCTACTATTACTATGGGGTAGAACCGTTCCTGCCTGCAGGTATATCAGTCGATACGGATATCAATTTTGATATCCTATTAGAATGGGTAACTTATCGAAAAATTATCCCGCAAAAAATAAAGCAAGCACTCGAAAGCTTGGGATACAACATCGAGGTCGAATTAGGGAGAATATCTATTCAGAAAGAGGAGGTAGTGGTGGATCTCACGACGGTAATTGAATATTCGGAAGATTACATAGAAGATTATATTGCAGACTTGGAACTTGATGTTGGGAACAGATATTTCATCATATATACCAAATTATCCCGTTTCAATCAATATAAGGATGTGGATCGGCTTAAAAATCTGTTTAAAAATCGTGAAATTAATTTTGATAAAGTCCTTGAATTCGCTCCAGAGTTGGAACGGGAGCTTATTAAAAAGCGAATAGATTCACTTTTACAGAAAAAAGAATGATAAAAAAGTAAAGGGGTATTTGACTTGAGAGGGAGTCGTGAAATTTATTTAAGAAACTATGGAGCCCGACAAAATTTAAAAAAAATTCGTCTTTCCATTCAAATTTCCTCATAGAAAAATACCAGGGAGAGAAGATAAGCTGCTATGGGGAACATGATGAGCAAAAAGAAAGTTTTGTTTTTATGTACTGGTAATTCGTGTCGCAGTCAGATGTCGGAAGGGTTGCTGCGCTATTTTGCAGGGAATGAATTTGATGTTTATAGTGCGGGAACAGAACCCGCGCCACAAGTAAACCCGCTAGCTATAGAAGTAATGAAAGAGATCGGAATCGATATATCGAATCAGAACCCTAAGCATGTAAGAGAATTTCTAAATCAGAAAATAGATTTTGTAATTACGACATGTAATAATGCTCGAAAGGCGTGTCCGACATTTCCAGGGAAGATAACAAATATTCATTGGGGGTTAGAAGACCCAACAGATGCAAAGGGCTCTAAAGAAGAACGGTCAAAAGTATTCCGGAAAACTAGAGATTTGATATACTCAAAAATTCAAGAATTTCTGAAGAAATATAAAGAAGATTGACAAAAATTAGTGAGGAAGTCCTCGCCTCAGTTTTTATTGTGAATATTTACGAAGTTAATATGTGCTACATTTACCTAAATGATTTTTAAAGTAGAGGGATTAAGGAGTATCAAATGATATATAGTAGTGTTCCAAAATGAGCGACCCTTCCGAAATTAGTTCTGAACATGCAACATATGAGAAATGTCTTGAACTATTAGGGTCGGATATAGATGGTTTGAGTGAAGCAGAAGCGGCGAAAAGATTCAATGAATATGGTCCTAACAAACTCTCGGAGCAGAAAGGAAAAAATCCAATCATTTTATTTATATTACAATTTAAATCCCCGCTGGTTTATATTCTAATTGTAGCTGCGATAATATCCGTAGTTGCAGAACAAGAACTGACAGAATTTTTTATAATTATTGGAATTCTGCTTATCAATGCAATAATAGGATTTATACAGGAATGGAAAGCGGAAAAGACCATACAATCGATTCATTCTTTAATTGAGGATAAAGCGATTATAATTCGAGAAGGGGAAGAAATAGAAATCCCAGTCGAAAGTATTGTTCCAGGGGATGTCTTGCTACTTTCTGCAGGACAGAAAGTGCCAGCGGATGCTAGAGTTCTATTCGAGAGAAATCTCCATGCAGATGAGAGTTTACTTACGGGGGAAAGTCTGTCGATTAAAAAAGAAACATTGTGCCTTGTGGAAAATCCACATTATTATGAAATGGTACATATGGTATTTGCCGGTTCATTCATAACTGAGGGACGAGCGAGGACTGTAGTTATATCTACGGGAGATAGTACGACCTTAGGGAAAATAAATAAGCAATTGAGCGAAATTAAGGAAAAAACTTCTCCAATGGCTGTCAGAACAAAGCGTTTAAGCTTGTTTTTTCTATTCTTTGCGTTATTATTCTTTACCTTAAACATTGCGGCAGGGCTCTATCGGGGAATTCATGGGACTGAGTTGGCACTTCTAGCATTAGCAAGCCTAGTTTCCTCCATACCAGAGGGGCTTATTGCAGTTCTGACGATTGTTTTGTCAATTGGAATTTATCGATTGGCAAAACAGAACGTAATTGTACGAAATCTTGGGATTGTTGAAACCCTTGGAATTACTAATGTAATTTGTTCTGATAAAACAGGGACACTCACTAAAAATGAAATGATGGTACGGCGTATTTACGCAAGGGGTGAGCTCTTTGAGGTGAGTGGATCAGGATTTGATATTCAAAGTGGGGGAATATTTTTGGAGGGTTACGGACCTGAAGGATGCCTCAGATCACCCGACTGTTTACCCACTGATCATGCGGAACCCGGTGCTTTTGGACCGATTACGGGGGATAGTCTCAAGAAGTTCCCTAATCTAGAAAAGTTAGTTATGTATATGGCCCTCTGTAACGATTCGGAGGTTTATGCAGAATGTGATGATGGGGGGCGCTGTGAAGGAACCCTTCATGATCCATCGTCTCATACCTGGCGAATAAAAGGGTCACCCACTGAAGCGGCTTTGATTGTTGTCTTAGAAAAAACTGGTCTGAAAAAATATGTATTAAATGAGATGTGGCCACGTATTTCTGAGATTCCGTTTTCAAGCGCAAGAAAATATATGGCGACATTGCATGAACCAGGCCCTCTAATGTATGATGATCCTCAACTACTAAAGAATTATAAAAATAAAAATTTAGTAATTGTAAAAGGGGCTCCGGAAAGAATCAGAAAGTTTGCTAAAGAAATGCCCTCAACATGTGAGTCTATAATAGACGACTTTGCATCGCAAGGGTTACGAGTACTTGCGTGCGCTATCAAACTTCTACCAAGAGAAAAGAAGATGATCACTGAGGAGGATTTATCTGAGGTTGAATTTCTTGGATTGGTTGGTATCATTGATCCACCTCGTAAAGGTGTGGCAGAATATATTAAGCAGTGTGAAAGTGCGGGAATTTCTGTAAGAATGATAACTGGGGATAATGAATTAACAGCTCGTGCAATTGCTGAAGAAATTGGTATATTTAATTCAGAACGGGGCGATATTGCGCTTACAGGTGATGCTATCGATCAAATGACGGATGAGGAATTGGAGAAAACGATAATTGAGAAAGCAAAAGTATTCTCACGCACCGATCCCATTCATAAATTGAGAATAGTAAAAACACTTCAAAATCATGATTCTATTGTTGCAATGACAGGAGATGGAGTCAATGATAGTCCAGCGCTTAAACAGGCAAATATTGGCATTGCAATGGGGATAACTGGTACTGATATTGCTAAAGAAGCTGCAGATGTTGTTCTTCAAGATGAAAAGTTCGAAGCAGTGGTAGATGGAATCGATCAAGGGCGGCATATCTTTAATAATTTCAGGCGGGTTGCGCTTTACTTATTTTCAACGAATTTGGGAGAAGATTTACTAATTGTTTTCACTCTTTTGTTATTCGTAAACCCTATCGTTTTGCTACCAATTCAAATTTTGTGGATCAACCTCGTGACTGATGGATTTCTTGATATTTCCTTGGCCATGGAACCTAAGGAAGAGGGACTCCTAGATAAACCACCGGGATCTTTGAATAAGCGAATTTTATCAAGAAATGTCCTTAAATTAGGTTCTTTTTATGCCATAATTATGGCATTAGGCACTTTAACAGTGTATTTCATTCTAGATTCTTCTTTACCCACCTCAGCAATTAAGGAAGATCAGATTAGGACTGGAATTTTTATGGTGCTAATCATTTTTCAGTGGTTTAATGCATTCAATTGTAGATCCCAAAATAAATCCGTCTTCAAAATTGGATTTTTTAAGAATAAGGTGCTGCTTGTATTTCTGGTAATTGACATCTTTTTAGTAAGTATTCTATTCTTTATTCCAGTTTTAGTCAGCGCGTTCGGTATTGCACCTCTAGGAGTTTTGGAGTGGATCCTGATTACAGCTATCGCATCAAGTATTTGGTTTTTGGATGAAATCAGAAAAAAGTTAGGATTCTTTACTATTGGAGATTAAATTTCTTGATCCAATCAGTAGGATAGAATTTCCCCTAAAGAACAGTTATATATCTGCCCAGTAATTACGTCGGTAGTAGCTAGTAGTTCCGTTACTTCAATTAAGTCTTTAGAATAGAGGGGTTTTTTGATCAATTGTTGAGCTAAGATTTTTTCAACGATTTCCTCTCGAGCTATTCCACTTTTCTCTATTTTTACTTGGATTTCTTTTTCATGACGAGATGTAAAAACATAGGTTGGTGATATTCCATTGACTTTGATATTATAGGGTCCAGCTTCATAGGCAGCGTAGTGAATGAAGTGTGCTAATCCCGCCTTGGCACTCCCATAGGGGGCTTTTTGAGGAGAGATATTTTTGGCTGAGCTGGAAACGTAATGAACAATATTTCCGCCGGTGGATTTCATTAATTTAATTGCGTGTTTTGTTAGTAAAAAGGCGGATTTTAAATTAATTGCAATAATTTGATCGAATTCCTCCTCTGGAAAATCTTCAATGAGATGGCTGTAGAGGCTTCGACCCACACAATTTACCAAGATATCCAATCGTCCGTATTTTGTCTTTATATGTTGAAATAAAGTTTCAATATCGGACTCAATTGTTAAGTCTCTGTCAAGATGTTCCAAGTTAGACGGATTAGATTTGAATGGGGAGAATTCGTCTAGATTTCTCCGGTTAGAGGTAATCATATGCTTAACTTTGGGGGTGAGAAATTCCAAGAGGGGAGTTCCTATTCCACTGCTTGCCCCAGTAATAAGGATTGTCTTTTCTGATAACATAAGTTATAATATTAATATTAATTTTAAATAAGTAATGGATAGACAAAGTTGAAAGGGGTACGGAAATGACAGTCACGCTAATTTTAGATGGGATCGACAATCCTCGTACCAACGATATTATCATAGTGTATGGAGAATTGATAAAATCAAACACGTATTTGATCAGTCAAATGCTTTACACCCGGGATTCTCTTGAGAACATTTTAAACGATAAGTTGGAGGCATCCCTGGTAGTTTATGAAAATGATAATATTCAGATGGATTATAGAATAGTAGGAAAAGTGATTGATACTAAAATAGAAACAGATCTGGTTGTGGTGGGCTGGGAGGAAGCCTTGCTTGAGGGGAAAATAGGGGATAGGATGAAAATTAGGGGGCTAGTAACAATCCGATTGGATGAATATAAGATTGAGATAGTTGAAGAAAATGAGAAGAAAATTCGAGAGATAGAACAAAAAAAAGATATCGCACATATCGACCAAGAGATAAAGAAGTTTGAGGAGGAACGGAGAGTTAAAAGAGAAAAGGCGCTAGGAGACATCGAAGAAATAGAGGAGGAGATACAGAAGGTACAGGAGTTGCCGAAGGTGAAGAATGATAAAGAACCTAAGAGCAAAACTGAAAGGTGGAGGAGAACCTTCGATAAATATCGAGATTAAATAATTAAATTAATCAACAATAAAAAACTGGAAAAATGAGATAAATATTAATTAGTTAAGTTAATTTACAAAATATTAAACTGAATTAGAACTAAGGATTGATGAAGATGGAACCTTCATTGATGCAGCTGAAGCATATCGCCTGAATATTATTGATAAATTGGTTGAACCAGGGGAAGCTCTGACCACAGCCATAAAAATGGCAAAACAAATTAACAAATCACCTGATTTTGCTGTCTCACAACTTATTCAGGTAAGTAATATATTCTTTGATCAAGTAAAAGCATTTGAAGCGGAACTGCGAACTGTTGAAAATAGCATGAAATCATTATGATCGAATAAAATTTCTTTAGAAGGTCTTACATCTTCGCAAACATTTTTTTTCCTATCTTTTATATGGGTTATTATTGTTATTTGTATGAGCTATAATTGAATCGCAGAGTGAGTTGCAGATGAAAAGGAAAATAATAGAAATCGAGCGCTTAACTAAACGATTCAAAGATACAGTGGCAGTTGATAATTTAAATTTTGATATTTATGAAAATGAAATCTTCGGATTGTTGGGGCCAAATGGTGCTGGAAAGACTACATTAGTTTATTTGCTTGCTACTATCTACAGACCTACATCGGGAACAGCGCGGATTGCCTCTTACGATATTATTGAGCAACCATCAAAAGTGCGGGAGCAAATAGGGGTATCTTTTCAAGAAGCAAAATTAGACTGGTCCTTAAACTATAATGAAATCCTTAATTGGCATGCTAAGGTTTGCGGGTTATCAAAAGCAGATAGAAAGTCACGTATTGAATACTTCGTTAAAGAATTACAGATGGAGGATGCAAAGGGACGACCAGCCTATAAATTGAGTGGGGGGCAAAAAAAGAAGATCGAAATTGCGAAAGCTTTAATCCAACGCCCTAAAATTGCTTTTATCGATGAACCTACTGCATTTTTAGACCCACATATAAAAAAGAAAATTTGGGATTTTATTCTGGAGCTAAGAGAGGAAGGTTCAACCATAATTCTTGCCACTAACCTAATGAGAGAAGCTGAAGTCCTCTGCAAAAATGATCGTATTGGGATTATGAATCAAGGCAAGTTAATTAAAATTGGAACTCCGACTGAGCTGAAAGATGCAATCCCAGGAGGAGACATCATCCAAGTTCATACCACGAATTTTAATACAACAATTGAAGAGAAATTAAGAGAACTTCCAAATGTTATTGATATCAAACTGGATGAAAATAAAATACTAATATATTTAAATAAAGCAGAAGATGTGGCCTCAAAAATCCTACAAATTTTTCTCCAGAATGGAGCTACAGCTGATAAATTTCAAATGAGTGAACCTACTTTAGATGATGTCTTTTTCAGATACACACAAAAATCCTTAAAATGAATACTCGCGGGATATTATGAAAAGTTTCCTTATTATTGTTGAACGCGATTTAAAGCGGTTATGGAGTTATAAACTGTTTATATTCACTAATACTATCACCTTCCTAGTCCAGATATTCATTTATGCCTTTATTTTAAATTTTTTAGTAGATGATTTAAATTACACACAATTTTATGCAGCAGGTGTTGCAATATTAACGCTCTGGTCTTTCGGAATGTGGGCAGCTTGGGAAATAGCAGATGAGCGGAGTGAAGGAGTTATTGATTATCATTTAACCCTACCATTCTCTAGAACTGAGTACGTACTAGCGCGTATGGTGGGGGGAACGCTTCGAACGATAGTTTATTCTCTACCACTCTTTGTTATCTTTGTTTTTGTAACAGGATTAGGATCGTTTGGAGATTTGCTTACCATTTTTGGACTTCTATTCCTATTCTCATTTGGAGTGACGGGATTGGGAATTATTATTGGAAGCTTCACCAAAGAACATACCAAATTAAGTTTTATTTTGGGATTAATGGATGCATTTCTTATTAGGTTGAGCACGATATATTATCCCGAAAGAGCCATGGAATATTGGATGCAGTTCGTAAGTAGAATAAATCCACTTTCACATGCAGGGGATGCTTTACGTTGGGGATTAGGTCTTCCGGATAGTTCAATTACGCTCTATACAATTTTATTTTTAGTCATTTTTTCCCTTATTTTAGTGGGAGTGGCTATTCGAGTGTATAGTAAACGTTTAGAGGGGGGTCTTGCGACATGAGCATGCTCGCTGTTATTGAGCGGGATTTACGGAACTTTTTCAAATATAAATACTGGATAGTCATTCTCTTAATCACAAATTTAGCCGATTTACTTATTATGGCAGCAAGCTTTTCTAATCTTGTAACAGTAGGTACCCTTGATTATCTGTTCTTTTTTGCCCCGGGTATTACGGTTCTTTCCCTTTTTGGTGCATCATTTATTATGGGAATTGAAGTAAGCCAAGAACGTCATAGCATGCGCATCCATTACCTCTTATCCTTGCCAATTGATCGGTTTCAATTCATGCTAGCACGGGCTTTTGCGGGAGCTGTTCGATCTATGATATTTTCGATTCCGCTACTCACTATCGCCATTGTAATGATGGGAGTTCCATCAATTTTAAGCATATTCTTAATTATTGGAGCGCTATTTGTGCTGGCAATGGGTCTAACGTCTTTAAGCATTATTCTGGCGACTGCCTTCCAAAGTACGAGGCGATATCAATTAGCTCGAGGCTTCGTAAGTATGTGGCTCATGTTTGGATCGACCGTATTCTATCCTCGTGATGTCATGGCAAATATTCCAGGTATGAGTATAATTGCAGATGTAAATCCCCTAAGCTATGGGGCAAATATCTTACGAGGATTACTTGATCCTGCTTATGCCGGTACGATTCGCGAATTGGATATAGTTGGTTTGGTAGTATTTTCGATATTGATGGTTTATCTAGGGTTATATTTCTATAATCGGTATACCAAAAGTGCATGATTTTAAGGAACAGTAAGATATTGGTGGTTGGATGATGATACCTGAAAATTATATGGTAAGAATTACTACACCCTTTTTTTATACCGTGGAATTTCTTGTTGCGCTTAGTGTCTTTCTAGTAGTTCTCTTTTTCTTCTTAAGAAAAACAGAGAGGAAGTCCTTAATTGTTTTTATCATAGCTGGGGGAATTAATTCCGGTATTGAACTGCTCCTACAGGGAACAGGAATGCGAGTTATAGAAGATGCGGCTCTTTTCAATATTCCTATTGGATTTCCATCAATTTGTTTCATACTTGGCTTTTATGAAGGGGGAGTAAAAACATTAATCGCATATCATTTTGTCAGAACGCTTATGAATTCCGATAAGTTTAGTAAAATATTCTTAATAGCACTAGTTGTTCTCATTTTCAATTCGTTTTTTTCCTATGCAGCATTCATCACATCCGGATGGGGTTCTTCAAGTCTAACAATCACCGCTAGGAATATGTTAGCACCCTTGGGAATTATTCTTTTGTTAGTCGCGTTTGCTGGGAGTTTTGGCTATTTCCTCCTCAAGAAAATTCCTAGAAACCACAAGGTATCACTCCTCTATTATCAGTTAGGATTAGTAATTTATCTGCTAGTATGGATGATACCCCTCCATATTTTTTCTCTCAGATTTATCGGCGATGTATTATATGTTCCAGTAGGGATATTTGAACAGCTTGTTTGGATGTACGGGTATTTCTTATTTTTTGAGGGAATAGGGGTTATTATTGTAGTATATCCCGTAATCTATGGCTTGGATCTAATGGAATTTGAAAAAATAGAAAAAAAGAGTTAGGATTTCACGCGTTGTGCAGCTTTTTCGAGAGCTGCAATAACGGGAAGCTTCTTTCCGGTTAAATATGCGAGCATTGCGCCGCCACCAGTACTGACATGGCCCATGTCTAGTTTAAGCGTATTTGCATAGCCACCCATCTCACCCCCGCCAACGATGCTATAGGCTTTTGAGTCAGCCATGGCGTGCAGAATTTCTTTGGATCCATAAGCGAATGGTTCGTTTTCAAAGACGCCCGCCGGCCCATTTGCCGCAACAGTTCCAGCTTGTTTAATAACATCAACAAACTTTGCTGCAGTCTTTGTCCCGATATCATTCGATGGATAGTCGGCAGGTATTTCATTAATATCCACTTCTACACGTGCATTATCTTTATTTAGAGCTAAATCTTCAGGGAGTACTAGTTTATCCTTGTATTTATCGTATATTTCCTTAGCAGTGCTAACATAATCGTCAAAGCCCTTGATCGGTTTCTTATTGATAGCTTTGATATCCACTCCAGCACCCGCTAGCATAATATTCTGCAACAATCCACAGACTAAGATCTTATCAGCTTTATTATTATCTAAGAGATTTTTTAAAACCTTAAATTTCGTTTCCACCTTAGCGCCACCTATGACATAAACCATAGGTTTCTCAGGTTTAGTCAGAATTTTTTCCATAACATCGATCTCGCGTTCAAGTATGCGCCCTGCAAGAGAGGGTAACACGGGGGTAAAACCAACTAAAGAAGTTTGACTTCTATGTGCTGCGCCATAAGCATCATTAATGTAAATATCTACGAGCGGAGCCAAAGTTGTAACAAATTTAGTTTTTGATAATTCCTCAGGAGTGCCTTTCTGGGTCTCTTCTTCAAGGAAGCGAACATTTTCTAATAGGAGAATTTCTCCAGGTTTTAAATCTTTGATGGCATTAACCGCTTTTTCGCCAACCGTATCGTCTACGAACTTAAATCGATCCCCATACCGTTCTTTCAAGACATTTGCATGGGGTTGTAGAGAAGTAAAGTCCTTCTTACCTTTCCGACCTTGATGAGCTAAAATGATTACAGCAGCATCTTTTAAAGAATCCAAGGTAGGTTTAATCAAATCTATCCTTAGTGTATCTTTTATTACGGGATCATCTAAAGTAACTGTACTATTGAGATCAAATCGGATCAGAACCTTTTTCCCTTTTACGTCAACATCATCTATTGTCATTAAACCATGTTTCATATCCTTCACCTAAATACAGCAGTATAATCTGATTATAACTTAAGGGGCTAATTTATTTAAAACTTATCAAGAAAAAAAATTAGAAATCAGTACTATGGAGCGATTTTGGAAGATACGACAGAGTATTATTCTGCATCTTGAGCTTCTTCTTCTTTCTCCTGGTTTTCCACAGCCTCTTTTAATTTCTGGGATATTGAATTGGACGCCTGAATAAGCTGTTCAATATTTTCCTTAATGTCGATTACCTTTTGGTATTCCAGCGCCGCATCTTGTAATTTTTCATTCATTGTGAGAAGCTGTTTTTCCCGGTTTTCAAACTCTTTAGTTAGAGAGGCGATGTTCTTTTTAAGGAGATTCATGATATTTTCATTAGTTTGAACTAAAGTTCCTTTCCCAACTTTTTGTGCGATGATGGATTCCAACAAAGACTTCAAATCTTGCATTAACGATTCAATACCAGCTAAAAACTTTTGTTTTTCGGATAATCGCGTTTTATAATCATTGAGAAGGTCCTTATAATCCTCTTCTTGCTTTTTGAAATTTAGGAGGTTGTCGTTGCATTCCTTAATTTGGAGGTTAATGTCTTTCTTTCGTGACTCCTTCTTTTCAAGTTGTTCGTTTAATAACTTGGCCTCGTCTTCTTTAGCGGTAATTAAATTGGTTGCCGCTTGCGCCTCTGCTTTATATTTCTCGATAGATAGTTTAATCGCTTCGTTTTCTACTTGTAAGCTTTCGATTTTTTTCTTGGCAGCATCAGTATCCTCAGTTTGCTTGCTTAAGTCGGTCTTTTTTTCTTCAATTTCTCTTTTCAAATCAGTAATCTGTGCACGTAATTCATCCAGCTGATGTGTTCTATCTTTCACTTTCTCATTAAGAACCGTTAAATCACCTTGACGCTTCTCATTTTCTTGTACTAACCCTTCGTTCTTTTTTAGAAGATCACCCTGTTCTCCAGTCAAGTCCTGGATACTTTCCTTGAGTGCAGTCAATTCTTCGTCCTTATTAGCCAATTTTTTGAGAATAGAGTTTAGCTTAAATTCTTTCTCCTCTAATTCATCATCTATTTCACTATTCACTTTCTTACTCACTTTTTTCTTTGGCAAGGTCCCCGCCAGTCTAATTTTAATGAAGATGAATATTTATTTTAGCTATTAATTATATTAATTTTCTCGTGGGTATTAATCCATTATGGAAAAACCCCATCTATAACAAGTTAAAGAGCTCCAAATGGACGGTTTCAATATGGGAATATTAAGAAGCTTATTTAAAAGTATAATTTATAGAATAATAACCATTGGTCTCGGGTTTATTGTGGCGTTTTTATTAAATAAGGATGCTGAAACTGCACTTCTTATCACCCTTGTTACAGAAGGGGTGCAATTTGTCTATTATTTCGGTTTTGAGACAACATGGAGTCATTTTGATGAAAAAAGACTTAGGAAACTGATTAGCAAGGAATTTCGTGATAGAGAAGTTGATGTAAAATTGACATTAGGAGCGCTAACAGATATAGCGAAAGAATTCTCTCAAGTGGATACATTTATTCCAGAATTGTATAATTCAGTTAAGGGATTCTTTAATAAAATGCTAGAAAATGTTCAATTGAAAGAACTCCATGAAGAATTTGAGAAATATAAACGTAGTTTTGAAAGTCTTCATAAAGGAAGAGGATTTGATGAAGCTGATAAGCCATCAAATGAAAAAGAGTCGGGTGATTAAAACTTAAAAAGGCTAAGAGATTTACTATTACTCGAAATTTTATGAAAAAACAAGAAGGTATTGTAAGGCTATGACTCGGTTCTTCGTCGTCTGTCCGCGGTGCTCGAGAGAACATGATTATCACCCCACTAAAATCAAAGTGGGTGATGTAATACAGTGTATGGGTTGTGATCTTAACATTAAAGTCACGAATATCTGCCTTCCTGATGATTGCAAAGAAGAATTTGATGAAGAGATTGAAGTAGAGCCATTCATCACAAATGGCATTGAAATTGAGTCATATTTGATTAAGGGGGATGAAATCCTCGAGAGGAGCTCTATCCAACCCGTTGGAGATGTCGTTGAGCCTGGCGAAAGCTTCACAGATGATATTACTATCGGTAATGAGTATATTTCACCAATTATTGATGATATTAATGAGGGGTTATTCCTCCTAAAAAATGGATTGAGAAAATATAAAACCTTTACACATAAACGGGTGGAATATCAGATTGGACTTTTAGGTACATGGCTAAAAGACCCAGCGGGTGTACATATACACATTGGTTTTGGTGAAGAGGGAATTGGAAAAGAAGATGCGGGCCCGCTAATGGCTTATATCCATGATTATTTACCCTTCATTATCGCTTTATGTGCTAATAGTCCAGTATTTTTAGAAAAAATGACTGAAAATGCTTCGAATAGAGTCCTAGAATATGGCAAGGTGCATTGTAAATCAATTAGTAAAGAAGACATTTTGCTTATTAGAAGCGATCATTGGGCAGAAATTAATTATAACGACCACCGTAAAGATAAGCCACCTACTGTTGAGATTCGTGTAATGGATAGCAATATCCCAGAATATATTATTGCCTCACTTGAGATATTAAGGATATTGACAATTGCCTTTTTGAAAGGAAAGCCCTCTCCAAATGTTCTTTCACTTAAAAGATATGAAAAGTCAAAGGAAAACGCAGCAAGAGATGGTGTGAAAGGGGGCCTCTTTTGGAATAAAGAGGAAATGGAGATGAGTCAGTATATTGATAAATTCTTTGATGCCTTCCAAGAGGAGCTAGAAAAGGAAGATTTGACCTCTGACATCTTGGATATATTTAAGTGGGCGAAGTTAGGCTGGAATAATGCAACTATTATTAAGACCAGTATTGAAAACATTAAATCCATCTATTCACCAAAAAAATACAATTGGGAAAAACAGTTTATCATGCGCTATAATGAGGCAGTCTCAACCCTACTCGATGGGAACAATCTGATAGATTATGCCCGGATTTTATATGTCGATTTGCCAGGTATTGACGAGGTTAAGATTGGTACGAAAAATCCGCTCTAATATTTGTCTTATCGTTCAAGAACGACCAATTCATCTTCTTTCAGATGCTTTGCTCTGAATCGTTTTTTAAGCAATTGAGATAAAGGCTTTCTTTCTGAGCTGAAATAAGTAAATTTTTCATCTCTGTACAAGACTAATGGAAAATGATGGCGGTACAAATAAACCTTATCAGGGTCGTATTTTGAAATAACTGAAAAGGTATAATACCCTTCTAGCTGTGTTACTGTTTTTTGGATGGCTTGTTCCATATCGCCAGATTCACCAAAATATTTTTCGATAAGATGGGGGATAACCTCGGAATCAACATTTCCTTTGAACTCGTGACCTTCCTTCTTTAATTCTTCCTTTAATTTCATGTAATTTCTTATAGTACCATTGTGAACTACTGCTATATTACCTGATTCGTCTATAACTGGGTGACTATTCGTTTCTGTAATATCACCAACGGTGGGAAGGCGAACATGTCCTATTACAATGTTGCAATCGACTTCTTCTCCTTTAAAATCCTCGGCGAATACATTAGCGGGTATTTCTCGTTTATGAACAACTATCTTACCTGCTCGATCTAGGTACCCAATCCCAGTTCCATCTTTTCCTCGATCAAGAAGATTTGAAAGTATTGATAATAAATTAGGAACATTCGAGCGAGATTCAGATTTTGACACAATACCTGCAATACCGCACATTCGACCTATTCCATTAGAGTTTATTTATTTCTTTTATTTAAAATTTAATAACAGTTAGATTCCTATTGCTACATCTATGCACTACGGTGAAACGAGATATTTGACTAAAAGTTCCTTATAAAATTAGACTTATAAAGTTTTGGTTTCTTTACTCACCCGACAAATAAGCTTGGGTCATCATAATCTATGTTCGCTCAATTTACTTACAAAATTAGCCAGAAATGAAGTAGGTAAATAAGTTTTCCAAAGGTTATATTTGAAAGTCCGCTGAATACATTGGATTCATATTTTGATTATCAAATTTAGTCTGAGATAAGTTCTTTTGTTTGTTTGTTCCACTTATTGAGAGGTGTAATTGATTATTTTTTCATTCCTGAAACCAAATTATTGATATAAAGATAGTCGTATGATTATAATTAAGGAGTATTTGAATTACAAAAGGAAATAACCTTAATTAATACCGAGTTGTTAAGAGATGGAACCTTTTAACGAAGTATATCCATTTATTGAGCTTTCACGGAAAGATATGTTAAAAGTAAAATTTAGT
>JAEOSY010000383.1 GCA_016840125.1 Candidatus Helarchaeota archaeon | reverse complement strand
TATCATGACCAAGCGAGAGACAAAGCAAACACAGCAACCTTACTCCCTGCAGGGCAGACATTGAGCCGAGGATTGAACGTCAAAGAGCGGGTAAGTGGTTTAGAAGAAATTTTTGATTTTATGAATGGTTCCATGAATGGAAAAACGATGATTGTCAGGTTCTTTTCCCTTGGACCAACAAGTTCCAGGTTTTCTATTCGTGCAATGCAGATCACAGACTCATTCTATGTTGGACACAGTGAAGATTTGCTTTACCGACCAGGATTCGAAGAATTCAAGCGATTGAAGGATAAAGAAAATTTCTTTTATTTTTGGCACAGTGCAGGAAAATTGGATCAACGCAATACGACGGTTGATGTGGATAATCGGAGAATTTATATCGATCCAATTGAAAACCGGGTCCTATCTGTAAACAACCAATATGCCGGTAACTCATTAGCCTGCAAAAAATTAGCGCTCAGGTTGGCGATATATAGGGCGAATCATGAGGATTGGTTAACAGAGCATATGTTCATTTCTGCCTTTTATCCTTTGAGTGGTGGAAGAAAGACTTACTTCGCTGGGGCTTATCCAAGCGCTTGTGGAAAAACCTCGACTGCGATGCTTCCAGGTTCGACAATTGTAGGTGATGATATTGCCTACTTAAGGGAAGGACCCGATGGCGAAATGCGAGGAGTGAATATCGAACGGGGGATATTTGGAATTATTCGCGACGTAAATTCTGAGGATGACCCCTTAATCTACCAGGCACTTACTGAACCCAAAGAATTGATTTTCAGCAACATCTTAACCACAGACGATGGAAAGGCGTATTGGAGCGGGATGGGGGATGACACAAAAATACCCAATCATGGTAATAATCACTTCGGGAAGTGGGAGAAGGGTAAAAAAGACAAAAGCGGAAACAAAATCCCCCTGTCTCATCCAAACGCTCGTTTTACTCTGAGCATCAATGATCTCGAAAATGTGGATGAGAACTTAAATAATCCTGATGGTGTAAAAATTTCTGGAATCTTTTATGGTGGAAGAGATTCGGATACCAATGTTCCAGTTGCCGAAAGCCTCGATTGGGATCATGGTGTATTTATGGGTGCCACGATCGAATCTGAGACAACGGCTGCGACTCTTGGTGCTGTAGGTCAACGCAAGTCAAGCCCGATGGCAAATATGGATTTTGTAATTGTGCCATTGTCTTTGTACATAAAGAACCATCTGAAATTCGGAAACAAACTTAAAATCAAACCTAAGGTATATGCTACCAATTATTTTCTGAAAAACGAAGAAGGAACGTACCTTAATGGGAAGCTTGATAAGCGTGTATGGGTCCTGTGGGCTGAAGGACGAGTGCATAAGGTTTACGATGCTATTCGAACACCAATAGGACATATCCCAAAGTATGAAGATTTAAGGGAGTTATTCATCGGTGTCTTCAATGGACGGGTTTATACAGAAGAAGAATATGTTGAGCAGTTTAGTATCCGAATCAACAATTATTTAGAAAAATATGATCGGATGGAAACACTTTATTCTGAAGAAGAAGGAATGCCGGATGAGTTTTGGTCTTGTTTGAAAGATCGCAGGAGCGAATTGGTAGCACTCAAAGAAAAGGTGCAATCTGAGGTTGTGTCGCCATTTGAGATCTAATCACTAAAAAAAATCATGCTTTTCAGGAGAGTGCATTCATATAGCACTCTCCTGTTTTTTATGGTAAAAATTTATGTGAACGAAATGGAGGCCTTATGGAATTAAAAATCGGAGTAAATTCGCAAAACGATTTGGGGGAAGGTCCAGTCTGGGATCAGGATGAAAACGCACTTTATTGGGTCGATATAGAGAGGAAATTGCTTCAGCGTTGGTTATTTTACTCAGGAAAGGTCGATAGCTGGGAAATGCCATCAGAAATTGGTTGTTTAGCTATTCATGAGCCTGGAGTTTGTTTGGTTGCTCTCAGAAAAACACTCGCATTTTTTGACCTGGAGAATGAAATAATAGAACCGATTTGTGATTTTGAAACCAATCTGCCGTTTACTAGATTTAATGATGGCAAGTGTGATCGGCGAGGGAGATTTTGGGCCGGGACCATGGATGGAGATTCTGCTAAGCGAAGGGGATCTCTATATCGCCTTGATACAGATGAAAACTGTTTCAAAG
>JAEOSY010000382.1 GCA_016840125.1 Candidatus Helarchaeota archaeon | reverse complement strand
TAATAATCCTATCACAAAGTGGGCAATAGACTTCACGTCTTATTCTATTTTCAGCCATTACTCAAATTCACCTTAATCTGTTGAGGTATCTTCTTTTTGTGAAACTCTTCATTCTTTATTGTATTTCAAAGCAATTGAAGGTCTTGCTTATTATTATCGAGAATACGTTCATTACTACATATTTTGTCAGGACATCTATGATCTTCCCCCTAGATCATAGGATCCGCTTCCTCTTCTTTAAACGAATGTTTGTTCGATCGGAAGGTTATTTTTGGAGAGGATGGTTTAGAGGAGTCATAGTGCTCTTCGCTTTTTGACGAAAACTTCGATAGTGATTTTTGGCTAACCATGACCATCACTTCACTCTAATAAAGTACATACCGCTTATAAAGATTTTCTCATATTTTCTAACCTAAAGCAGTGGAACCACTTTTAATCTTAATATTAACCTTATTTTCTTCGCATTGGTAGACTATCAGCAGTATATAATTTTTTTATAAAAGAAGGTAACTTTTGAAATAGAAATTTCACCTGAAAAATCACCAAATTCTTATTGCCCAAATTAAACGAGAATAATTTTAAGGTCAGTAAAAAAGTTTGTATGGACTCTAAAAGGTAAAGGATACCGGGGTAGAGTAACAATCACCTCTCTTTTGGGTAGCTTCTGAATATATTGCTCTTGTGTTTCACTAACTGGTAGTATCTTTGAGGCATAAGGTGTTCGAAAAATGAATTTTACTTCTGAGCACTCGATCAAGCTACGAGAACGTTCGGGAAGTGTGGTTACTGTGACTAAACCGACACCGAATTTAGTCAGTAGGCGCGGCATATCACTAACGTAACTTGTTTCTGGGACTTCTCGAAGGATTGAGGGACATAAGAGATGTGCGTCCTCAATTAAAATTAAAAAAATTATGGAGTTGGAAAAATTTTGGCGTAGAATATGGTCTATAATGTATTTTAAAACCAGATTCAAGAAAAACTTTCGTTCCGTACTGTCGCCATCAGCACTAGTCAGATTGAAATTTAAAATTGTTTTTTGTTTAAGAATGTGGTCAAATTCAATGGTTGTCTTATCACTATCAATGATACTCCCTCGTAAATGTTTTAGCTTCTCGATTAAATCCGTAACGGCTCTAGAAATCGCCGGCTTTAATTCAGACGAATTGATCGAGTCATTCAACTCCATAATTAAATGCTCCATTCTCCGCGTCCGGACATTTTTAATGACTTTTTTCAGGGCCTTCAAACAGATTTGATGAATGGGGTTCATAAACGGCTCTGGAAAGATATCTTCGATAAGCTTAAGGATTTTACGCGCATGTTCATCAGTACTGGCATGGAGCGGGTCAAACAGGCTTATTTGAAAAGGCGGAAAGGTAGGGGTGGGGTTAATTATCTGAATTTGATCAGGGCAAAGGGTCTGTAAATTGGAATACTGCCCATTTGGATCGAAAATAAACCAATTAATATCCTTATAATTCTTCATAATTTCTCCCAAAATAAGCATTGATAAATGGGTTTTTCCCATCTCATCATCACCAGCAATCAAAATTGGCGACAGTAGATTTTCTAAACTTAAATTAAACGGGTATACTATTTGATCGTTGAGCAAAACCTGTCCAATTGGAATACCAACATCGATTTCGCGTTCAGGGGGCACATCAAAACGCGGTACCTTCGATCCCGACATGGTAGGTGGATTCCATACTGGAAAATGAAACCATACCGCCAAACTTTCACTCGTCAAAGGATACCAGCCGGTGAGGGGCGCGCGCTCGGCAATTCTCGGAAGGGATTCTTTTATGGATTTAGAGTTCAATATGGATGCTTCACACCCGAATTGAGTGGTGAAAATTGATTGAACTTTCGCTATATCAGCATTAAGATTTTCTCGATTTTCGGAACGAACGACAACATAGCAACTGACGTTCCACTTCCCGGTCATCTCAGTATTACGTATGGTCTGGAGTTGTTGATGGATAACGGACTCTTCCAATGTTAGTTTGAATTGTCCCAAACCTTTTCTTAAATTCGAAAAGACACTAATCTGAGACGATTCGGCGGATACAATATAATGGAAATCAAGTTTAAATCCCAGAATCTGCTTGATTAATTCTCCAATCTGAGTATTTCGATCCCTAGATCCCAAATTTAGGAATTTAGGTGGTGTTGTCATTTTTAATATTGCCATGAATTGTTTCGATTCATGGTGCTCAATTTCGATTGAATTTCTCTTGACAGTATAGTTATTATCCCTATAACCTCCCACCACATCTGCCCACGCCCCCATCAATAGATCTCCATGGAGCATTTTTAGTTGCATACCTGGAAAGACAATTTGAAAAACTAATACAGTAAACTGTTTTAAAATCTCAATTTTCTCAATTAGGGAATCTTTATCAGAAGAAACGAGGAAATTGTACATTCTTATTTTTATAGCATTTTCTTTCACGCTGATCTCAAAAGCCAAGGCCGGAACGACCTCAGCCATGAGTGTTAGGTGGTCATGAATATACTGAAGAGAACCGGGAATCGATAATTTTTCAATCGTTTTTTTTCTAATGCGTTTTTCTTTTACTACGATATCATTTGGGATGTGTTCTACTTGAAAACAGGTGATTGCTTTGAACTTTTTGTGTTTCTGGTCAGGAATGATTATCACGTGATCATAGATTTGCTCAAGGGTAGCATAATATTTTCCTGAATTTCGAGGCATCCAATAATACAAACTCAGAAGAATGGGCATGACCGCAGCAAAAATCCATAAGTCAGGCCCATGGTTCCCGCTCACTGGGTCCACGGTTCGCACCCAAAATTCCAGAACAAAACACCCTGCGATTATACATAATTCAATCACAATGCACTTCGCTAACTTGACAAGATTTTTTGAATATTTTGGTTGGTCCGTATATTTTAGGTATTCATTCACCACAATTTGACCTCGTTTTCAGATGTCGTCTCTTAGTGAGATTGTGAGGGTTTAGCCACTCCATTATTCAAACATTTCGAAAATATCCATTACCCCATCAGAGATCCAATCAATGACCATGACAATTAAAAAGATCAGCGCCACCACAATCCCAATACCGATTAATAGGGTTAGAGCGTTCTCCATAATCGGTGTGTAAAACATGGTGTTGTTTGTCGTGCATTTGTTTTTTCCCCCTAATTCCTTATATAGATTATTAAAAGAGGGGGGTGATTGTGTAAATCCGTATAATAATAGAAAGAAAAAAATCACACTCCAGCTGCTTCCCTTTAGCAATAAACTACTAATCATTCAAAACCACACTCCTTTCAGTCTTTAACTCACCAAATCAAAGATTAAAATTGGTTCCAGAGAGTGCTGGAATTTTCAAGCCAACTAAAAACGGCAAAAATAATTCCAATTACCCCAAGGATCACTACGATGGCGATCGCTATTAGGATACCCTCTTCCATGATGGGGGAACAATCCAAAAATCTTACCTCTAACAATGAAGAGTCATTTATATTACGTCTATTACTACCTATCATTGCAGTCCACACTCCTTGATTGGAATTGTTGCAGCAGGTTGCAGTCTAATCCCGGAATTCTTGTGAATCGAGATTCCTTCAAACTGCTGTATTTTCCCTATTATCCCTGCGAAAATGCATTTAAGCTTGGCTTTTTCAAAAAACCTATTAAACGACGGTGCTAAAAGAAATCCCCAGATCCTTCGGGAGATCTCTATCTTTGAAGTCGCAATTCAATCGCCTTCTTTTTCTTCAATCATTTACAATGACAAGTATGTCGATTACCCGACCAAGGAGCTAGATATATAACACAGGACAAGAAAGGTGAGAAATGCCCAGATCGCAAACCGGATTGGATTCTGAATTTTAACCAGCTTGGACATAAAATACCCTGAATAAGTTATTATGACGCACAACATCAATGTTATTGGGAAGGAATCCAGAAAGTTGATCTCTACTTGAGTTTCGGGGAGGGTGATCAAGTAACCTATTTGGATAAGCATGGGTGTTAACCCTGCGATCAATCCTATAGCACCTGCCATAATGAAGACTAGAAATTTAATTTTGAATTGCTGACTTTTTACAATACTCTCGCGTTCTCGTATTAGCTCGCGATTCACTTTCAATTGTTGTAGAGTTGATATGATTCGTTCTCCAGCCTCTACAGAACTTTTCTCTACCATTCGGCTGATTAAATTCATGAGGAAATGAACTTGTGTGTCTAGGAGGGCTCCTTTCAACTTTCCCCACCCCTCCTCAAATGAGTCCCCTCCGATAAATATATCACTAATGCACTGTGCGATGGGTTCTCGCAATGTTCCATGGTAGGCATTGAACGCATTAAATAGGGCGATTTCTTGAGGCGCCTTGCGCTTTAATTCGTTTCCGAGAACTGTGAGGAACTTCAAGTATTCGATCATTTCAGAGTCATCACCCCCTAGCTCATCTTTATCTAGTACCCCCTTTTCCCCAAATAACTCGAACTGGTTTCGGACAATTCTATCTTTTATTTTATGGATTGCACCAATGAAAAATGGAATTAATATCAAGCTGATGTAGTTTCCTGCAAAGCCGAGAAATGAGAGGAATAATCCAAAGACCATGGGGAGGAGGAAACAGATTGCTACCAGAATAAGTAATTTGTCCTCTAATTGCTGTGTTGCCGTTGAGTATTCCAACTTTTTTTCCCCAGCTAAAGTTTCCATTTGCTTTATTAGCTTATCCGATTGAAAATTCGTGGCCACTATCGTCAAAAGGCGAGTCTTTAATTCTCCAGGAGGGAGGTTTTTTATAACGCGGTTAATGAGAGTTTCAGGGTCCCTTCTGAAGAATGTGATTTCGAAGAAGATCTGACTAAATTTCTCGGAGATGGCTGGATAGTGCGCACTGGACAAGAATTGGATAGCATCGAAAATAGAATGTGTTGTATTCAGTATTAAAATCAGATCTTGAAAAGCTAAATCGCTATATTGTAATAAAACACGTTGAAATCTCTTGTATTGGGCTAATGGGTAATTGAATACACTGTAGGCTGCAAAGTAACTCAAGAAAATCGGGATGACCACTCCTGCGATTAGATTCAGGGGGAGTAGGAGAAGGACGGACGGAATATAAAAGAAAAGGAAAGTTCCGATGCATGCCGCCATAATTTCGGTTGGTAAGAGGGGGAATTTCTCTGTGAGATAAGTAGCAATCCCCGACAATTTCTTGCTCTGAATTGACTTACCAAGTAATTTCAGCATATACCATCGTGAAATAAATTTACAGTACCTGACATAAAACCCAGTTTGAGCTACCACTTTTGACAAATCCCCTCTATTTCGCAAATTTTACAATTCATTTTTTTAGACCTCTTCAGGAATTAACTAATGTGAAAAACCTAACGATAATAAACGCCCCGAGAACAAATCCTAAAACTGTGATAAAATCTTGAATCCCAGGAGCCCACGAGAAGAAAGCCAAGACTGCATCGATGAAGAATAGACTTATTATAAAAGCGGATGCAATGAGAAAAAAGGTAATCCATTCATCGGTGAACGCTAAATAAACCAGCGCCAGCCCCCATATAGTTAGGACAATAATTGAAAGAATCATTGATATTTTCATGCACCCTAAACATTGGATCTGTTCAAAATTCCATAACAGAAATCTCGATTAAAAATACAATTTCAACATATACCGTGCGAAATTATATTTAACCTTGAAAAGGGGGCAGATTTTGAGCGATTGGGTTTTTCTGAAATTTCAAGCTTAAATAGATTTTCGCAGGGGATATTGTATCATATCGTTAGGTTACGGATATTGAGCTTTCAAACAAGTATGGATTGTAGTTACACAAGTAAAAAAGAGTTCGACGCTGCTAATAACAAAGAGCTTAGGACAATTGAAATCCATTGTGAAAAATGTAAAAAAATACCATCTACACAAAAAAGTGCGCATTTGAATCGCGTATGCTTTAAGAATATAATAAAGATTCTAAAATTGAACCCAGACATAACAGATATTATCCTAAACACCATTGAGGGGATTCTCAAGCTTACCAAGGAGCAAATGGCATATCTTTTGGATTATTCGAGTATTTTGAAGAAGGTTGCTATACCGGAGGAGCTAATTAACCGCCAATATGCTCAAAAATGTAGTGAATATAAGGCGTGTGAAACGAAGCGGATTCATTTTCAAGAGCGGATTTTAGGGAACCGGTTCAGTGATGGTCTCCTAATGACCGATTTAATCAAAGCTTATCAAGATATCACCCAAGAAATTACAATCATCTCTAGGAGTTCGAAAGAAAACAAAAAGTGTTCAAATTGTCTGAAGTCGTATCTTCAATTCCTCAATAAAATTTCTGGACTGCAGGAAAAGAGCAGAATAATTAGAAAGTACAGAGAATTGAATATCGGTGGTAAAACCCTTTCAAAAATTTATTCCATTATTTTGGGCGATTTTATCCACCCCCTTAAAAACCCTGCATCTTACCCGCTTCAAGAAAGAAGCCTCCGCGCAACCTATCAGGTTCATGGCTATAAAATAGCCATTGAAAAGGCAAGAAATTCCTCGGAATTTTTTTATAAAATTACTTCGATAATAGACGACCCTGAATTGAAACCCATTTTTTCGAAAATTCTCCATAAGACAAAGGCCAACCTCCATTCCATCTTCGACCCAACAAGGTTAATGAAGTTGAACCAAGTGCTTCATGTTGAAAAGGAGTTGGCAACCCAGATTATTCTCCAAGAGTACTCCTCACTCTCACCCCAAGTAATTCAACACCTTGCGGAGTTAGTATCATTCGAAATAGTGCGATTAAACCCTATCATGGCCCCCTTACTTGATGCTGAAATTGAGGAACTTTTTCTGGATTCACCTCAATTGAACCTCTATTTAGATCACCGCAAATACGGACGGTGCCAAACCAATCTTTCCTTAACACCAAATGTCATTGAGAGTTTGAAGACAACGCTGCGTATCGAATCAGAACAGTTACTTGATGCATCGCGCCCCTACCTGAAGACTGAAGTCATCACTCCTTACTTTCATGTGAGGGTCACTTCCGAAACACCGACCCTAGCGGTCGACGGATTCAAACTGAGAATTCGAAAATTAAATGAGGAAGTCCTAACGATAATCGACTTGTTATCCAATAACACCCTCACGCCGGAAGCCGCAGCGTATTTACTTCTTGCATGGTTTCATGGGCGGTGTATATTGGTAATAGGGGAACCCGGCAGTGGGAAAACGACGCTCATCAATAGCCTAGACGTGAACGGGGATAAGACATGGCGGAAGGTTTACATTGAGGATGTGATTGAAAGTATCGACCAGTCCCCCTATGGAGTGCGACAATCGCGATATCAAGTGAACCCTGATCCAGAATCATCTGAAAACTATTCGTCTAAAGCTTACCAAGTGAAGGAAACACTTCATCGAACACCCGATGGGGTATTCATCGGAGAATTAATCAAATCTGATTCAGTGCAAGCCTTCTTCTACTCCTTAGAGGTTGGACTGGGGCGATGCCTTGCCACGGCGCACGGGTCCACCCTGAATTGATGATAACACGGTTTATCCATCATGATAAAAATCACCCCATCCTCATAGGAAACTTAGATATACTCGTCCATATGATTAGGGCCCGTAGCGTTGAGAAGACTCTCCGACGAGTCGCCCGTATCACTGAAATTAAGAATGAAACCCCAGTAAATTCCAACTCTGCAGATAAAGTGAAGATTTCCTTACATGACCTCTTTATTCGAGATGCAGAACGCGACAGCTTAGCATGTTTATACCAAACGCGGCGCGACCTTTACACCAATTCTATCATAATAAAGAAGATTAATGCTTTACATGGGGAG
>JAEOSY010000381.1 GCA_016840125.1 Candidatus Helarchaeota archaeon | reverse complement strand
CTTGACAAAATGGTCACGGCGCTGAGTGACAGGCCTGCCCTTATGATTGATATAGAGGGATATGTTGATACTGAAAGAGACATGGAAGGTTTAAGGCAATATACATTTGACAAAAAATTAAAGACGCAGAAATTAAAGAAGATGGTCAATAAGGGCCAGGCAGTCGTCCCTGTAGATGATATTATTATAGAGCCGGAAGAATACGAGAAGTATCTGGAGATTGCATATAAAGAAGAAAAATTCCCAAAACCCAGAAACATCCTGGGTTTTCTCAAAAAACTGCCCCCGTCCGAGATGGAGAAGTTAATATATGCATATATAGACTTAAATGACAATGACCTGAGACTGCTTGCCTCCAGGCGCGCATTAAATGTAAAAGACTATTTACTTAAATCCGGACAGATTAATTCCAAAAGGATCTTCCTGATAGAGCCTGAATCGCTTCAGCCTGAGGAAAAGGAGAAGCTGAAGAACAGCCGGGTAGATTTCAGGCTTAAATGAAAGATGTACTTCAATGCTTCTATAAGCCATATTTGCCGTGCCAGATTCTCAATTGTGACAGATTCCTCTTATCCTTAACGAGTTATGAGTTTATAAATTGAAACGCGTTTTCAATTTTTCCTTTAGATTTTCATTTTTTATTTTGATAATCGTTCAACTCATCATTCCATCATTCCATTTTCCCAAATTTCCAATTGTGAGCGAATCGAACTTAGTTCTTCTTCATGCGGTGCCTTGTCGGTCCGTTAAATCGTTTATTGCGGGCTGAGAAACCATATGCACGTCTCTTTGGGGGAATGGAATCGTTATCTTCGACGTTTTTAGGGCTTGGTAAACAGACAAATTGACCGAATACGTTGTTTGGAAATATTGTTTGGTGGGAACCCAATAGCGAATACCCATATTTATGGAAGAATCCCCGAATTCCTCGATGCCAATTTGTGGTGGCGGATCTGAAGATATCTGAGAGAATTGCTTGAGTGTTTTTCTGATTATATCAATCGCCTTTTCAGGATCGTCATGATAGGCAATACCGATGGTGGATTCTACCACTTTATAATTAAAAGAATTTCGCAGAATTTCCCCCATAATTTGATTGTTGGGAATCGTAATTCTCTCTTCATCTTCGGTGGTTAAAAAGGTATACGCCAAGCTGATCTCGTATACAACCCCGCTGACGCCCTTAACCGTAAGTGTATCCCCGATAACAAAAGGACGGGTAAGAATAATGGATAGTCCTGCTCCATAATTGGACAACGGGCCCTGCAATGCAAAACTCGCACCCAAAGCTACCGCACCAATAGCAGCAACAAAAGGTGCGATTGAAATCCCAAATTTTCCTAAGGTGATAATAACAACAAACGTAAGAACCACAATTTTTATCACGTTTCCAAAAAATTTTGACAGTGTTTGATCTAAATTCTTTTTTTGACATATTTTAATGATTAGATTAGACAATTTCCGGGCCACAAGTACCCCAACACTTAGAATAATAATGGCTCCGATCACTTGAAAACCGTAATTCACTAAAAATTCCATAACAACGTTGAATAGCTTTTGTATCGTTACCAGTTCGTCTTTCATAATCAATCTCCTTTCAACTCGATAATGTTGGCTATAACCTGTGGGATAGCCTTTGACTCAACGCATCAACTGTTACAGGATGCATGTTGAAATGAACGTTCCCTTCGTTAACAGTGGTAAGCACTATATTGTTTTGGGTAAAATCCGATTATCCGGACTTAATATACTTCTTTAATAGCTTTGTTAAGTGTTTTCTTGTTCTTTTAAGTTTAGATGGCGTTGGTTATATCGCCAGACATATTCTCCGAGATTCAAATGCAAACGTGAATGCCTGATTCCGTCTTTGGCGGCAAATTTACTTTTAAGTTAACAGGGTAAAGTTTCATCGGTTCCTTTAGATTTTCAATTTAATGGTTTGCAGGAGTTCAGCGTGCTTACAAATGGCTTAGAATCAGCCGGGCGTTAACAATATTCAATGGCCAAAGATAAAAACACCAAAGGAAAAGAGCTGCTAGTAACAAACTTTTAAGGCGGGCATTAGAGAATGTCGATGGAAGAAGATGATCTGACAATTGTGAAGCTCCCCGCCCTAAAGGGCGGGGGTTCTGCCTTGCGGCAGTGCTTCGCGGCGGGGAGCAAACCGGCCAAAATTAGGATTTAGTTGATCTGACACCAAAAAATATGATATCTGTATATAAATTGTTAAGGTATTTCACTCAGAAGGTTTTGACTACAGATTAAAGAATATTTCTGTAAAAGCCATGATATATTGGGATATACAGAATTAATT
>JAEOSY010000380.1 GCA_016840125.1 Candidatus Helarchaeota archaeon | reverse complement strand
TAGATACGCTCTTTGTCATGAATCCCGCGCTGCTGGAGTAATTCCCCCATCCTATCTCGTGGTAATAACAGAGATAAAGATCAAAATCTCCCGTTTCTGGTACATCTAATGAGATAGTATAATTTAAATCACGATCTATATAGAGATCGTATAATTCAATGTATGAGAAACTTGTGATCGTGTCTCCTACATGAATTCGTTGGGCTTTTCTGCACTCTAAATATGCACTACCAGTAGAGCTACTTGCTGCAACAACTTCAGGATATTTTTGGTCATATTCCCAAACCTTGAAAACGACAAAATCTAACTGACCACTTTCTCTTGCTGAATACTCCATCAAGTTACTATAACCCGTATCTTCGTAAATATACAAATCAAAGTTATCTTCCACGGAGGAAGGATTTACCCACACAACGTTATAACCATAGTTTTCAAGCCAAGGGTCTGGAGTTTTGTAATAATAAGAGGTCGAGGCAGTATATGATTCCGAATAAACAACGTTATAGCTAAGCACCGTGGTATTTCCGGGATCGGTGGATCCCTTTGGTGCTAATAGTGAATCAAACAAGTTTGTTGAACACTCTTTTGGTTGTATCATAAACAAGAAACCCGCTCCGATTAGAAAACCTAAGAATATTATCAATCCCTGTTTTTTGGTAAAGTTCATTTGAACCATCAAAACCCGCCTCTCAATAGTTGTTTACTAAATAAAACTCCTATTTTAATTTCACTGATAGTGTGATCTCCTACGTACATGGTGTTAGGTCATAATAAACCGAACAGCCCCCCTTACAGATATTTTGAGACGCACAACCCGCGCAGGTCGTCCTCACGCGGGTGAAATTCTTGCGAAAGGCTTGAAAGGGGGCGGATTGCCAGATGTTTTGAAGGGAGGCGCTTGCCAGTGATAAGGCAGGAGTCTCTAGTAGGCTGCAGGGTTTCACATTCAACTCGTAGTCAAGAGAGCAGGAGCTTCGGGCTGCCGTACAGTAGTCTGAAAAGAGCGGGTTCCACTTTAAATTCGCCTGCACCAAAAACGGGACGAAATCCGACCCGAAGGTGATTTGGAATGCATGGGTCCGAGCTGCCTGCTCCAGCCATGCCAACTTCTGGCGGAAGAGGGGGATATCTGCTTTGGATAGGATTAGAGCTTCTAAATTTGCCCCTCGTCCTAAGGGTTTAAACAAGAGAAACGTGAGCCGCTCAATCCCAGAGGTAAGGTAGGGCTCTAGCTCTTGATCTAGAGTCGGGAGCGTCTTTTTCGAGATGATGTAGTGGAGGTGGCAAGGGAGGTTCAAGCGGCGGGCCTTCTGAATCCAGTCTAGAAGGGTGATTGAGTGGTTCGGGTCGATGCTGAAGGCGACCGCGCCGCAGTACCGCTTGAGATCTTTCAAGATCTGATCGGTCAATGACAACCCATTTGTTGTGAGGTTCGGGATCATATTTGCTTCCCTAATTCCCCGTAGAATTTGGGTTAAGTGCGGGTGCGCTGTGGGCTCCCCCCCACCAACCGTCACCTGGAGCACCCGGTTCTGCACCAGCTGGCTGACCACCATGGGGAGGTGCTCAATCTCAAAAAAAGCCCCGTTGGGGGTGGCGTTGCTGTAGCAGAACTCACAGCCCTTCGAACAGTAGTTGGTGATGGAGAAACTCACCTTCTCCGGTGATGAGGTGACCTCTAGACCGTTGAAATTCGGAAAGTCCTTCCGTTCCCAGTAGAGCGTCTCCTCACAACCACGTGCCATGGACTCCATGGTAGCTTGAATTTTCGCATCAGGGTATTTCTCCCCCGCTTTTTGGAAGGAAAGAAAGGTCGAAAAGAGCTCCTGGTCCACCTTGAAGCTGTAACCAGTGTGCTGATTGAAGATGATTCCCCCATACGGTTCATTACGACAAATAACTTTATAATTTCGAACCATCTGCTTTATCTCCTCTTTATAATATCTCCAATTCAATCTTTAAAACAATCTCTTTTAAATTATTACTCCACTCATTCCTTCAATTATTTAAAAGATTCAAAATTCTTAAGATTGGGGAATTTGGACACAAGCAATGTGTATAAATGATGCGAAGGCGTTTCCTTAGAAAGGAGTGGGAATACGGATTGCAAGAACTCTGGGAACTCCTTTACTACAATACGAGAGACCTCAAAAAAGGTATTCAGAGGATCCGTTGCGCTAGGGTGGATGAACACCGTAGGATGGATTGTCTTTGAGCGTTCAATTATGCAGTAAAAATTCTCAATTGCTTCTTGAGTTATAAATTTTGGGTAATTTTCAATGTAAGATTTGAACTTTTGCAACGCATCAATCTGTAACTTCTTATGGACAGGGTAATTCCAAAACCATACGGATGTAAATATTTTTGAAAATTCTAGGATTAAATCACCATCTAGGAGGTTTGGATGTTTGTCAAGGAGGAATTCAAACGCTCTATATCCTTCCTCTGGATACGTTGGAAAGATAAGACTAAGCCTTTTAAGTAAATCTTTATTCACGAGTTGAGGATATTTTCTGAGGTAAGAAACATATTCATTTAGAGCTGTCTGCTGTAATTTACTACTTCTCTGATGTGATCCATTCCACAATACTGTCTCAGAATAAGGGAATAATTTCGATATTTCCATAAGCGTGATGTGGTTTATTTCCTGAGGATTTTTATCAAGCAGTGCTTTATAAGCATAAAAAATAGCTTCTAGTGCCACCTGTCCAGCACCAAAATCCTTTGAAAATAGGCCGGAGAGCGTTTGAAGCCATTTTTCATTATCTAATTTGGGGAATGTTTCGATAAAAAGTTTGCACGTGGCTGATACTTTATGTTTAGACTCCCAATCAGATTCCGCAATTTTGGAAATTACATCAAAAAACGTTTCAATCCACTTGGAAATTTGATCGTGAAATCGGGGAAATTTGATAAATACAACACCTAATATCTCATACACTCCCCGTATTACTCGACAACCGTGCTCACTATGTTCTTCTGAAAGCTTAAAAAGTGCCTTAATTCCAGCTGAATTGACGAAGTTTCCCCTATTTTTAACTACTTTATGAAATAATCTTGAGATAACTTGTGCCTCATAGTGGCTACAATGATTTCCAAAGATAATCCCTGAGATTCCGTCCAT
>JAEOSY010000379.1 GCA_016840125.1 Candidatus Helarchaeota archaeon | reverse complement strand
TTGCTGACTGAACGGATTCAACTCAAATATACATCAAATTTAGCGAAGCTCTTTCAAATCTCTCGTAATTTATATAACAAAGCAAATCGGGTGGTCCATGCAGGATTTCATCAGTTCGTTTTATGGGATGTTCCCAAGGTACAGAAGGCAGGCAAGTGGCTCCCCTACAAAGTTGTGGAAAAGGAACTCCAGAACTCGCCGGAGTATCGCGCATTACCCGCCAAAACCAGTCAAGGAATTATCCATCAGGTGGATGCTGCGTGGAATGGGTTTTATAAGGCACATAAGGCGTGGAAGAAAGACCCTGCTAAGTTCCGAGGGTGTCCGCGTCCGCCCGGGTGTAAGGAAGAGGATAACCTGCTCTTTTTCTCGAATCAACAAGGTAAAATTAAACTCGATAAAAGCACGGGGGACGCCTATTTATATTTCCCGAAAGCAGTCAAGATTCCTCCCATAAAGGTCAAGCAGGAGCGGATTGACGGGGATTTATACCAAGTGCGGATCATTCCACGGCAAGGCTTTTGCATCGCTGAAATTATCTATAAGAAGTATATTTCAGTTACACCAATAAATGCGACCCGTGTTGCTGCGATCGATTTAGGGCTGAGGAACCTCGTCTGCATCGTGAACAATGGTCCCGGATTACGTCCCATAGTCGTACGCGGGGGGGGGGTGAAAAGCATCAACCATTATTACAACAAACAGCGATCCAATCTTCTAAAAGTGTATAGTGCTTCAGGAATAGGGGGGACTCCGAAGCGATTAGCCCGATTAACGCGTAAGCGAAACAATAAAATCGAGGACGTCTTTCACAAACTCTCCAAATTAATTATAGACTACTGCCGTTCTCACAAGATTGGGGTGATTGTTATCGGGTACAATCCCCGCTGGAAGCAAAACTGTAACATGGGCAAGCGAAACAATCAAAATTTTGTGGGTGTCCCTTTTTACCGCCTGATCCAAAAGATCCAGTATAAGGCGGAACTAGCAGGGATTGAAGTGCGGTTGGTGGATGAAAGTCATACTTCCAAATGCTCGTTTCTGGATAATGAGTCGATCGAACACCATGATATCTACATTGGCCAACGGGGAGTATATCGCTCGAAAAAAGCGGGAGGCAATGGAAAAGCCTCTCATGGGCTTTTTAAAGCGGCTGATGGGCGAATTATCAATGCGGACGTGAATGGGGCCTTTAATATTCTCCGCAATGCCTTCCCGAAATTCTCGAAGGACGGGATAGAGGGCGTAGAGTTAGTCCCAATTGCCGTGAAATTCTCGAAGAAGGATCAAGATTTCACGCAACTAAAGCAGCTTGCTAACTTGAATCCCCCGACACACGCATTACCGAAAGCCCACCAAGCGGACGGTAGACAGATGGGGGGTGTGGCGACTGGAAATAGTAGCTCAAAAAGTATAAAATTTTATACCAAATGAGCTATTATTTTCTGGTATCATGCCCCTGTCCTAACCTTTATAATTATTATTAAAATTATTGTAAATAAATAGTGGGCAACATGGATATTCTTTTCATCAATCCGCGAACGGAATTAGAAATTGGTACAAAAGTTTTTCATAGAGAACCGCCAAATGGTCTTTTAATTTTGTGTGCAATCCTTGAGAATGCGGGATTTGATGTTGATTTTCTTGATTTATCTGTGAAAAGACCTAAGGACCTTATGAACTATTTATCTGAACAGCCTAAAATAGTTGGAATTACCAGTCTTACGAATACTCATAATTTAGCTATGGAAGTATTAACGCAAGTGAAGGATACTTCAAAGGATATAGTAACGCTATATGGGGGACCTCATGCTACTTTTAAATATGCTGATATACTCCAAGAGAATGAAAATGTTGATTTTGTTTTATGTGGTGAGGCAGATCGAACAATTTTAGATTTTATGAGAGTAATAGCTGAAAAAACACAAGATTTGCATAATTATAATGTCCCAAATCTAGCTTTCCGAGAAGAAAATAAAATAGTTTATTCTGAATCATATGTTCCTGCTAATTTAGATAAATTACCGTTGCCAGCAAGGCATTTATTTAATTTACAGGATTACCAGGTTGGGACAATACTTGTTAACCGCGGATGCGCGTTTAATTGTGCTTTTTGTGTTCGTCAGAAGATTTTTCAAAGAGTAAGATACCGAAATCCACAGGATATTAGTCATGAAATGCAAATTTTATCAAGGTTAGGCTTCAAATTTGTCAATTTGTACGATAATATAAATATGGATAGGGATTTTGCGATAAAACTGTGTCGAGAAATTGAAGATTCTAATATAGATTTACATTGGGGTTGTGAATTGCGTGCAGATAGAATATCGGTAGAGTTAGCACGAGCACTAAAAAGGGCCGGATGTGTAATTATCGCAACCGGTGTAGAATCGGGTGATCCGAAGGTCCTAAAACGAGCCAATAAATTTCAAGACCTAACAAAGGTGAAAGCAGGAATATCAGCAGTGAAATCAGTCGGAATACCTGTCCAAGCCTATTTCATCTTAGGACTACCTGGAGAGACTGAAGTAAGTTTTTTGAAAACTAAGAAATTGTTAGAGGAGATAAAGCTAGATCCAGGGAGTGATAGCGTAAATTTTTTTGCAGCTACACCTTATCCTGGGACTGCGTTGTATGAACAACCAAAAAAGTTTGGAATACGTATTTTACATGAGAACTGGGATCTATATGATAATGAACATCTAATAATGGAGTTGGATTCTATTAGATTTGAGCGATTAAAAGAAATTTTTGAAAAAGGGAAGAAAATCGAGAAGGGGTTCACTTGTCCTTAGAAAAGAAGAATGTGACGCCCTCATTAAAAGAATCTCCGCGGAGCAGACATTTAGTTTCTTTCACTACAAGGTTGTATTCATTTCCCACATAATCTTGAATCATCTGAAGAAGAGCTACAAGGGCATTCGCCAAGAGTTCGCCATAGGTATTTTTTTTAAATTTAGTATGGTCAAGGTCAATACCGGGACGTAGACCTGTGCAAAGTACGCACTTTTTTTGGCGCATTATTAGTTGCGGCACACCGTCTTCTGTTCGCTCTCCAGGAACATAAATAGGTTCCTCAAAAAAATCATTCCAATCAGGTCCTAAAACAACGTAAAGAGCCACTCCTGATAAAAATTCGAGATCCTCTAAGGATTTTGAGAAAAACATCTTCATAGTTCCTAAAAGTTCATACATTATGCTTTTTGCACCATTTACAAATTGTTCAGTAAATGTATCTACTGCTAAACCAGTATCTCCATCAAAAATCTCCTCGTACTTCTTTGTAACACCATAGGCCATGCTGGAGAGCATCCATAAATTCATTTTTTTGGTCATGAATTTCCAATAAATCCGTTTCCCTAGTGAAGCTAAAACCTTCCGAATTTTATTTAATTTCACAGGAACCATGTTTTAATACCCTCCATATTCAATGTCAATCACATGTTCGCAATGTTTATCGCCAGATCCGACAGATTTCACAGTGTTGCATGTTACTTTGGTATAAGGAACATAGTCTTTTTCCATCAGGTAGTTTATCGCTGCTTCTATAAAACCTGCAACGGGAGTACAATAATGAAGTTCCGTAACTTCAAGTTCTTCCCCTTTTTGTTCAGGGCAAATCGGACAACCGTGATCACGGATCACAATTTGAGTGGGTCTTTTATCTATTCGCGTGGTTACCTTTCCCTTTATTTTTTTATTACCGAAAAAAAGCGCCATCATTTCTTTAACAATCTGAAACGGTTTCAGATTCTTAGGTTTCCAAACCATTAACATCCGTTGAGTAATTATTGCTGAAATATCGCGAAGGTCTCGTTCTGCTTGTTCAGCACCCCGTTTAGCTACCAAAAATCCAACAACTTCGGGTAGAGCTCGCTTTGCCACCATCATAGAAACTTGTGATTTAAATAAATCTTCAGGATTTCCAATAATTCCCGAATTTTCCATTGTCCATAAATCTCCTATTTTTCTATAAATTATTTTTCTATGCAATGATAAATAAATAACTTTTCTTGAAAGAAAACTTATAAGGATGAATTAGTGTTATTAAACCATTGAATTCCCTTAAACCTCAACTGTAGCGTTGATGGGAGAGTATTAGTTATGCCACTAAAATGTGATAACTGCTCACGAGAAATAGACGCCTCAATCGAGAAAATACTCTTTTATTGTGGTAAATGTAAGCCTCCAAAAGTGTATTGTTCTACCTGTGAAAGAGAACAACTACCTAGGAAAAAAAAGAAGAAAGTCATTTGCCCAACTTGTCAAAAAGAAATTAAATTAGTGAAAAACATTAAGAAATTACCCAAAGCACTAAAAAAGCGCGCAAAAGAAGCGGGAACTTCATTAGCGGCAGCAGCTGAAATAGAGTTAGTTGAAGATAATGAATTTGTACAAAGCTATGGGCACTTTTGCGCTGAATGTGGAACGCAATTAATTGAGGGAGCCCAATGGTGTCCGGAATGTGGTAATAGAGTCGATTAATTACAGATGCGTCTTAAGAAGCTGCACAAACTCCCTAATTTTTTCACTTTGGATCTGGCCATTCAGGCGATCATGTTGTTCGCAGAGGGCACCCCGGACCCCAATGATATCGGGATGAATTGCTATGAGAGATCGCAGGTCTTCTTTTTTAATAGAACCAGCCAAGGCTACCTGTAATCCATAATCGCGTGACTTATCTACAAATTGGGAGAGTTCAGGGATTTGGAGAAAATTAAAAATACCTTTACCATCTTTAATTGCGGTATCGAGCATAGCTATATCGGTCTCGGCCTCTGCAGCGATATCAGGAATTGATAGAGGTGATAAACCGCCAAAACGCTCTGCATCAGCATACCCAGCGGTGACAATTTTAAGATCTGAATTAAAATCACGGACTGCGTGGCATACCTGTTTCATCAGAAAAACAGCATCTGCTTTGGTTTTTGGACCTTTAATCCCGGCTTTAATATAATCAACCCCACAATGGGCGAGTCCATATGCAGCTAAAGCTGCGGTTCCAGGTAAGTTTGGCAGGTCTCCGAGTGTTGCGCTTATTTCAATTTGTTTAGGAACTATCTCTCGAACTTTTTTTATGACCCATGGGAAATTTGCGCCTAAACTGCCTTCTGCAGGGCGTTTGATGTCAATAATATCTATTAAATTTCCTTTTATTGTTTCATGAACCTCAGCAATTGATTGGGGGGAGACTAAAAGTTTGATCACAAGAAAACCTTAACTGCTTTATATGATAAAATAGTTGGCTAAAGGATTTTAAATATCTTATAATAGGAGTTTCTCAATTTAAGAAATGATAATGATCTCTGATCAGAAAAAAAAAAAAAGAAACTTCCGAATACAGGCGAAATAAGACAGATCTTTCTGAGGAGTCGTGAAATAAAATTCAAATTTTTCCAGGGCACTACTGCATTGGATATATTATCTATAACGTTTACTGTTTGGTTTTCGGAACTATACCGACGCTTCTTGGAATTGTTCTCGCAATAATTTTTGCATTATTACCAGATATTGATGTATTTCTATTGATAATAGATCAACTCAGAGGAAAAAAATCTGAAAAATTCGGAGTTGATTTTAAACATCACGAGTATCCAACGCATTTCCCGATTATCTATTCACCTTTAATTGTTTTGGTGATTATCATTCCAAACATTTACACAGTTACAATAATTACAGCAGTCTATCTCCATTTATTCGCTGATAGCTTTTATACATCTGATGGGGTTAAATGGCTTTGGCCATTTAATTCAAAGTTTTATGGCCTCAAGAACGAAAAAACTCTTGGGAAACACGGGATTTTTTGGCAGCACGAGTATAATAAGACCTTCTCATATAAATTGGAATTTGTTTTTTTAGTTTTAACTTGTATAATCATGTGGATGAACCATATTTTTTATTATCAGACACCAATGTGGTCCATCGTATTACTTGGGACGCTTATATTATGTTTTTTCATAGTAGCGTTCTTTGTTGAAAAGAGGCATATTAAATACGTTGCAAGAAAGGTGAAAGAATAGTGAATTTAAGGAGGCTAGCTCTAATCCTTTTTAAATTTATTAAAAACATCGTCGTCAAGTTCGAAACCGAGACCGGGAAGTGAGGGGAGCAAGGCGTCTCCATCTTTGGTTAGTTCAATAGGAGCCTTTGTCATGAGGAATTCGTCAGGATAGAAGCCATATTCCATATAGGGACAGTTAGAAACGGCGCAGTTCATTTGCAAGTTCGCATATTGAATTGGTCCGATTCCGAAGATGTGGTTAATACAGAGTTTTCCATAGGACTCAGCAAGTGCTGCAATCTTTTTAACTTCGGTAATGCCTCCCGATCGGCAGACGTCTGGCTGAATAATATCATATGCACTACTTTCTAAAATTTGTCTGAACCGCCATGTAAAGGCATCATTTTCCCCGCCTGCAATATCTATATCGACCTTTTTACGGAGCTCTGATAAGCCTATGAGGTCATCGGAGGGGAGTGGCTCTT
Organism: Candidatus Helarchaeota archaeon; assembly: GCA_016840125.1. The sequence goes on along the minus strand of JAEOSY010000379.1, from coordinate 7,137 downwards.
CAAGCCACCGAAGATTTAATTTCTCGGCAATCCGTGCAATTTTAAGAGCTTGTCTAGAGGTATACCCTGAATTTACATCAGCCATGATTTCCAGATCATCACCACCTAAATCACGCACAGTTGTTAAAACGCGTTCATCCCAGTCAAGATTTTTTCCTATCCGAACTTTTACTGCCTTAAATCCACGGTCAAGTGCCGGATCTAGAAAACTTTTAAGAGCTTTGGGATTAACCCACCAAGGAAAAGAAGCATAGGCCTTAATTTTATCTTTGAATCCACCTATGAGTTTTGCAACGGGCTGTCCTAATGCTTTCCCCTTAATATCCCATAATGCACAATCTATTACGGAGAGAGAGAGCGGAATTCCGAAGGATATCCGGTTTGTTGTATTATAGATATCACGCCAAATTTTCTCGATATCCATAGGGTTCTTTTTAAGGAGCAATTTCTGCCATCCTTTTATATGGGAAACTAGACCAGCATCAGCGTTAACGAAGTGAGTCCCAGCTACACCTTCAATCCCTTCATCCGTTTTGATACGGAGGATAGTTCCAGTTATTTTGAACTTTGGCATCGCTCCAATCTTGATAGTGATGGGATATTCAAACCAGGAAGGAAGTACTTCTGTAATTTTCATATGATCACCAAATTTGATTATGTCTTGTTACTATAGTTCTTAGTAATTTTAATTAATTACCTTACTAGGAAAAGAGTATTATAGTTTTATTTAGTATTTAATCAATTTAAGAAGTAAAATAATGAGAATAATTGTTGAAATAAAATGGGTAAAAAGGAGGATGTGTTGTTTTGAAAAGAATAAAAGAAATAAGTTATGCATTAATCTTCTTTAATTTAGTTTCAATAATTTTTGGAATCATTTATTTACTTACACCATATACTGTAATGTGGGATATTGCAGGTATCATTTATTTAATCGCTTTATTTGGAAATCTTTTACTAGTATTTCTCAATTCAATTAAGCTCAATAAACAGAGTAAGATTGGGGGTCGGCTGAATGTATGGGGGTATATTTTCCTCATTTTCGTGATCTTTGCAATGGGAGGCATGCTTTTGGGTAATTTTCTATACTCTGTGACCTATCCACCCGATTTAGGAGCTAATTTAGGCACATTCACAATTATCTATTTAAGCTATTTTGGGCTTTTAGTCTTTGGATTGTTTTTCGCGTACTTAAATATAAAACATATTAAAAGTGCAGAGGTTTGGGAACCCAGAAAAGGGAAAAGTGGGTTGATCAGAAATTTAATTAAGGTATTTGCAGCGCTTATCTGTGGTCTTTTATTGTTTGTAGGTATAGATTTAGCATTGCTGACACTCTTCGAAGCAGTCTCTTCGTTTGGGTCTATAAATGCCACACTTGGGATGTTTGCTGCACAAATGGATTTATTTCTTGTATTTGTTACCTTGAGTATTACAATAATTCTTTTAAAAATAATTGATATACAAAGGAGTCGGCATGCTTTTTATGCAGTTGGTATAGTTGGACTGGTTATCTCTGGAATTCTTATGGGCCCACTTGTTGTTACGCCTTATTCAATAAATTCGGCAGATGAAAGTTTTACAGTTGCGTTTGGGAGCAATTGGAGGGATAATATTCCAAATAACATCGAAAATCAATTTTTTCTTAAGACCCAATTCTCTATCCCAGAATATTTCTTAGGGATGGTTTCAAATCAATACAGAGTCAATGCAAACATTCAATTTTATGATGCGGAAGGAATACAATTATATTTTGATGTCTATATGCCTATTGTAGATGGAAGTACGTTACCTGGTAATAATTCCGTTATGATAAGAATTCATGGTGGAGGCTGGACCGCAGGGGATAAAGGTTTAGCAAATATGATGCAAATGAATAAATATTTTGCAGCCCAAGGCTATGTTGTTTTTGATATTCAATATGGTTTGCATGATGAAGGGGACCAAATTTTGCCCACACCAGACTACGTGAGGGGAAATTTTTCGGTGGATGATATGGTTCGCCATATTGGGAATTTCACAAAATATCTTGCTTTGCATGCGAGTGAGTTCAATGCTAATTTAGATTTAGTGTTTGTGAGTGGAGGATCAGCAGGTGGTCATCTTGCTTGTGCCGTTGGTTTAGGAATAGCCAGCGGAAATTATACTTCAATCTTCGGAGACAACTTGACAATAAAGGGATTAATCCCATTCTATCCTGGCAATGGTCATCCTACTAGATTTGGTGGGAGTGTTGAATTAATAAATCCTGATGACTACCTTGTAAATGCAAGCAGCCCACCATGTCTTATTTTTCAGGGGATAGAAGATGGTATAGTACACTGGAGCATTACGCAAGATTTAAAGGATGCTTATACAGCTTCTGGAAATGATAAATGTGCAGCAATTTACCTTCTATTGGGAGGGCATGCCTCAGATTTATATTTTTCTGGGTATTACAATCAGGTATTCTTGTATTATATGGAACGATTTCTATACCTTTGCGTTAACGATCATATCTAGGCTTCATCAGTATCAAGGCACCAAGATCGTTCAGCGAGTTTTTCGTAACGTTTCAAGGCTGCATTAATCAACATTTTTATTTGAATCTCTTGACCCATTAACGCTGCAAGATATCCTTTGAGAATTCCAAAGAACCGCGAGAAAGCTTTAGTGACTTTTTTCCAGAGCGTATCTAAAAAGATGGTTAAATCGTTTTCTGAGAGCTTAACACCCTTATTATCATATATTTCGGCTTTTATTAAATATTCACCGTATGGCATATTCTTAGTGAATTTAAATTGAATTTGTTTTACGTAGTTTGAAGAGCTGGGTTGAATATCTATTAAATATGTTTTTGAAAACAAAGTTTTTTCGTTTTTTTGTATTTGACATTTCAATTTTGCATTTGAAATAGAATAATTGTAATCATTAATAATCCATAAATTTGCTTTAACGCGAGAATTGTGCGTAAAATATTCGCTCCACGATAGGGCTTTCAGCGGGCCGATTAAAATTTCACGCAAATTGAGAAGTACTAAGTGAATGTTTGGGATATTGGGTACAGCCACAGTAGGTAATTCTATCGAGCATAATAGTGGTTGAAACGCTTTTTGCACAGCATAAAATCCTTGTTTTGGATTGCGATAATAATCAACAATAGACCAAGTGATTGAAGGCCACGCATCACTAAAAGTAAATAAGATAGCACCATGTATCTGTCCTTTTCCTCTTCTGAAGGCTTCCAGACCGAATTTTAGTAGTTCTGCTTGATATTTCTGACTTTTTAAAATAAATTCCTTTAATGTAATTCCACCTTTATGACCCTTCAAAACCTCTGCTAAATAAAACATAATGAGTTTTTGAAAATCACGATAGACCCATTCGTCATTAATGGGCCACCAATTATCCCGACCAAGGTCTAACCAAAACTTGCTATTTGCGTTGGGTAATGCTTGGGCTCCGAATTCATTCGGATTTTTGCCACCAGGAAGTGTGAGGAAATTATAATAAGTAGAGTAATACCAGCCCACAAATGGATGGCCTTTATGATGGGCTCTTAACATTATTACTCGGTTAGTCTTATCATATTTTTCGATAGTCCGTTTTAATGAAATATCCAAGTTAAGTTGGTTTGCACCCATTGGTTCACAATGACAACACCAAATAACAAGCGAAGGATGATTATAAAACTGTAAAACCAGCTCTTGCATCTGCCTACAAGCTTCTTTTATTCTTGGAGGGCTAACGTCGTAGTCCCACAACATGGGAAAATCATTCCAAATTAGAACCCCCTCACGGTCGCAAACATCATAGAAAATCTGTGGTTCTACATGATAACCATTTCTTAAAATGTTCATATTTGCCTCTTTTACCAATCTGATGTCTTCTTCAAATTTTTTAGGAGTCATCTCTGATAGCCAACAAGATGCTAAGTAACAACTACCTCTGAGAAAAATAGGTTTCTCATTTAAATACCACCCATTTTCCTTCTCTTCTAATGTCCTTAATCCAAATATTACATCATTCTGGTTAAATGAATTTTGATTTTTAAAAAGTTCTATTTTCAATTTATACAGGTTAGGCAAACCTAAATCCCAAGTCCACCAGAGTTGTGGATCTTGAAATTCAATAATTGAACTGAAGCTGTTGCTTCCGGGTTTTAAAGAAAGAAATTCTTCGTAATTTTCACTTATTCCATCAAAATTCACGGGATCAATGGATAGTTTTATTGAAACTTCACTCTTCTTTTCCTCAAAGTTATATAAAACGAACTCAATGATGGCTGAAACCTTGTCATCATGGAGTCGGGGAGATATCCTTACATTATCTATACTGATATTTTTGAATATTTTTAGGTAGACCGGCTGCCAAATACCTCCAGAGCCCTTCTCTTGACCCTTTAATGTTGTAGTGCCAGGTCTGAGGTCCCAGTGCACTAAACCGCCTTTAAATAATTTCTTATTAAGAGGAAATCCAGGATCATGAGGTGCACAACATCTAACCGAAATAATATTTTTCTTTTTTAATACCTTACCAGTTATTTGAAATTTAAATGCCCCGAAATAACCTTCATGTGCTCCTAAATAGGTATCATTAATCCACACTTTGGCATGGTAATCAACACCCTGAAAAATAAGTTCGATTAGATCGTCATCAGAAAACTCCAAATCGAATTCCAGCCTGAACCAGACCACGCCATTATAATCGAGGCCTTGAAGATACCAATTCGACGGAATTTCCATAGATTTCCAATTCGAATCATTAAAAGCGGATTTCCAATACCCTAGTTCAGTCCCTTTTTTATCCTCATCTATAGAGAATTTCCAAATCCCATCTAGCGAAATCCTTTCAGTCATAAAAGTAAATGATGCTTGGGCTAATTTAAAAATAATTGATTATTCTCTCTTAAAAAGAAAGAGTGATGAAATTATTCCCGGTAAAAAATCCGATTTTCGATACGCCCATGAACAGTACCTTGATTTAAAAGGTTGGTCAAAAATTCTTCGACTTCATTCTCCCCAATTTTTGTTTTCTGGGCAATTTTAGTCAGGGGAATTTCGGTAGCGGAAAGAATGAGTTCTGCAACCTCTTCGTTTAATTTGTCCTCAGTAACAAATTCATCTTGGGCAATTGTAAATCGTCCTATACCTTCCAAAGCAAAATTCATTAGAAATTTCATAATCTGGGAGCCCGAAATTTCTAATTCAGCTTCTAATCCATCAATATTAACCCTTCCCTTTTGTTTCAGCTTACTATGTAATTTATCAAGGATTTTCTCTTTTGTCATAGTCAGATCCGCTGGCATTTTAGGAATGAGAAAGAGTAATTTAGAGCCGATCTTGAAGTATTCTTCAACGAGTCCGAATGTTTTATCAAAAATAGAAACATCACCAGTCCAAGTGGCTAAATTTTGCCGATGAGCATCTTCAAATTTGATAGTAAAGTATTTTATTCCAGATCGCAAAGTGGATTCGGGAGTTTGGTTACAAATAAAAGCCGAACGGACAAGCTCACCTTCACTCAATGCAACTACAAATCCATGATATTTAATTTCTTCTAATCCTGTTTCTTGTGAGCTAACCTCCGTTCCAAAAGAAGAGATAGCTTGTAAAAATCCACTAACAAGATCTGGATCAAAGGCCATTTCTGAGCAAGAATAAGAGAAAAGACATGCACCGGATAATTTGTGAATGATTAAAATATGTTGTAAATTCTTTGCAGCCTCGATTTTTTTAGTAATCCATGAAGGTACTGTTCGCTTTCTTTGCATTATGGGAGCTATTTCAGCACGCTTGAATACACCATCTGAAAGCGCACCCGCTAATTTACCTTCATTTATTAAAGTTTGTAAAAGTATTTCAACATACTTTATTGGTAAGAACATACGAGAAACGAGTTCTTTCAAGCTTATTTTTTCATATAACTTTAATATTCCTAAGATTTCATTTTTCAAATGTTCTAAGATAGCGAATCCTCTGTCCTGAGTATACCAACCATCTATTTGTCCATTATCTATAAATTGCTTAAGTTGATTCCTTAATAAGTTAGGATGGATCCCTAGTGCTTTTGCCGTGCGATCGATGTAGATTTTCCCCTTGTTTTGAAGAGTTTCGAGTAATTTTGTTTGAATACCTTCCCCATAAACAACTTTGCTAGAATCAGGGCTATAGAATGCTTTAACAAGACCCCTCTTTATTGTTTCTGCAATTAGACGTTTTGTCTCTTTTTCGTCCACAACTCTATATTTTTGCTTGATGTCTGTGACCTTAATAGAACCTTCGTCCTTGATCATTTTTGCCAAATCCTGATAAACCAACTCATCAGCAATAAATGTATGAGCGTCAAGGAAGCGTCCTAAAATATTTCTGGTTTTTGTGAGATTGAGCAACAATAAACGGACCTGGCGTTCCTCTAACTGCATTTCATCTGCCAGTTCCTTTAGATCTACCTGTTCATTCATGATTTTCTTAACCAGAAACTCAATATAGTCATCTCGTAAGCTGACATACACTCTTTTTATAGGATCGATTACGTTCGCGAGTTTTCCTTTATCACGGTATATTTTTAATACTTTTGGTACGACTTCGGGACTCAAATTGAACTTTCTTGCTATAGCATCGAATTCAAAAATGTCCCCTCGTTCCAATAAATCCACCAAACATCCAGGGCAGAATAAATATTGGTCAGTAGATTTTAATTGCTTTAGTTTAGAATTACATATTCTTATTTCCCTTCTAAATAACACGCCTTTTTTAACACCCTCATTTATAAGATCCTGATTATTATCTGTAGCAATTAAAGGTGTATTGAATAAACTATTCCATTCACATTTAGAACATTGGAGATAGTGTTGTTTTTTTTCGGATTCATTCGAAAATAGTGGTGATTTGCACTTAGGGCATCTGCTTTTATCCACTGTTTTGCATTTGAATTCATAATTCCCCATTTCCACGAGATCCATTTTAGAATACTCAGCTTTACAACGAGCACATAGGAATTTTTCATTGCTTGCTGTGTGTTCCCAACAATAGGATCTATTGCATTCCGTGCACATATAAAATATATTTGAGTTACCACATTCTGCACAATTACTATCAGGCATAAATTTTTACTCCAAATCGCTATTAATCAGCTTCATAACTCATCTAAGAGCAG
>JAEOSY010000378.1 GCA_016840125.1 Candidatus Helarchaeota archaeon | reverse complement strand
ACGGGTGCGAGTGAGGCTAACTTCCTTCACCACACCAGTGCGTCCGGCAATGGTGACCATTTCTCCAGGTTTAATTGGGCGGTTTATGACAATTACAATTCCTGCTAAAATTTCTCCTAAGACATGTTGGCCGGCGAAACCAACTGCGATACCCAAGAAGGAGGCGATCGACACGGCAGCAGTAGCATCAACATTCAACATGGAAACCAGAACCCCAATCAGAACTCCAAATCCCACGATTCTAACAATTGTCTTCATTGATGAAGCTGTGGATTCGCTCCGTTCATCCAAGACATCATAAATTGCGGCTCCAATCGCATTAATAAGTAAAAATCCCACTGTGAAGATAATTAATGCATGAACCCAGACAATAAATGGATTGATTGTCAGGATTACATCTTTCATAAATAATAGAAATGGTGGGATTGCACCTAAAGTGGAATATCCAAATATTAGATTTACAAAATATAATAAAACGGCTAACAAGATTCCGTATATTATGGGTTTGATTAAACCGTAACGGCTAATAGCTCGTTCCTTTTTCTTCTTCGAGTATCTTCGCACTCTTTTTGGAGCGGGTTTTTTCTCTGTTGATTCAGAAGCTGATTTCGTCTTTTTTGATTCAGGCATTTACTCACCTTATATTCAACTTTATCCTGAAATTTCTTTTTATTGTATTCCTTTTCAAGATTTTGAAAGAGTCTGCCTACTTAATGTGTGAAGACTCTTCCCTGTATCAGGATTCCAGACTTTAATTGTCCCATCAGCAGCGCCAGATATAATTCGACTGTTGTCGGGTGTTAATGACACAGCAGTGACTGCTGCTTTATGTCCCAAGAGAGTATGTAGGCATTTTCCTGTGTCAAGCTGCCAAACTTTAACAGTCTTATCCGAAGACCCTGAGACCACCCGCGAATTATCCATGGTTACTCCAACACTATTAACCCCTGCTGAATGCTCCTCAAAAACGTGTAAACTCTTGAGACCATCTTTCGCCCAGACTTTAACTGTAGTATCAGTGGATCCAGAAATAATTCGACTTCCATCTTGGGTGATTGCCAACCATTTTACTGGGCCGTCGTGGATTTTATGGGGTTTTCCAATACGAAATGTATCGACGTTCCACTTTCTCAGAAGTCCATCGACCGTGCCAAGAAGAACATCGTCTGTCCCTATTGTTAGCACCGAGGAAATCACATCTGACGCGATCTCTCTTGAGGAATCTATCATCTTACCCGTATCAAGGTTCCATGCTTTTACTAGTTTGTCGGCACCGGTGGATGTTACTCGTGCGCCGTCATGTGTAATCGTGACCGTTAAAACCTCGTCGTTATGGGCGTCAAAAGTGAATAAACATTCACCACTATCAAGGTTCCATACTTTAACTGTCCCATCCGCAGCTCCAGAAACGACGCGTGAATTATCCGGAGTTAAACTAAGTGTGTTCACTGCACCTGAATGCCCCTCTAGCGTTCGAAGCAATCTGCCGGTATCCGTATTCCAGATTTTTACCATATGGTCCGCCGACCCGGAAACTATTCGTGAATTATCGAACGTAACTTCTGCGACGAAAATTTCTCCGGAATGGCTCGCCTTTTGTGACATTGGTGGAATCCTTTTTTACACTTATATTTTCCTCTACTCTAAACTTCATAAAAAGATTTTGAAAGAAAAGACTTCGTCAATTTTAATTTTAAAAAGAAATCAGTATTTAAAATATAAGTTGGTCAATGATTATTTTTCTTCACTAATTCAATCAGAAGCGTATTAACCAATCCCGTCCAGCCAACGAAGTTTTTTACAGGCTTGTTACCAATTGTAATTTGTTTATAGAGGTTTCCTTTCTTCCGGGTGAGTTCGATTATATCAAACCGTTCGGGATCGTAAAATTCATAGATAGATCCCTCATTTTTCCAAGTTTTAAAGACCCCCGTGATGAGTTTTGAGGCAAATTGTTGACTCAACTCCAACTTTTGATACCTTTCAAGCCCTTTTATTACTAAATAGGCAGTGTTTAACCAGACAGGACCGCGCCACGTATCTTTTACAAAGGTTCTATCATTCATCGCGACGGTTGGTAGCGGGATAAGTGTGTTATATTCCTCAGGATTTTCTAGATGTTGTACCAATTTTTTTACTTGTGATTCAGTGGGGATACCCGCGATTAAGGGGAAGAAACTGGCAATGGTGTTTATCGCTATTCGTTGCTCGTCAATTATATCAAAATCAAAAAAGAGTCCTAAATCCTCATCCCACAAATATTTTTGAATCAGCTTGATGAGATCTTCATTTTTTTGTTGAAAAAGTGCAATATCTTCCTTATATTCGTTAAGGGGTTCTTCAGTTTTCAATTTTTCAGCAATGCTTACCAACGATTGGTTCTGAAGAACGATGTAACTATTCAAATCTATGGCAGCAATACGAGTTAAGTCGCGCTTCTCCTTTTCACTGCGATCCGTAAACCGGGGGGAATTGTCAATACCCGATTCATAAGAATGTTGCCAAAAGAAAAGCCCATTCTTCAACCTGCGGTTCTCATACAGCCACAGATTATACTTCTTGAGTTTTGGATAGACCTTCTTCAAGTATTGGGAATCCACCTCAAGGTTTGTGATCGCCCAGGCGATAAGGGGAGGTTGGGTCATATTGGATTGACTTAAAAACGAGGCGAAATGGGGAATGCGCCCATCTGCTGCTTGGTTATCCAGAAGAGGTAGTAGAATCTCACTTGCAATCTTCATATCCCAATATTTCCAAACTAGTGAAATAAAGGCGCTGTCCCACAAATACGCAGCCATGTATTTGGCGGATGGCATTGCCCAGCGATGCTTTAACTTCCCAAATGGAGCATTCAGATTGACTTCTAAAAGGTGAAACACCGCTTGAAAGCCTTCCCGAAAAAGGGGATTATTAGTATTAGGGAGGGGCTGGGAGGGGGATTTACCAAATAACCAATCACCCAAAGCCCTTGCAATCATATACATGATAGTATAATAAATCGGAATTAATGTTAGAAGAAGTAACACCCCCAGACCTGGAAAAATAACCCCGTTGAGGCCGAGAGAGAAGATGATTCCTACCAAATAATAAAAATTGAACCATGTCATAATGAGTCCATAGAGAATTCCAGTTCTGAATTTAGCGAAATAATTTTCCTTATAAGATTTGAGGCTTTTCCGAACCATAAAATTTGAGTATAATCCGCAAATTATTCCAATCCATGAAGTTAAGGCGAGACTAATTCCAATCAATTTCCAGAACCCGTACATCATCAGTATATAATCAATTTAATTTTGAACTGTGTAAATGATTAAAACTATAAGCAAATTTGTCTTAGAAGTTTTTAATGAAGCTTTACTACTTTTTATAGGTATTTAACAGTTTCCTCGATAGGGCTCAGGTTTCTTCCTTTATCTTATTCTTTATTACTTTTACATATTCTATAAGGGTATCGAGATCATTTTGAAGAATGTTGAAAACGAGCTCCATATCCAATTTCCAATAAATATGAACTAATACATTCCTGAAACCAGCCAGATCTGCAAGTTGGTTAGCTAAATTAAGGGATAGAAATTGTGCGTCCGCTAAAATACTGAAACTTTCACGGTATGTAGATGGACGAGGTAATTTTTTCGAGGCAATTATATGGTTTGCTATGTCAATTGCTGCTTGAATGGATACTAACAGAGCGTGTAAAACCATATTTCTTTTGTCGCGATCAGTTTTAAGTTCATCAAGTTTTATTTTTTGGTATCGCTTCCAATCAATTATCGCTTGTTCGAGTTCGATGATGTGGTCTGTTATTCCCTCCTGGTCAAACACTCAAATACTCTCCATTATTTGTTTATTAAACCAATCTAATGTATCTTTATAATCCAGATGTAAATTTATTACTCTTTTCTCATATATAATACGTTCCTTTTCACTCCTACTAAAGAGTAAAACTCCCTTGGAAATTACTTCAAATTGAAAGTAAATGGGTGAATGATTTAGGACTTTGACATCAATTACTTTCTTGAAATTTAATGTCTGTTCAACTGATCTTCCTACTTCCATGGAGAACTTGGTAGCATCATAAATCGGAGAAAAATTTGACAAGTAGATCCCGAGGTCGATATCATTAAAGTCATCAATTTTAAGAGAGGAACCGAAAAAATAACAAAGGCTAATTTCTGCATACTGACTTATAGTTTTAACGATGGATTTTAGAATTTTTTCTTCCAACATCATTTCTACTCTTCTATCAGTTGTTTATTAGCGTCTATTTAGAATAAGGTTTACTTCAATAAAAACTATAAGCAACTTTTTCTCAGAAGTATTTAATGAAGCTTTACTATTTTCTTTATATCCTAAAATTGAGGCGGGCTTATGGCGTCGAAGAGTTGTGATACGAAAGTGAAGATTTGGAGTCCCCAGAACCTTTCGCCCCGCGTGAAACGGTTACGGGATGAATATTTTAATATAAATGAGCGAGACTTGCGGAATGAAGTTGAAGGGTTTACTACGGGAACGGATTGGGATCAAGTCTGGTCGGTTCTCAAATTTGCGGTAGCCCCAGAAATCTATATGTTCGGGAATTGTTTCGAAAATAGCCTCCTAGCTACTGCAAAGAAGGTTGAATTGCCGAAAGGCTTTTGGAATTTACCTCTGGTTAGTCGAAAAGCGACTTTCTTTGATAAGGTGATGTCAGAAGTCATTTCGGTAGACATTTTAGAGGGTGAATTGGTTATTGGATTTCAATTCAATACCGCCCTATCTCGTTGTTTAACTGAAGAACAACGGAAATTACATAAGAAGATGGAAAAGAAATTTATGTCCCAGCTATTAGAAATGAATGATTTGTCGGTGGGGAATTGTGGACCAACTCCGGGGCATTTAATACCAAATTATCCTAAATTTCTGAAAGTTGGCTTTCAGGGGGTTAAGAAGGAGCTCGAAGACGAGTTAGCGAAGACCGATTCAGCAAATACCCAAAAAGTTAACCAGCTCAAGGCTATGATCCTTTGTTGTGATACTCCACGGAAATTTGCCCTTCGTTATGCGGAAGCAGCCAAAGCCCTCGCCGAAAAAGAGAAGGATACTGATCGTAAGAAAGAATTACTTGAACTGGCACGTATCTGTGCAAAAGTTCCATGGGAGCCCGCTGAAACTTTTTGGGAAGCACTCCAGAGTCTCTGGTTTACCCATATTCTAGTGATGGCGGATGAATCCTATCCGGGTCCAGGACTCTCCTTTGGACGCATCGACCAGTTTCTCTATCCCTACTACCAAAAGGACATTGAAAATGGTCTTATTACCCGTGATTTCGCGAATGAACTCCTCGAATGCTTCTGGGTGAAGTGTAATTACGTGTATGATTACCAATGTCGCGTGGGGAATAATCAAGGGATCACATCCGCCTTTGGGCAATTAATTACATTATCTGGATTTGGCCCCAATGGCGAAGATATGACGAATGACCTTACATACTTGATGCTCGACGTAATTGATGATATGGCGTTATTGGAGCCGAAACCGAACATACGTCTGCACCGTAATTCCCCTGATAAGTTACTTACTCGTGTAGTCGAGATGGTCGCCAAAGCGCAAGGTTCACCCTTCTTATTAAATTTTGATGAGAAATCCATTGAAGGCTTGCGGTTTGCAGGGCTTCCAGAGGAGATGCTCTGGGATTATGCCCCTGTGGGATGTCTTGAGAATACGTTACAAGGCTGTGATCGCTCTGGGACTGTCGATGTCAATTTAAACCTTGCCAAAGCAGTTGAATTTACCCTTTTCAATGGGCATGACATGCAAACGGAGCGACTTTATACTGAGGAAACCGGCGATCCCCTCGCTTTTGAAAGCTGGGACCAATTCTATGGAGCCTATAAATCCAATTTACAAATTCTGATTCAGAAAATTATTGATTTATATAACCTGGGTGATGAAATCCGTGCCACTTATGAGCCCACCCCGTATTTATCCATACTGGTAGATGGTTGCGCTGAAAAAGGATTGGATATAACTCAGGGTGGAGCGAAGTATAACTTCATCACGGTGGAGGGTATAGGTTTTGCCACGGCAGTTGATTCGCTATTAGCAGTGAAAAAGTTAGTCTACGAAGATCAAAAAATTTCGCTTCAAGAACTCCTTGACGCAATAAAAGTAAATTATGAGGGATGTGAAAAATTACGACAGCTGCTCGTGAATAAAGCACCGAAATATGGGAATGATGACGATTATGCGGACTCGCTCGCCCATGATGTCAATGATTTTTGGACTCGTGAGGTTTCTAAGTACGAAACGCCCACCCATAAGCGCTATCGCGCCGGGTACTTAAGCTGGAACTACTGGGTTAGCTACGGTGCAACGCAGGCGGCAACCCCAGATGGACGCATGCAAGGGGTATATCTTTCAAACGGAATTTGCCCTGTCTCAGGTGCCGATGTTAATGGTCCCACCAGTGTGATTAAGTCGGTTGGCAAAGTTGGGCTCAAAACCGCCCCCAATGGTGCGAGTCATACCATGGCATTCAGTCCCGCGCTTTTACGTGATGCAGAACATCTCGATAAGTTTAAAGCCCTATTACGGACCTATGCAGAAGTCGGCGGAACTGCTTTACAAATCAACTGCATTGACGCAGATATGTTACTCGAAGCTCAGAAACACCCCCGTGAGTACAGTAATCTTTTAGTGCGTGTTACTGGGTACAACGCCTATTTTACGCAGATTGGTAAACTTCTCCAAAATGAAATTATTAGTCGCATCTCTCACGAGTTTTAGGTGATTTTATGGCAGTAATACAAACCACCCCGCGCATTGCGGATGAAGACATCCCAAAATTCCGCCCAGAACTTATGGTGAAGCTCCTCGCTACTATTGATGAACAGCAGCACCCTAACCTTGTGCTCATCATCTCACTTGAGGCTAGAGATAATGAAACCGTAATGTTTGGAGAATTCATTACCGGAAAGAGTAAGCGAAATTTAGAATTGAATTCGAAATGTGCGACTGCATTCATGACGTTAGCGAACGAGTTTTGGGCTATTAAAGGGGATTTCACAGATTGGGCGTATGAGGGACCAGATTATGAGTATTACAATGAAAAGCCGCTCTTTAAAAACAATGCATATACTGGAATTGCCAGGGTTGCACATATTAATGTGAAAGAAGTCTTCTCGAAACGCAACGTCAAACTGCAACGCCCCCTACTCCGGGTTCTTAAAGGGTTTAAGAAAGAAACAGCACCGTCAGGTTCTACAGAAATTTTGCCAGCAATGGTTGATAAAATCTTTCGAGGACCCTCCAACCTCAAATATCTTGCGTTTGTCGATGCAGATGGCTACCCACTAATTATCCCGACCATGCATCTCCTCCCTGCTGAAGGGAGTCGGTTAATCTTCACGCCCGCGGATTACAAGGAAGATATCGATAGAATCAAGGTGGGTACGTTCGTTACCACCTATACCCTCTACATTGAGGAATTGCTAAGTTATCAGGTGAAAGGGACTTATCAAGGACTCCAGACCTATCAGGACACAGAAGTCGGCGTTATTAACATCGAGGAAGTCTATTGTACGATGCCCCCCAAGGCGGGAGATCGCATCGTATAAGTAATTCACAACAAATTTTAACAGAATTCTTTTTTACTAACATGGGAATTGTATTTAAAAATAAAAATCTCACTTTTGAGTAAAGAATATAAATTTGCATTTCCTATGATAACCTACACAAGCTCCCTAATTGTTAGTTTTTGTGAGTGAGTAAATAATGGATTTATTATTAATTGTTTTAGCCCTTATGCAGATTATTGTCAGTGCGATTATGTTGGTTTTTTTAACAAGATTATATTTGAAAACGAGATATATCCCCACTTTTCTTTTAGCAGTTTTTTTTGGTTTAATAATCGCGGCATTCTTGGTTACATTTCCAATTTATGTCATTTCTGATAAGTTCACCTCTATGATGCTTCAGGACATATCTTTAGTCATTATGATTGTGATGTTTCCGGTTCTAATTATGGCATTCGAAGGAATGAAAGGACGGTTCTTTTCACATATTACAGCCTTATTTATTGCCTTTACCACGTATCTGCTGGGTTATATTTCGGTTATTCCTCCAAGGTGGGAATATATTCTCCAAGATGGGATTTGGTGGCAAGTTACCACTGCAGATTTCGATCTCTTATTTTCATTGTATATTCTTAGTATAGTTGCAATAATCCTGTTTAGATTGATTCAATTTATCATGCAGGAAGGGGGCGGACGGTCAAAATGGTTACCAGCTATATCTATAATTGGGGTTTTTGCTGCGCTTTTAGGTGGGATTGGAGCATACGAGCTCGGAATTCCTAATCTAGATTATATACTCATATTAATGGGGACTGTCCTAGTGACAATTATTTATATTTTATCCCCAAACAGCTTCTTTTTATCAAATACGAATATCAGTGCAATTATGTTAATTGATAGTACTAGTAAAATGCCATATCTGACCATTGGTGGTCACAAAGACTCTAATTTTGATTTAACGGCAATGGGTCTTGGAGGGGTTATGACTTTTCTCCAAGAAATTCTTAAAGCAGAAACGCTTCCTACTCGACTTATCCATCACGATAAAGGGTTCCTTTTGGAACATGATACTAAAAATCGAGTAACTGCAGTGATAGTTGCAGACCGAATCAACGATGTGCTCCGCCAGCCCCTCACTTATGCCCTTTCATTATTTATAAATAAATATAGCTCTCAAATAGCTGATTGGGATGGTGAAGTAAGCATTTTTGAAGATTTCAAGGACGATATTAGGAGAATTTTTAAATTTGCGTTTTCAGAATAATCCCGAATAAAATTTATTAAAAAATTTCAATTTATACGCACATTCTTTATTAAAATATGACTATTTTTTATCCGATCCGAAAAGTTTTAATAGTACCCTGTATTGAATACCTCACCTTATCAGCTACCGGAATTGGGATTTCCACCCGGTCATCGGGTGTTGAGATTTCAGGGATTATATTGCTACTTTTTTTCTAAACTTTCGAGTTTTATTAATAATTAAATAGAATTAAGTGGAGGTGAGTGTTTATGGATGATATATTGCTAAATATTGTGTTCGTATGTATGTTAGTCTTTGTGATACTCCAAACCATGAAATTCATTCGATATGACCTTCGCCGACTCTTCCGAACAAACATCTATTCGTTTGCAAATTCCTATACCAATCATAAAATAATGGCACTTTTGAGCGAAATAGATTTGATTGAAGCAAGGAAATCTGAATTAAAAAACAGTCCCAATAACTTATGCAACCAAGGCTGTAATTCCAAGCAAAAGTTTCTTAAAAAAATGTTTGAAGAAAATTCCAAGATTTTAGGGCATATCCAAACCATCTTACTCATTAAATTGAATGAACAGTTCAAGAAACTTAAAAAGCAATACGAAAAGGATTACAATAATATCAAAAAGAAATATAATCTACCCGATGATGACATTAAATGGGCTTCTGAGTTGAAACAATACAGCTAGCTAAATGCAATAGGAATCGCTCCTTTCTCTTTTTTTTCAAATATTACGAAGGACACTTTTAATATTATTCACCCCCGGTGAATCCCAACTGCTTTAAATAGAATGCCATCATCTTGATCTCAATCTATTGAGATTCCTGCTTGGAGAAATCCACAATGCAACCAGAAAGATAGCGATTGAAAACAGTTACAGAGGTTTGCGTTCAAGCAAGTAAATGCATGTGGATATTAGGTTCGAATTATTTTTGAATAAATATATAACAAAAATTCATTTTTTCAGATAATTCTATATTTCAAGAAGAGGATTTATCAAAAAATGAGTCTTTTTCGCTGCTTAATTCTATTTAAAGTATCAGGGGTAGTGTGTATTGAGATTTAGGTATTGCGAAGTGGTCTTAAGTAACCTGAAACATTTAAATATAATGAAGCTTTTATCGCCACATGCTAAATGAATCTCTACTCACGACAGTAGTTATTATTGCATTGGTATATTTCGGCTTTAAAATTTTGAGAGATGGTGAATACTATTTTCTTAAAGTAAAGAGGCACATAACAGATCCTCTAGATATCTATCGGGACCCAGCCTATAACAAAATTATAGGCCTTTTAAACGAGTTAGATTCCCTGGAATACCGAAAAAATGAACTACGTGATGCGCCGAATAAGCTTTGCAACCAATCCTGCAATGAACGGCAAAAATTTCTCATCAAGCTCTATGAGGAAAATGCCAAAATTTTGACGCACGTGCAAACTAATCTCATGCTTCAATTAAATGAGAAACTGAAAGAGTTCTATACAAAATATGATAAAAGTTTCCGGAAACTCAAGAAAAAATACAATTTGAAGGATGAGGATATTAAATGGATTTCTAAATTGAATCAATATAGTTAAAAATTACAAGGAAATCTCCTTTTTTTTATCTTAGTTACTCTGATGAAGGGGTGAAACGAGAATTTTTATAATAGCTTTTTTATCTCTTAGTCTAGTCAGTCTTTAAGAAGTGAAGTAAAATGGGTTTTTATAGCTGGGCTAGACGCAAAGCGAGAAGTGCATCTAGCTATGTAAGGCGAAGAGCGAGAAGAGGCTATCGCTGGACAAGTCGAGACGAGCGTAGAACTTATTCTTGGGCAAGAAGAACTATGAGATCATATAAACGTAGGTACAAAACCAAGATTAAAAAGAAATTTGGCTCAAAATTTCAAGGAAAAATTCCGACTGAAGGGGAAATAAATAGGTTTATAGAAACGGTTTCAGAAGAATTTACACGAGAAATCGTTGAGGCAGCCCCTGAAAAAATCGAAGATCCCACCGGGGAAGTACGTGAAATCATTCTAGCTGATATGATGCGGGAAGTGAAAAAGTTAGTGGATGCTGAAATAGCAAGCGGAACAAAACCAAAACCTAAGGGTCCCAAAATGACTGATCCACAACCAGATATTCCTTAAAACTTCACATTTCAAGAAATAACACTTTTGCGGAGTTAAAAACATGCCTAGTAAAAAGAATCGAGAACAATTCGGGAGTTCAAACATTGGGAAGGCGCGACGTTATTGGAAATACATGAGGTTAGGTATGATATTTTCTAAGATTCCCCTTATAGGGCGGATCCTCACGAACTTCATTGGTGTGAAAACATCACATGGAACTTGTATTCCTATTAACAAATCTTTAGAGCTGCCTGATGATGTAGTACTCCCATTTGCAGTTACAGAGCATTTCATTCATAACGCAAGCCATATTTTCATAATGAACTATTGTGGTTGTCGAAAGAGAAGCGAATGTGAGGAGTATGATCACTCGATTGGCTGTTTGTGGTTAGGATCGGCAACGAAAAAAATTGATGTTCCGCCTGAAATCGGCCATCTCGCAACGAAAGAAGAAGCATTAGAGCTTGAGCGTCGTGCCTATGAACATGGGTTGGTTCCTACAATAGGTCGGCTGAAAGCAGATTCTTGGCTCATGGGGGTATTGCCAGATGAGGGGAATTTCATGAGTTTATGTCATTGCTGCCCTTGCTGCTGCATCTTAGGTAAGTTGAAATATGGAACATCCTCCTTAAGCAAGGTAATCCAGCGAATGGAAGGCGTCACCGTTGAGGTGAATAGAGATATTTGTGTCGGGTGTGGAACGTGCACGGAAGTGTGTATCTTCAGAGATGCCTTGAAAATTGTTGATGGGAAGGCCCAAATCAATCAAGAGAATTGTAAAGGGTGCGGCCGCTGCGAGAGGAAATGCCCGAAGGGAGCAATCACCATCACCATAGATAACATTGAGAGCCTAAATATAACAATTGACCGTATTAGCTCCTATGTGGATGTCACTTGAAAACAAAGCACCAAAAAAAAAATAAAGTAATAAGAGAGGGTTAGTCTTCTACTGCCACGATTTTAATAGTTCCGATTGTTGTTCTCTTATTTTTGCTTGGAAAAACTAGATTCATGGAAAGGGTAATGGCTCCTTCAACGGATGCATCCTCGAGGAAGGATGTTTGATAAATAGCTCCACTGGTATTTTTCAGAGACAGATCGCCCTTATCATAGATCGGAATTTCACCCGACTGAGTTGCCCTCGTTACACTCACACTATGGATATAACTATCTCCAGTCGTTGTATATTTAAATGAAACATATCTTAGTTTGATATTAGGGGGGAGACTTAGTCCCATGCTTATAATCTGTCCAATCTCTTGATCGTCTTTCGATTCCAACCCATACGAACTCGCACCGATCGCCTCATAAATAGGTGTCTGTCCCTCTTTATGGAGGATGCTGGTTCGAAAGTGATTTGGACTCCGCCAGAGGATAACGGGTATTACTGGTACAGGTTTACCGGGTATTGGTTTCACAGGCTCTCCGGGTATTGGTCTGACAGGGTTTCGCCTTTTTGCTCTTGGGCTCATTTCATTTCACATTATTTGTTATTATATAGGGGATAAGTATGAAGATTCCGTTTTAAAAAGCTTCTCAGAAGCCTTACGTTGGGACTTGAAAAAAAAGAAGGGAAAATTTAAGTTAGAGTCGCTCAACTACGGTGGAAATTCCGACGCCACCACCACCACACATAAGCTGGGCGCCGTATTGTTTGTTGTTGTTTTTCAGATAGTGCACCATTTCAGTAAAATAAATTACTCCTGATGCGCCTATAGGGTGTCCTATTGCAATCGCACCGCCTGTCGGATTTTGTCGCGGATCATCGAAATCATAGCCAAAATCCTTTGCAAATGCCAAACATGGAGAGGCGAAGGCTTCGTTAGGTTCGATGCAATCCACATCATCAATAGTAATTCCGGCGCGTTTTAACGCTTTCTGCATTGCAGGAATTGGTGCGAGGAGCATGATTTTAGGTTCATCACCCGCGACAGACGTCGAAAGGATGCGTGCCATTGGTTTAAGTCCGAGTTCATCCGCTTTTTCTTGAGACATTAAAAGTACGGCTCCAGCACCATCAACTATTTGGGAAGAATTGCCTGCGGTCACCCGCCCGCCTTTTCTTTTAGATCGGAAAACGGGTTTAAGGCTGATTAACTTCTCCCAATTTTTTTCGGGTTCATCTAAATATCCAGTACGGACTGTTTGGTCCACTGCCACGGTAACTTCTTCCGCTTTCTGCTTTCCAGTCGTTTCGTCAATGATTCGTTCCATCTTTTCATTAGTATATTTCTTTAAATAGGTCACCGGCACTACACGCTTGAAATACTCGTCTTCATTACGCATAGCTTTAGTCGCTTTCTGATGGCTCCACATACCAAACTTATCCATATCTTCGCGGGTAAAACCATAGCGATCGCAAATCATTTCAGCGCTTTCACCTTGGGGTACAAGTTCCGCAGCGAGGGGAATGAACTTCGGAGAGAAGATCGGTCCCGGATAATTCGTTACCCCCGCACAAACTTCCAAGGTTATTCCCATTTTATAGTGAGTCATCGATTCTACACCCGCTGCTATCATCATATCGCCATCACCAACGCGGATTGCATTACAAGCAGTATTGATAGCCTGAAGTCCGGCGTTACAGTATCGATCTACAGTAGCGCCCGCGATCTGTATTGGTAGTCCTGCCATGAGTACCGCTAACCGTCCAATATTTCCGCCTTGTTCTCCAATTTGAGAAAGACATCCAACCATGCAATCTTCAATTTGGCTCGGATCGAAATCTGAGCAACGAACTTTCGTACGATTTACAACTTCCTGAAGTACAGTCACGAGCAAATCTTGGGCTGAACATTCTCTGAAGGCTCCGCCCAATTTGGACATTTGTTTTCGACCTGACTTTCCTATTGGTGTCCGAACTGCATCAATGACTACACAATCATGTAATTTTGCCATAATTTTTCAACTCATCTTATCAATTTCACTAGTAATTTCAACTGATCTAGTTTTAGTTATATTACATGTTTCAAAATAAGAGGATTTCCATGGTCGAATTTTGATAATTCCCACTTAGAAATTGAATTTTGAAAAAGTTTTAAAAAATGTAATTTGTAACTGTAATGAGCCAATGCCTGACATTACTCCCTTTAAAGCATACTACTATAACGTAAAAAATCAAGAGGAACTCGAGAAACTAGTGGCTCCACCTCATGATGTTATCTCAGCCGCAGAGAGGAGTGCATTTATTCGAAAGAATCCCGATAATATTGTTCAGGTTATCCTACCAGATAATTATTCAAAAGCCAGAGAAAAACTCGAATCCTTAATTGAAAAAAATCGTCTTATTCAACAGAAAGAGACTGCCTTCTATATATATAAGACAAAACAAGTTCAGAATGGAGTTATGAAGGAGCGCTATGGATTACTTGCACTTGTTAAATTATCAGATTTCGCTGAAAAACAAATCATTCCACATGAGAAAACTTTTAAGAAGGTTACTGAGGGGCGATTTAATCTACTTCGGGAAACAAATGCGAATTGCAATCCAATATTCTTTCTTTTTGATGGGAATACCACCTACACTGATGTTCTCCAAAAATATCTCTCAAAAGCACCCTTCCTTATTGCAGACGACCGTGATAAAGTGGAACATTCCGTGTGGATTATAGATGATCCTCTTGATATCCAAAACCTCCAAGAGTCTTTCAAGACAATTCCATTATTAATTGCTGATGGGCATCATCGTTATACTTCAGCTCTAGCACTCTCCAAGGAAAATCATAGCAATTATATTTTTGGGTTACTCGTAGATATGAATGACCCGAATCTACAAGTTTTTCCAACACATCGCCTAGTCAGATATATTTCGGGGGTAGGTTCGCATGAAATTATTCAGGAACTTAAAAAAAATTTTAATTTAGAAGTGTATGATTTTCCTGAAGGCAAAATGATGAATCATTTAGCCAAGACGGTCCAACGGTTGGAAAATATAGGGGAATATGCATTTGGGATCCTCTTTTATGGCATTAATAGCTTCTTTATTATTACATTAAAAGAAGAATTTCATCCAGGCACCTTGATAGAGGAGGATATCTCTAAAGAGTGTAAAGAACTGGATGTATCTCTGCTTCATGAGTTTTTATTTAAGCAGATATTAAGTATTTCACAATACATAGATGATTCAGAAAACGTTTTCTACATAAAAAATCTTGAAGATGCCGTTCAGTCAGTTCATAAAGGATTATACCAAGCTTTGTTTATTCTTAATCCCACCAAAGTTGAGCAAATCTTGAAAATCACGGAATGCAACGAGACCATGCCACATAAATCAACTTATTTTTATCCGAAACCGCTCTCGGGGCTAATAATCTATAAATGGGAACCTTGAAAATAATCTACATCCGAGTAGATATTCATGGTTATCATTCGTAAATGTCGTAAATCTGATGTGGCTGGCATAAGAAACGTGTGTTATAAAACCGGGTATATGGGGGAAGATGCTACTGGACATTTTTTTGATAAACCTCTATTCGGCCTCCTATTTTGTTGTTATTATTGTAAATATGAACCAGAGCACTGTTTTGTAGCAGAAGATCATGGGAAAATAGTGGCATATGTCATGGGATCACCCAATACTGAGCGGCAAGCACGCTTATTTATGGCAAAAATGGGATGGCGCATTTTATTACGCCTTGCTTTTGTTACTTGGTGGTGTTATCCCAAAGACCTTAAGCTCGTTATACACTTCCTACGCCTCCCGAGATCCTCAACACCCCAAGAACAAATAAATACTCAATATCCTGCTCATCTCCATATTGATATTCTTTCCTCGTACCAACGAAAGGGTTTGGGAACTCGATTAATGCACCGATTTGAGGAGCATATGAGACAATTACAGGTGAAGGGAATCCACCTTGGCACGTCCGAAGGGAATTATAAAGCGGTACCGTTCTATACGAAACAAGGTTATAAGATCATTCATGTGGATCGAATTGGGATGTGGCCAGATGCACCTGAAAAGCGAGGATTAATTTTCGCAAAGAAACTTTCCTAGAATAGGTGACTTAAAAAAAGAGAAAAAGGATGAGAGAGTTACGTGTTTAATCCTAGCCTCTCGAGGAATATCTAATATTTTTGATTGATCCAATTATGCCAAGCAGAGCGCCAAGCACACCTACTACGATAGAACCTAGAATTACTATGTAAAAATGAGTGTATTCAGGATTAGGTAACAAACCGGTGGAGTAGGTACGTATAAAGTGAAAGATTGCCAAGACGATTAACAGGGCATTTACTATTAAGGTAATAACACCGAAGACATTTGGAATCAACCCGTGCTTTTCATAGCGTTTTGATCCAATTTGATTCAAAAGTATTATAATTGATGGTACAACAATCCCGAATCCAAGGGCAATCCATATATAAAAGTAGAAGACAAAATCCATAGGCCATCCCGCTGTGATATTCAACAGATAACCAGAAATTATTAGATATATCATACAGACTATGATTAGGAATGATCCAGCTATTACGAGATTAAAATGTGGTTTTGATTTAGGCATGTTATTCATCCACTCTCCATTATATGAGAATAAATTTGAATTTTTAATTTATAAAACTTCTTATTGATTAGGATTCAAATTCTAAAATTCCCCTTTCCAGTCGAACGCAGCTGAGAAATTTTTATTAGGTAAAAATTCCTCAGAGGACTAAAGAACTATTGAATTATTTTTGAGAGGATTTTATGGTAAGTCTGAACGGGCTCAACTTCCGAAAATATTTACTTTTTATCGGAATCGTGCTGATTGTAATTGGAATTATTCTGGCACCCTATGATCAATTTAAAACTGAAATTACGTCCGAAAAGGTAAGTTTTTCCAGTCGTTACGATAATTTAACAATTACGGGTAATCTGTACCTCCCTGAAAACTATAATGCCTCACAATCCTATCCCGCTGTGGTATTAGTCCATGGAATCAATGATCGGGCTGAACGGTATCATCACATGGCGGTAGAATTTGTTCGTCGAGACTTCATCGCCTTAGCTATCAATTTGCGAGGGCACCAGGATTCTCAGGGAATTTGTTCGTTGAGTGCGTACGAGCCGTGGGATATCATGGGTGCTGCAGATTACCTTCTAACGAGTTTTAACATAACGAACTTGGGTTTAATTGGGCACTCCTTGGGAGGGATGTCTTCCATTCGCGCAGCGTTTAATGATTCCCGCTATAATGCGACTATGGTCATGGGTCCGCCTATTTCAGTGGATATTTTACTCGCCCGCTTCCTCTCGGACTTTACCTTTATTGAAGAATATGCCTGGTTGCTTTCATTTGATTTTAATCTCTCGGATCCGTATGAGCACTACATCCGTTCCCCGATTAATTGGGTGAATCAATCCCGACCGAAGAACTTCTTTTTTGCCCTTGGTGACCTAGACACCGCTGCGACGCCTGCAGAGGCCTTATTACTGATCAAAAATGCTACGGGAAATAATACCGCTGAGGTGAATGTTGCCTATGGGGATTTTGCCAATGGTAATCGCACGCTCTTACAGATGTATTCAGGGATTGACCATGGTTCAGAACCCTCAACCCCTGAAATAATCAAGGACGCGGTTTTATGGATGGAGAATGCTCTAAATGTGACACAGGGACCTTTAACGGTGGACGATTTAATTGAATGGACCAGAAGCCCTTATTGGGGGAATTTCATCACTATTGGCTTTTTCCTTAGTCTCTTTCCTGCGATTTCCTATATTTGCGGTTTTCTTTTGAAGCGGGATAACATTGAAGACTCAAAAATAAATGAAATCGAGTCTAAAAAGAAGCTTCTGAGCATAGCAGTTTATGCGGGCATTTTTATAGGCGCTTCAGTCATTACGCTCCCGTTGGTCAACCTATTGGGATATGCCAGTTGGAGCCCTTATAATATTTTGGGATTACTGGCCAATATCCTTACAATTCAAGGCCTGTTTCTTGCAATTGGATTTGTGATAATATATTACTTCGAAAAACGGTATTATGATGCGACATTAATCGACGTCGGGTTGAATAAAGCGACCACAATAAGAGCGGCTTTCATTGGAATCGTAGCGAGCGCCTTTATGATTTTTGGGTACTTCTATCTATCGAGTATACCTACAGGACTCTTCTCATTTCCACGTGATTGGGTGGCATTTTTGGTAATTTTTCTGAATTTCGTGCTTGTGTCAATAATTGGAGAAATCTATCTTCGCGGGTTGATTCAAACAAAACTATTCAAACAGGGATCACGTCTAAAAAACTGGTTTAATATCCTATATATTGCAATCATTGGAGGTGTTATTCAAGGAGTGGCCACCTTCTTTATAATCCTCCCTCTTGGAGATATCGTAATTTCTATAGGTGATTTTCAAATAAGTATATGGGTGATTGCGTTAGGCGGGGGTATTGCAGTTTTTTCAGCAATTGGCATCTTAAATACCTGGTTATATTACAAAACCCGCCATGTTTTGCCCGGAGCAATCGTGCAATCTGCCATAATCTGTTGGTTCTTGATCACCTTTATGGTAATGCTCTAGGAAAAATCAGATTGGTATTCTTGTATGAAAATTCATC
The DNA here is from genome assembly GCA_016840125.1 of Candidatus Helarchaeota archaeon. The sequence continues at coordinate 45,068 of JAEOSY010000378.1, read as the reverse complement.
AGATTACGATCGACAGGAAATCCCTCGGAGAAGAAGTGGTATATAAATATGGCGACTCTAATGCCGGTTTCCGAGAGTTAATCCAAAATGCGAAAGACGCGATTCTTGATTACAAGGTCTTCTATCCTAACTTTACAGGTACGGTAACCGTCAATATATATTCAAACATGGTGGAAGTCACTGATGATGGCATCGGCATGAACGTGAAAGATGTCGATGATTTTTTGTTAAAAATGTATGGAACGAGTAAAAATCGGGAGATCCGGAATCGGGCGGGCGTCTTCGGGCGGGGGTTCTTCGCCATCTTCAAGGAAGCTGCGGAAGTATTTGTTTTTACCAAATCGGAAAATGAACAAAGGATGTTCCTTCGGATCTATCCAAAAGAGAGTTGGTTCGTAGCTGAAGAGTTGAGTTATAGTGAACTCCCGTCCAAAACTCTAGGATATGTTCGAAAATGTGGGCCTCATGGTGCCACTATCCTCTGTTTTCCGCGAACTGGCTTTAGTATCGATGAAATCTACAATTATCTGAGTGAAGTGTGCCAATTTTTTGATATTCCTATTTTAATGAATGGGGGGCGAATCAATAAAAGCTATGAAGAAGCCTTGATCCAACGGGGGAGCCGCGCAATCGTCACGTTCGATAAATCAGGGGTACAAGGAGCCTTGGGCTACAGGGCAAACGACAATATGATCCAAACTTTTGTTCATAGGATTAAAATTCTGAATTTGATCTCACCTGAAGGAGGCGTGAACGGATACATAAATTATGATAAGCTAGAAGTCACCCCTTCCCGTGATGCCCTTGTTCAAAATTCGAATTACAACACCTTCCTTGAGGTCCTGACTGAAACCTGCAGAGCAGTCCTCAAAATGCTCGCTCAAAATCCCAGTTCCGACGATTACCAGCGCCTACTGGATTTCGCCTACTCTACTAAGGACCCAACTATCTTACTGAATCTAGCCATTTTCAAACTCGTAGGGATCGAGGACAAGTTCCCCCTAAAGGAGATCATCGCACGGGCAGGCAAGAAGCGGATTGCCTTTTTTGCGGATGAACGAACCTACATTGCGGACCGGCTAAAAAAGCGGGGATACGTTGTTGTCCAAGAACTTAGTCCCAGACTCAAAGAGATGTTGATTAAAGCGATCCGTGATAGAGGGATGACGATTCACAACGTCGATTCACCGATGGGAAAGCAGCTCGCGGGCGTCTTAACCCCTCGCCGCATTGTTCCAGAAAGTGAATTGACTGCAGATGAACGCAAAATTCTCGAGGTCGTCCGATCCATGATCACCGATAGAACCATGCGAATAGAGATCATGGAAGGCGATCCCTTTGATGATGCGGAACATGTTCCGGGTGTCATCCGCCTCCAACGGAACGGCGAGCTTTTACAGCTTGCCCTCGAAGCGACCAACTATCCCTTTATGATCAAAGTTATCCTGTTACCCCTAATCGCTCACGAAGTTGCTCATGAAGATGTCGGTGACGTACATGATGAAGCCTTCTATGAAATTTATGAGATCATCTTAAAGCAGATGCATAAGCAATTATTTATCGAATTTAAATCACTTTTAGAATCAAGATAAGTGAGAAAGCACCATATTACAAAATTTAAATAGGAGATCGGTCGAGTTCCATAACCCACTGGCGAAGGTGAAATAGGTGTTAGATAACTTTAATATACATATTCAGCCTTAAATTATAATTGTCTGCTTATTTTAGAGAATTCCTAAACCCATTGCAGACAAAATCAGAAAATAACTTCTATGTTGTATAAAAATCCAATGAGTTGTAAACCATGCCCAGTAGAACAATTAACAAATATACTGCATATTGGAATGTGGAAAATCATGAGGGAAACCTCCGAATTTTCTTTTCAGATGGAAGTACTACTTTACACTTTACAAACCCTAGTGAATTTCATGCCGTGATAGATATTCTACGAAACGAAAAACCAGTATTTACAAACTCCGATTACAAATATGTTGCTACTAGCTATGAAACAGTTGGTGAGGGTGAGACCTAACAGTCTATTCTTTCATTATTCTTTTTTTTCTTTTTAATTGAAAATCTATTTAATAAATTAAGATTTAAATCAAAGTACCTTATTTAAGGAGATAAAATAGAGTCTTAACAGAGATGATTCGCTATGACAGATACGATTCTTGCGATAAGTGCGCATCCTGATGATATTGAATTTATGGCAGGTGGGGCATTGCTCCAGTTTTCTGAGAAGGGGGCGGATGTATATTATGTAATAACCACGAATGGTTGTCGGGGTAGTTTGGATCCTGATGGAAATTCCCAAGAAATAATAAATACAAGAAAAAAAGAAGCTAAAGCCGCTGCCGAAGTATTAGGTATAAAGAAAGTTTTTTTTCTAGATTATGAAGACGGATTTCTTGCAAGAACTCCCCTTTTAGAGCTCCGAGAAAAATATATCTACCATATTAGAAAGCTTAAACCCAATATTGTTATTACTTTTGACCCATCTAACATTTATGAACCCCATTCAGATCATAGACACGTGTCTAAAGCCGCCTATGAGAGCTGTTATTTCTGCCATTATCCGCTCTTTCATCCCGAGTTCAACTTACCGAAACATTTCGTCTCAGAGATCTGGCTCTTTCGAAGTCCAACTCCTGATAAATGGGTCCCATTGACCAGTAAAATCCTCAGGAAGAAGGTGAAAGCGCTCCTCAAACACGAGAGTCAGATGGAAATGCTCGTTCAAGAAGTAATGGAACAGTTGCAAGCAGACGGTGAGGTTGATACCACAATCATAGAGCAGATGGACATAAAAAGTCTTGTTGATATATTCGTGCGAAGTGCAGCTGAGCAAGCAGGGAAAAAAGCAGGATATCCATTTTCGGAGGCATTTAAAGTACGGAAAATCGGCTATGCAGAGGATATCAAAAAATTACTAAGCTCTCTTCAACAGTAACTTAATCTAATCTTAGACATCTTTCCTATAATAACTGGAACAGTTCAAGAATTATCGGGATTAGTGCCAACGCAGCAGCCGCTACCAATTTCATAATTGCTGGAAAATCATAAACCCATGTACCAAGCTCTCGGATTTCTAGCAGGCTGGTTTTAGCATAGTCTAGCTTCTTTAACTTAAAATCTAGAGATTCAGGCGAAATGGGTTCCGTTGAATATAAATGATCGCCAATTTCTTCCCGCAAATGGTCATGAAGGTGAATTAAAACATCGATTAAAGTAATTTTTGTTTTTTTCAGAATGCTATGAATCGAGTATTGAGGTACAAAAAATACGAGCACAGCAATTAGAGCCAATATAGAAATTAACAAGGTAAATGCAACCCCACCAAAATATATTGATAATCGCGGCGATCGTCAAAAAGGTGTCACCAAAAAAATAGACTCCGGCAAGAGTATAGCCCCTTAACATGAAAAATTGCAGAGTAAGAAAGAGTGCGACAGCAATTAGACCAAATGGAACATTTACCTTATCAGCATTCAAGCTTCCAAATAATTTGGTCCTCCAATCATGAAAAAGTTCTTTAGTTCTAAAAATCTTCTCGGTTTGACCGGAATCCAGGCCATAGGCGATATCATAGACTTTATTGACTATATATCGAATGTAATGCGCCGACAATACGAATACTGGAAACAAAATATACATCATAGGCTCTCGAAGGTTGGCATCTAAAAACGCTGGATCGTTAAAATACCCCCATATTAAGATTATTCCATAATAAGACGCCATAAATACAGCAAGAAGAATTATAGTCGCCTAATAATCATATAGGAATTTAATTGTCTCGAAAAAAGTCTTTTTCACTTTTGCATCTGATTCCATTTTCACTCAACCACTTTGAAATATACTTTTAGAGTGTATTCTGGATTTTTTTATTCTTATTAATAGTTTTTATGGGATGAGTCTTCCCCGAATGTATCTTATTAACTTCTTAATGGACTCATAATACTTTTTACCTTTGGTGCTCATTTTCTGAATTCTATTGAGTTTGTTTTGAATAGGCTGGGAGAGTCCGCCATACTGGCTAGTATAGGCTTCAACCCGCCTTTTTAGACTAAATTCGAGTTTCTCTTCGGGAGTGATTGCTAGGTAATCGTCAATCGCTTTGAGAATCTTCGTTTTATCTCGTGGCATGTCCCCCCAAATCTCAATTAACAAATTCGCCGCAGAATCACTTGTGATTGTAGTCTTACATTCAATATTTTCAACAAAGAGGCGCTCTTCTCGAACCACCTCTTCCTCCGAGAGTTCAATAAATTCACCTGACTTCCTCTTATCATGAAGCGGCGTCACTGGAAAAATTTCGAGGGTTCTCAATCGCACGAAATCTGGTTCAAGTTCGGTGATGACTCGGGCAGTCTCAAGTGCATGTTCGGTGCTCCACTTTTTTCCACCCAAGCCAGGCATTACATAAGTGCAGAGAGAGATATCTCCATCTTTGATCTTTTGTCCTCCGATTAAATGATCGTTCGCAGTAACCCCCTTATTCACGAATTTAAGCACGTTGTCTGATCCTGATTCCAATCCCACGTGAATGCGACCCAATCCCGCTTCATGCAATTCTTTAAAATAGCGCCTTTCTTTTTTCGAGGCAGATTTGGTTCGCCCATAGGAAGTAATGCGAGCAATTGCTGGGAACGTTTGCTTCAAACCCCGGAGGATCTTGGTTAAGAAGTCGCTGGGATATAAGAATGGATTAGCTCCCCCCAAAAAAGCCGTCGATGCATTGGTATAGAGATGCCAGTACATTAAGTGAATGATACAATCACTCAAGTGGGGATATTCAGAAAGTAGCTCACGGATTGTGCTTTGAGTTATAGTCCCTGATTTTAAAAGCATCTCATTTAAAATTACAGCATTACTAATATCATTAAAAACTTCCTCCAGTGTTCTGCGACTAAACTTTTTAGACTCAGTGAAGAGCATACTTGGACAGAAGGCGCATCGTCCCCAAGGGCAATAAAAATGCACTGGTATTGCCAAACTAAAGTTTTCTGTAGGAGGGCGAACGCTGGCAATTTGAAAAGCTTCCAACAATGCAGTCATCTTTCTTTTTTTAATTCGTTATAATTTTCACAAAACTTTAAATATTAACACTACTTATTTTTCATTGACTTACGAGTCAGTCAATAAAAAAAGTTAAGTGTAATTAAAATGTCACCTCGTGGAGCAACACAAAACGAACAAATGCGTGCTGAAGCGATAGAAAAAATTACAAATGCCGCGTTGGAAGTCTTTTCCGATTACGGATATAATGGCGCGACCATGAAACAAATCGCAAATGCTGCCGGATTAAGTTATGGATTGGTCTATCACTATTTCCCTTCCAAAGAGGAGGTATTCCGGACCCTTGTCGATCTCGCTCTGGAAAAATCCATGGAAACTATTCTTGAAGGGCTAGACATTGAAGGGTCAGCCTGGGATAAACTCAAAAATCTATCAACCCTTCTGGTCCAAAGAGTGTTGAAGCAGGAATCGTCTCGATATTTTCTGATCATGGTTCAGGCCCTTACCCAAGGCAAAAATCTCCCCGGTTTAATGGAACATATCATGAAATACTCCGCACAACATTATGCAAATCTGATGCCCCTTATCAGGCAAGCCCAAGAATCCGGTGAAGTTTTGGACTGCGATCCGGTCGCCTTGACTGCAGCCTATCTCTCTTTTGTGCAGGGCTTGAGTTTTCTTATGTTTGGAGGTGGAGTATTGGCAGAAAAAATTACCCCTGACATCTTAATTAACACATTACGCCGAAAATGAGGCGGATTCTTATGGAAAAGGATAAAAAGAAGATAATTGTTATTGGCGCAGGTATTGCGGGGTTAGCCGCAGCGATTCATGCCCAAAGAAATGGATTTGATACAACGATTTATGAGCAGCATTTCCTCCCAGGCGGGATGTGCACCGCGTGGAAACGCAACGGATACATGTTTGAAGGATGTATGCACTTTCTAGGTCTGGTAGGGTCCTCACCAGCTCATGTGTTTTACAAATTATGGGAAGAACTCGGTGTGCTACCCAAAATGAAGATTTATAATCATGAAATTTACCACTCACACCGAGATGCTTCGGGAAGAACTTTAAATCTCTACACAAACGCCGAAAAATTGGAGCAGGAACTCTTGAATTTATCCCCTGATGATGAAAAACCAATTAAAGATCTCTGTAAAGCGATAAGGCGCTACACCAATTTTATTAAAACGACGGGAAAAAATCCATTCCGCATTTTATCCAAATTTATTGGTATTTTAAGAGGGATACCACTGATAATGAAATACGGGAAGATGAATATTGGGGAATTCGCTGATCAGTTTAAGGATCCGCTAATCCGTCATGCCTTATCTGCCTTATTTATTTACCCAGACTTTTCAGCCGTCTCTATTTTCTTCTTTTTAGCAGGAATGCACATAAAGGCCTCGGGTTATCCAGAGGGTAGTTCCTTAGCATTTGCCCATGTGATTGAACGGATTTTCCTTGAGTTAAATGGAAAAATTGAATATAGGACGAAGGTAAGGAGAATCTTAGTGGAGAATGGTCGGGCGAGGGGTATTGAGTTGGTAGATGGGGCGGTTCAAGAGGCAGACTTTGTTATTTCAGCTGCGGATGGGCATGCTACACTGTTCAGTATGCTTGAGGATCGGTTCACACCTTCCGGTCTCCGTGAACGATATGCAACGTCCCCAGTATTTCCCCCTTTCATCCAAGTTTCCTTAGGTGTTAATAGGGATATGTCTGGTACGCCCCATTCAGTCAATGTGCAGACAGCCGACCCATTTGAGATCGCAGGACGCCAACATCATAATCTCTGGTATCAGAATTATGCATTTGATCCCACTATAGCGCCTGAAGGGAAAACCACGATCACGGTTTTGTATCCTTCCGATCTGAGCTGGTGGGAACAACTTAGCTATCCAAGCGATCAATATGAGGCGGAAAAAGAGAAAATTCTAGCCACCACCATCGCTCAGCTGGAACTGGAACTTCCTGGATTAGATGACCAGATCGAAACCACCGATGTGGCAACACCAATTACGTGGGTGAGGTATACGAATAACTGGCAGGGAGCTCTCAGTTTTATGATGACAAAGCAGATGGCAGCAGAAATGTTCGGGAAAACGAGATATGATCTGCCCGGTCTAGAGAATTTCTACATGATAGGCCAATGGGTGAAAGGACTGGGCGTTCCTACTGCAGCCCTTTCCGGGAAAGAAGTAATTAAAAGAATTTGTAAAGAAAGTGGAAAGAAATTTAGAGCTAAGTATAATTAAAAATTGATTGGATATTTTCCAAATTCGTGTGTAGCTTCAATCATCCATTGTAATCTCTTAGGATCGACCGCTTCGTGATTATGGGCGGGTGATAGTATATACCCCCCTCCTGGTGCTGCGACTTTAACGGCGTGCTTAACTGCGTCTTCAATCTCTTTTCGAGTTCCTCTCACTAATAATTGAGATACATCAAGATTCCCCACTAACACCAGCTGATGTCCAACTATTTTCCGAACTTTCTCTAAATCCATCCCCGCAGTGGGCTCAGTCGCATGGATCCCATCAAATCCCCACTCAATAAATTTTTCTAAGAGTTTATACGTGTTCCCACAGCTATGAAGGATGACTTTTTTACCCATCTTGTGAGCAAGCTCAGTTATTTTTTTATAAGAATTTCCAAAAAAGCGGTCAAGCAAGCTAGGGCTTAGTAAAGGTCCAGTTTTATGACCTAAATCATCACTCAAGATCAATATTTTATTTCCATTCTCAAGTTTACAGATAGCCTCTAAAAGTTTCAAATATTGATCCGTATGGAATTCTACCACTCGTTCAATAAACTTTGGCTTTTCATAGATGAATTTAATAAATTCGATAAACCCAATTGGTTGCCATGAGTTCTCAAAAACGCCGGGGGTTACAAAGCTCATGATGTAGATTTGATCGCCATAGTCTTTAATCATTTTACTATGGTAACTGGCAGCAAATTGTGGAAATTTTTCAATTAAGGAGCTATTTTTCACAATCCAAGCTTCCCACTTTTCTTGAGTGTTACAATACCCTTTAACATAATAGGGGTCAGCGTTACCGGATTTATCCATCTTGATTTTCCACACACGCCCCCAAGGATCACTCCAAGCCACGCCGAGCGGGAAATTTTTATCTTTACGAATTTTGAATATCATATAAATGAGCCAAGTGCTATCGAAACCAAGTTTAATACTAACTTCTACGACCTGTTTTAGGACACCATAATACATGCGATTCCAGATCCAATTTCTGTTCATCCCCCACCGCAATACATTCCTTATAATAGGGGGTTTTAAATATTTGAAAAATCCGGTACTGCTTTCACCCTTAGATTGGAAACTGTTGGATGGTTCCATCATTAAACCCAGTATAGGAACCCGATCTGGCTCTTCATGCTCCATCGTTGTTAAAAATCGTTCTTGGAGATCCACTTTTAACCCACCTTATGTCAATAATAACTTATATTTCGTTATTAATTCTATTCAGGAATCTACGAAAAAAAGGGGAGAGGGGATTATTACTTTTTTGTAAATTCCAGAGCATTTGCGGGGCAATTGTCTACACATAAATTACATAAATAACATTCAGCCTTCTTACTATCCTGGTAGGCTTCTGAGGTCGGGCAAATCTTCTCACATAGCTTACAATCGGTGCAGTTCTCGTTGCGCTGGATTTTGAATCGGCTGAACCGGCTGGTTAGCCAAGCCATAGTTCCGAAGGGGCAGAGAAGACGACACCAAGGGCGGTATGTGAATACGCTTGCGATTAGAATTATAGCTAGAAGAATTAATGGGATGAGGAGAAGTGTGAGGTTAGAAGCGGTAAAGACCCCAAAGGCGCTAAAGGGGTTAACATCAAAAAGGGCTAGACCCCAGATCAACGCTAAAATGACCATAAGGGCAAAGATAGAAATTCGAATAATATTTGTATATTTAGGGGGGATATCAAGTTTATACTTCGTTTTAGTAGGTTTATCGGCGACTCTGACTTTGAAAATAACTTCTTGCGCAGCTCCAAGAGGACACGCATACCCACAAAAGATACGTCCAAAAAACAATGTGGAGACAATGAAAATACCAGAAATTACGAGCATTATGACAGTCATCATCAGGAGTTGTTGAGGGACTACCGGTTTACTAAAAATTGTGTTTATATTGATGAAGATTTGCTGGAGATTAAAAGCCGGGTGCGCGGCTAATCCAAGTATAAATCCTGGGACGACAACTGCAGCAAGTAATATTAGTATTGAAAGCTTCTTGGATAATTTTTTCTTGTATAGAAAGATTACCGAAACTGCAGAAATCAGAAGATAGGAGAGTAAAATCGGAATCATGACAATTGGATCTAATGGTTGCATCATAATTCACCTCTATCTCAAGGGATCTAGATTAGAAATTAAAATATCATCCCGAACGGGTTAGGTTTCATTTTGAAAAAGAAAAAAAAAGAGGGGGATATTTTATTTGCCTTCATATTTAAAGGAGACCCGAACGCGTACACGCCATGCGGCAATTTTCTGATCATCTATTCTTACATCTTGCTCCACAACTTCTGCAATTCGCAGATCGCGGACGTTTTTTGCTGTTTCACTTACAACATTTTTCATGGCGTCGGCCCAGCTCTTTTCCGAAGATCCAACTAATTCTATTATCTTATATGTTGATTCTGACATTTTCATTGCCTCGTTCTTTTTTTATCAAGGGCTGAAAAAATTCTAGTAGCAATATATGCAAATCCTCTCTTTTTATATTTTATGTTAAATTTGTATAATCTTGAACAATGCCTTTTTAATAAAAGGGGGCTAATAGGAATACTATGCAGCCGATTGTCATCATGAAATTTGGAGAGTCGTGTTTTAGCGAAGCCGCAAAGTTTCAGAAAATTCTAGAAATCCTCCAAATGTATAAAGGAAGTTCCTTGATTATGGTAGTGTCTTCGCTCCCTAATGTCTTGGAATTACTTGAAGATTGTGCAAGAAAAGCAAATACGTGCACATCCTATGCGCATGACATCGATTTAATCAAACGTCAGCATCTAGACTTAGTTAATGCCCTTCTTGAAGACCCTATGAAGGGTGAAGTCCATGAATTTCTCTCCGATAAATTTACACATTTAGAAGAGGTTTTAGCCGATATAGAAGAATATGGCCTCTCCGATAATAAGTTGGATATCGTTCTATCCTTTGGAGAAATTTTATCGGGATATATTCTCAATCATTTTCTTATCTTTAAAAAATTTGAATCGGAATATTTATTGGGGGATAGATTTCTCATCACAGACAGTCGCTATAATAATGCACTCCCAATAATGAATATATCAGTTCGCAAAGTCCGCTCCTTATTCATCCCACTGCTGAAGTTAGGGCATATTCCAGTAGTTACAGGCTTTATCGGGCGGAATAAAGATGGTCATCTGACAACTCTTGGTGCAGGTGGGACTGAATTCACTGCTGCGTTAATTGCATATTGTCTCAAAGATGAGAATTATGATACCAAAGTAATCATCTGGAAAAGTATTGATGGAATTTTTACTACAGACCCCGCCATTTTACCAGCTGCACAAACACTTAAACAATTATCCTATGCTGAAGCGAAGGAAATCGCCATTGGAACAAGGACAATTCATCCCAAATGCATTCAACCCATTCAGAATCGTGAAATTCCTCTCGAAATTCGGAACGCTAATAACCTTGCGAGTATGAAATTCACCACAATCCAAAAAGAGTCCCTATATCCAGCAAATGTGATAGGGATTACGTATCGAGAAGAAGTTGCCATGATATCCGCAATTAGTGAAAGCACAGTCGAAATTCCTGGCGTGAATGCACAGATTTTTGCGGTGATGGGGAAGAATGAAATTAATATAAGTATGATTAGTCAGACATCTTCAGAAATCAACACCATGTTTGTGGTGAATGCGGCTGATGGAGAAACTGCGAAGGAAGTCCTTTCGGGCTCGGAGTTCTTTAAAGATTGGTTTGAAATCCACGTCGCTTACGTAAGCATGATTTCAGTCATAGGTGGCGGTGTGAATAATCCAGAAAATCTTGAGAAGATATTTGGTGCATTAAGCCAGAATGCTATTGATATTCTTGCCCTTTCCCAAGCCAGTAATGGATTAAACATCACACTTCTGGTGAATAAAGAAGATCTCATCAAAGGAATTCAAGCACTCCATTCAAAATTTGAATTATCTAAAATATAGAGGAAGTCTTGGTCTAAAGTTAGAGCGATTTATTAATCTCAAGTTTTTTTCTCTTTCTTGAAACAAAAAAAAAATCATTTTGATGTCCTATACGAGTACACGAAGAGCAAAACACCGCACATAAATGCAATAGGGGACACAATTTCTATTATTATAGGGGCAATATAGGGAGATAGTATGCTAATGACGAAGGGGTTGTCCAAGGCAATTCCGAAAAAGAAGACAATCATCCCAGAAAAGCCCTGTAAAGCTCTCATCCTGATATCACCCTGACCTTTAATCACCAAGTATAAATAAACAGTGAGGACAAGAATCCCCATTATCGGAGTGCCATAAATAAGCGCTTGTCGCCCAATTTCGGGTCCACCAACAAGACCGAGAATTAAAGTCACAATACCAGAGATTGTAGCAATAAAGAGTGTTCTCTTATTTAAGGCAAAATATTCTAGGACCGCAATAAATAAAATAAATCCAACCAAACCAGAAGTTGACCCCAACCTCCAAAACATATCATACATCGATGTCTGCCCCAGAAATTCATAATAATCTGCAATTTTATAGAAAATTAATGCCACACCATATAATCCAAAGAACAAACTTATTCCAAAAAATAAAATTCTTTGATTTTTGACATCTGAATCCTTAAATCTTTTAATAAAGAATATCATCGTAACAAACAGGATAATAATTGCGATTATCCATAGAATAAAATCGATTGTTATTTCCACAAACCTACACATCCGCGCTAATTTCTAGAGAATTATTATTGTGAGTATAAGAATTAAATATTTTGTGACATAGTGTTATTAGTAATTTGCGGTATAAGTGAGCAGAAATGAGTCAAGATAAAAAGAAGTACGTAACGGCCCATGAAATCGACGGGCATAAAGGGATTAAATCTCCACATGCTCGCGAGCTGGAAGAGATGGGGCAAGAGAAAGGGGAGATATTTATTAATGAGAAGAAAAGGCGAGTTAAGATCCTTCTAGAGGAAGAGTTTGGAGGGAGAATGGAGAATCTTGGATTTGATGAGGATTACACATTGACACTCACGTTCTTTCCCGAAGTGAAGGTGCATATACTTTATACTAATTTTGAAGAGGAGGAGGATGAACCATTTGAAGGTGCAGAATTAAAGTTCCTCTTTTCAGGTGAACGGGTGCGGTGGATTCCGACTGAAGACTTGATAGGGTTGATTGAAGCAACCTTAGGTTTATTTGAAACGCTTCTACAAGATAGTGCAGAACACAATAGATTAGCTCCTGAAAAAACTAGTCTATTAATTCAGGCTATTGACCAGAGAAGTAAACCGTTTATACATCTTAAATCCGAGAATTTAAAGGATTTAGCTACGTTTATTGGAGGGGAGCTGACTCAATCAGATTCTTCTTGGCAACTAACCAAGACCTTTTTTAAGGGATTTGATATCACACTGATCTATAATCCCCAAACAAAAGAACTCGATGTAGATTATAATGGAGCTAACGTAATAAAGATTAACAACTATGCCCGTGACCAATTGGGGATATTTATAATAAATCACTGCCTCAGATTCCTCTCGATAACATATCCTGAAATAAAAATGCCCAAAATCGTGGGGCAAATGTTTTCTTACTCATACCTAAGATCTAAAAATGTATTGTAATTTGCATATTACTAATTTTTAAAAAAATTTAGATTCCTAGCTATGGATTAATGGCTGATCTTATTCAGCAGAGTCATCCTCAGCTCTCGGATGGAAATAGATGATACCCTCACCATAGGGATCTCCATCGAGTATGCATTTTGTTTCCTTCATTTCAAGATTGTAGTTATTTCCAACGTAATCTTGGACCATTTGGAGTAATGACGCTAGAGCCGCAGCTAAAAGTTCCCCATATTTGTGATTTTTCAGCTTTTCGGGATCAAGATCCTTTCCAGGTAGTATCCCCGCACATAAAGAACATACGGGCCATCGAATCCGAAATTGGGCAATACCCGACTCAGTACGATCTGCGGGGATATAAACCGGTTGTTCAAAGAATTTGCTCCAATTGGGTCCTAGGATTACATAGAGCGCAATCCCAGAAACAAATTCAAGGTCTTCTAGAGACTTAGAATATAAAATCTTAACGCGGTCTTGCATTTCGAACATAATTGATTTAGCTCCCGATACAAAATGCTCCGTGAACATATCCACTGCTTTTCCTGTATCCCCATCAAAAATTTCTTCATACTTCTTTGTAACAGCGAATGCCATGCTTGAAATTAACCAGAGATTGATTTTTTTAGGCTTCCGCCAATAATAAACCTTCCCAAGCCGAGCTATGAGTTTCCGAAAGATGTTTAGTTTATCTGGGACCATTCATCTTTACCCCCCATATTTTAGTTTGATAATCATTTCACACTGCGCATCTCCCGATCCAACACTGGCAATGGTTTTGCAGCTTACTTGGGTGTAAGGGGTTCGTTTAGATTTTATCAGGTGGTTTAAGATGGATTCGATGAAACTAGAAATCGAAGTACAATAATGGATTTCGGAGATCTCGAACTCCTCACCCCGAGTTGGACAAACCGGGCAATCCTTATCGATGATTTTAATTTTGGAGGGAGCTCCCCCAAATCGCTCGAGAACTTTACCTTTAATTTGTTTGGATTTCTTGAAAAATTTCTTCTTCATTTCTTTTAGGACCTGGATGGGGTCAGTATTTTCGGGTTCCCAAACCATTAACATCCGATCACAGATCATTTCTCCGATATCTCTGAGATCCTTCTCTGCTTGTTCAGCACCTCTCTCACGAATCAAAAAAGCCATTACATCGGGTAACGCGTATTTTACTACTAGAAGTAGCCCTTCGGAATCATATACATCCTGAACAAAGCCAATCCGTCCTATTTCGTCCAAACAAATCATCCCAGATAGAAACAATTTTTGATATTGTAAATAGTATTATCAGATTTTCCTTTCTTAAATCTTAAGGATTCTATTTTTAATCTTCTTCGTCGTATTTAATGCGTTGTTTTTTGAATTTGCGCGAACCCCCATAAGCATCAAAAAGTCCAGGTGTAGGATCAATTTCAGCTCCAAAATACGGGATGGGATACCGAATCCCTCGACCGTACAGGAATTTCAGACCTTTAATAAGTTTTTCAAGTGTTTCTGAGGGAATTGCTATAACCATGTCATCATCTTGTGCATGCCCGAATCTTCGTTCCCCGTAACAGGGAATGCTCAACGACGGTTTTCTAGTTAAGTAGCATTGTGCAATGTAATCAGTGCACGAAGACTCACCCACACAGAAAAATTGGAGGCGTTCATAATCCTTGTATTGTAAGGCATTAATAATTAAAATCATTTGAGCGGGATTTCCATAGATTAAGATAATATCCGGATCAAAGGGATTGTAAACGAGTGGTGCCATGATGAGGGCTTTGTATTTACCAAAGGGAATAGTGGGAAATTGTTCCTCAAACTTTTTGGAATCTTCAAGCTTCTTGAACCATTTAATAGCACGGTAGGTTCCATCTTTTACCATTTGTGGCTTTTCTACCAGCCCTAACATATAGGGGCAAATGGGTGTCGCAAAACTATCAATTTTAGCGCCGACCGTCCAATCAAAACAGCGCACACGCGTGATCAATTGACATAAAGTCGCCTTTTCTTTGGCAATCCGTACCCATTTATTTTGCGTTAATTCCTCTTCAGTCTCCAAGAGCTTAAAAGCCACAGGAAACATTTTCAATCGTAGATATTTTTCCAATTTTTTGGTTAAATCAGTCCAATCTGGCATAATTCCATCCTCAGTTCATTCTTTACGAAAATAACGTACCTGATAACTACCCTCTTTTAATTCCCTCACTAAATCAACTTCATTTTTAATAGTATTCGATTCAAATTCGGTGACTATTTTTCCCACCTCGTAAATCTCGTGAGCGTCAGAACCCCCGATTTCTCTCAAATTCAGGATTGAATTGACTTTTTTCGTGAATTTATTAGCTTTTTTAGAGACACGACCGTTTAATATTTCAATTCCATCAACTAGTTGGAATAATTCCTTTCGTGCCTCCTCCTCAACTTTCAATCCGAACTCTTCGATACCAGCTACCAAAAATTCACGGAAGGGATGAGCGATAGCAAGAAAGCCTTTATCTGGGGGAAGCAATTCTCGAATTTCGCGTATTTCTAGGAAGGATTCCACAGTATCTTGATAGCCAAAAGCTAAAAAATGGCCATCTAAACTTGAAATTTCATATCCTTTTAACACTAGAAAGACCAATTCGGTGCGTAAGGATTTGATTTCTTTATCAGTCCAAAGGAGATCATGCTCCATTAAGCAGATTCCATCTAATCCAATACGTTTTGCCTCTTCGGCTGCCTGACGCGGTGTAATATTACTGCAAGGCGATTTAGGCGTGGTATGGACATGAAGATCGATAAGCAATCATTTTACCTCTTTGAAATTTCAGAGAAAACAGGGCAAAAAGTTTCAATTTGGGGGAATTTATCTTTTAGTTCTAATAATATTTCATTGATTGTGATATCTGGATTGTCATCTCGTTTTTCCTTCAATTTCATACTTACTAAACCAGGGATGATAGATTCACAACACTCATTAATCAAGTTGCCAAAGTGCCGACATCCTGGCCTACCTATCAGCCGCTTCACTTTACTTTGAAAGCCAGGTTCAATTTTAATGCCCTTTCCCTTTTCAAGAAATTCAACAGATTCTTGACAGAAGGGAGTAGTGAATCGTCTCATCTTTCCTGTTAGAGAATCTATAACTAATTCAGGGAGCTTTAACCGGATATCTATTTGCATTGAATAGAGGTTATCATCTAAGGTACCATAGATTTTTAGATAATCCTCAGATTCCCACTCAAACCCTACAAATTTTGTGCGGCAGAATTGAAGCATCATTTCTCCTCCTCTAGTGTATATGCAATACACGAATTCTTCATATGAGGCATGAAGTTTATGAGCGCCTTTTTAGTGAATTTTTCAGGAGATTTCCAAAGCTGAGGGAGTGCATTTTCTAGAGGTTTAACAGTCGCTCCTAGGATTGCACCTTCAATGCATTCCATGGCGAGGCTAGCGAGAGTAGGGCATTTCTTTCCAACTACACCCCAAACCATTTTTGTGAAGCCACCTGCAATTCTCCGTCCTTTTAAGCGTTCTAGAGTTTGGAGGGATTCGGAACATTTCATGTGAAAACTATTGATTACAGTTCCTTTTATTTCAAGTATTTCCATGGTTTTGGAGGTTTTTATTCGCATTTCCCCTTCAAAACACATATCAACCATGCGTGCACGAACTTCACGCGTCCGATTTTCCCCCTCAAAAACATGAACTTCCTTATTTTTCGTATAACTTAAGACCAAAATTATTCATCCCAGTTCCTATGAAGCATACATTTGTGAAACTGCAGGAAAATTGATAGTTATTTAACTCTCACATATTGAAATAATTAATTTATCTTTACAAAAAGAAACTTTACTTCCGAAGCGCCCAGAAATAATCCGCCCCTTCCTTAATGAGTTCTGCCTTTTTGAAAGGAGTTGTTGCTACAAATTCCTGAAATTCCTTTTCGTCATAGAATTTTGAGGTAAAACTTACTTCGAGATATTTATGCCAGACCTCAAAAAACATGAAGCGATCTGTGGGGGCAAACATATCAGGGATCATGTGCTCAATTACCATCAGAAGCCCTCCATCTTTCAACAGGGCATATAAATCGTTGAATACACCTCTCCGATAGTTATCATCAGGATCCATTTCATGGAGAACGTGGTTTAACATAATAACATCAAACTTGTTTTTGTTCGAGGTGGCATAGACATCGATAGGAACGTGGAGAATTTCAATTCGATCATCCCAATTTTTTTTAGCGATCAATTCTTTTGTATATGAAATTCCGTTGGGATCAATATCGATGCCCACGATATGGGCTTTTTTATATTTTCTAGCCCAAAATTCGAGGTTATAACCATAGCCACACCCAGCTTCCAGTAAAAACCCACCTCTACGTAGATTTCGCTTGTGTTCTTTACAATATCGAGAGAATAATCCCTCGAGAAGAGGTGCAGTAGAAACTGTTGAGCTCTGCGCTAATTTATTTTCCTCTGGTGTTTCTTCGTAGGCTTCCAAGAATGGCTTAAGCTTACCTGTCATAAAAAACTCAGGCATTTGCTCTTGGATTTTTCCCATGACATAAAAGACATTCAGGGTTCCACCCATGAAAAACATACTTTCCTTATTTATAAGAATTTCATAAACATGCGGTGCCGTCTTTAAACATCTCTCGCAGGAGTCATCAATCTCGAATAAGCCACAAACCAGAGATATATGAAGCCAAGCATCTAAATATCTTGGCTTTATTTTTAATTTTTGGGCCAACTCATCAAGAGTAAATGTTACGGCTGAAATCTTTTCAGATTCGCTTAATGACTTCCCTTTCTCATATAGATAATCAAATATCCCCAATTTATTACCCAAACCATACACAAGTACCGTCTGATATCCTAAAGCGCCCTTAAGAACAAACTTCTTCAATTGATCCTTCACTGTGGGTCCGGATTCAAGCTTATTTTGACTCATCTTAATCACTGAGTAATTTATGAAGGATATTTCTGTGTTATAGGTTTTATAAGTTTTGATACAGCTTTGTTATCCTTTACACGTATTTTGCTGAACTTGGCTGTAGATCTTAAAGAGGCTCTCAATATCCTTGGATACTTTTTTGAAAAAGAATTTAAGTTTGCGATAGTATGTTAAATCGCCGTTAAGACCTCGGGACGTTAGGTTCTGATGTAGCTTTTTCGCCAAATTTTGCCCAGTTCGGTCGAAATCTGTTAAAATAATAACTTTTTTAAATTCACTTACAAGATCACATAGCTCAGGTAAATTCCGTCCTTGAAAATGCATTATATTTCCTTGGATTCCAACTTGACGAAGTGTTTGTACGTCCTTAGTTCCTTCAACAATAATTACAATAGATTTTAATTCAGATTCCTGTTTAAGATCATCCAGAAGTCTCTGGATCTCCTTGAATTGGGTTCTAATAAGCTGCATTTAGATGTAAAAACAACAATGCTAATTAAAAGTTCTGAGTAAAAGTTAAAAATATCCTGAAAGAAATAAATTGAAAATGAAACTATAAAGATTGAGGTATAACAAAATGGATAGAATAATTAGAAAAAGGCGCCGAAGGGAAAGAAAAAGGACGCCTGCAAGTGAAGAAAAAAGAAAAGAAGCCCTTAAAAAATCTGTGAAAAAAGGAATTCGGAAAAATATCCTTCTTCCAGTAATTGCACGGTTAGTGAATCGGTATAAAGCGGGTTCAGGAGATAAGAATAAGCTGGACCAGATTTTTAGGAAGAGGCTGGAGAAAAATCCAAAGATTCAAGATATTTTGTTTAAAATTTCAGAGGATTATAAAGAAATCCCTGAAAATATTCGTCGGGAACATATGAATGAGGACGCCGTAGGGCTACCGGGGAGTATGGATCCTATATCACTACCTAATATGAAAATAAGTGTTAAGCAGAACTACATGGAAATTTTAGAAGAAATGGCGGGAACGTTAGCTAGAATTCAAATCGCAGGGATCACCCCCTCACCAGAAGAAGGTTTAGAAATCGGTCAAACAATAACAATCCATGGATTTGGGTTTACCAGTTCGCCCCTTACCAACAAAATCATCCTCGAACATGTTAATCCTATTGATGCCGCTGACAGAAAAGTGAGACATGAAGTAAATGTAACAATGAGTGAGCCAGGTAAGCTGGTTTTTAGGTTGCCAATGGATTTATTACACGGGGCTTGGATGTTGCATGTCGAAAAGAGTGGAATTAAATCGGATCCCTTTCCTATAATTGTCAAATTGTTAGTGAATATCACTACCCTTCATCCACCCACACCAGAGAATGGGTATCCTCCTGATCTTGAAGAAATCAAAATAGAGGGTTCAGGATTTGACCCAAATATGCCGGCAAATAAGATACAGATATTTCCTGAAACGGGAAATGAACAGGAGTCGTCTTATACAAAAACTCCATTCCGCTTAGAAAATGGTAAATTAAGTTTTTCCATTCAGGGTATAGAACCTGGGCTATGGAAATTGCGAATATCAGCGCGCGATAATGGTGATTCGAATTTTCTACCCTTTCCTGTGGGTATAAAACCTTATAATCAACCGATTATTGATCGGATTTATGTTCATGGTTCAAGCGGTTATTATCTGCAGGCGAATCCAGAACCAGGCAATGATATCATTATTCATGGCGATAATTTTGAGGAAGATAAGCAACACGTTGTACAATGGGTGAGAATTAAAAATGATATTCAGACCTATTCATTTGTGAGTAGAGCTGAATGCTTAAGTCCAGTATCCTTGAAAGCCTCCATCCCTAGATATATCAGACCTGGTTTCTGGAGAATAAGGATTAAAAAGGCTGGCGCCTTGCTCAGTGATTCTTATGATTTTCCTATAGATTGGCCTCAATTTGCAGTTGTTTATAGGCATATCCATTGTATTAAGGAGTCTGGGGGCTATCAACCGGGGGAAGGAGGTCATGATGAAGTGCTTACAATTTCTGCAATTCGTGGTGACCAAAACGTTTGGATTAAAAATAGCGATGTTTTTACTCATTTTGACTCCGGTGATACCAAGCCGTTTGATGAAGACGAAAAATATCTATATCAACCCGCGGGGCAAGCGACTTGGGGAACTCTTAGGAAGTGGCTCCTTATCGCAACGTCAATGTATGAATGGGAAACGTATTCAGGCGATGTGGATTCAGCAATGCAGTTTCTTGGAGTAATAGGGGAAGACATCTCTGAGGACATCTCCTTACCTGATCTAACTGCTTATGATGATACAATTTATGAATTTTATGACATGCTTACCGCCGCGGTGCCCGCCCTTGGAGCGTTTTTAGGGGATGAACCGGATGACCTTGGTACTCAGGTGTTATTCTTCAATCAAAATGTACTACAAATGGGCTTACTCCCTGGTGAATCCTATGTAGGAGAATTGAACTTCATTAATAAGAAAAATGTAGGTGACTATAAGATAGAGTATGCCATCTGGCGGAAATCCAATATTTCCGTTACTATTCCATATTAATTTAATAACATATCTTTTTTCTTTTTCTAGGTTAAAAAATTCAATTCAATTTTTAAAAAAACTCAAAAACTTGAGCAGTTCTTGCTAAAATAAAAAGTAGAGAGAGAGGGATATAATTCCAAATAAGATAACACCAACAAGAAAATATAATGGTTTTCCTTCACCTTTTTCAGGAATAACTTCGCGTATAGTTATGTAGAGAATAGTCCCTGAAATAAATGCAAGTAAGAATAATGTAATCATATCTGGAATCTGATAAAATAGTTCAATAATTAAACCTGTAATTATCCCAAATAATATCGAAGCAGTAAAGATGACTTTTCTTAATTTACTCTGTCCCAAACCCACATGAAATACCAATCCTTCAATTTCCACATGTCGATTGGTAATATTGGATACCTCCGCTTTAAAGAAAGCGAAGATGAAGAATAAAATCGCAGGAATAATTTCCATCATTGCTAAACTAACAATAATCAAGCCAATTAGGAAATGATAAACAAAATTGCTCCCAGCATGAATTGCATCCAAATCTTTATACAGATGTTCTGATAACTTTTTTTTCAACGCCTGTTCTTGGTGTTGTAGTTCAATCTCCTTGTGATGTTTTTTAGCTGCGATTTCCGCAAGACGTTTGAGAGTTGCCAAATTTTCCCAATCTTCCTTAATTATTTCAGTGCCAATATAATCTCTTATATTATCTTCTTCTTTTTCTAATCGCGTCTCAATCTTTTTTAAGTCGATGAGCTTTTCCCGAGTTTTATGCTCAACTCTCTGTAAGATCCACTTCTCACTGAAATGAATAAAAACAAAGCCCGTCAAAATGAGGAGAAACGGGAGCATTTCGAACCAAGCTAGGGGCCACGGTTCAGAAGGATCTGCAGTAATTCGGGGAAGCAGTTCCAGAAAGAAATAGGTAACTGAAACACCAGCTATTAAAGAGAGAATGATTTCGTTCAATCGTCCTTTATTGCATTTGAAGCATCGACCTTCACTAGAGTAGTCCAAAAGAAAGAAAATTATCCCTAGAACTAAACTAACACTTAATCCGATGGTATACTCTTCGACCATTATTTCAATTCATCCTTTGTATAGAATTTTATGATTTCATTAATCCTTCAATCGCCCCAGTTATCACTTTCACCAGGTTTTTTCAGCTGCATTTCGTGGAACACTTCCCGTTGAATGAGATAGCGGAGTATTTCATTTGTGCCCGCAACTATTGAAGATAAACGGGAACCTCGGAATATCCTTTCAGCAACATATGCTTGAGAACCGTTTGGGAGCAGATATTTGCCGCTCTTCTCATCCCATTCACCTTTCATATAGCCAAGCCCACCACAGATCTGAAGGGCCGCATGAGCACACTCGAAAGCAATATCGGATGCATAAACTTTTGCGATCGCTCCTATTTTGGACGCATCCAAGCCAGCATCTATCGCGCATGCCGCCTGATAAACCAGATTCCTTGCAGCCTCAAGTTTTATGGCCATATCTGCGATTTCAAAACTCATTTTCTCGAAAAATCGGATTGGTTTCTTAAATTGCATCCGTTTATTGGCATGCTTAGCGGCAATCTCAATAGCCCGCCTCGCAAGACCGCAGGAACCCGCTGCCGCGAGCGTTCGTTCGCTATCCAGCTCATCCAATAGTATTTTGGTCCCCAGTCCCTCCTGTCCCAAGATATTCTCTTTAGGGATCTTCATATTATTGAATTTCATATAGGTATTTTTCAACCCATAGACACCCATGAGGTTAAAATCCCCTACAATTTCCAATCCTTCATAACCCTTTTCGACGACGAATGCAGACATACCTACATGGCCGGGAACATTTGTATCGGTGATGGCCCAGAGAGTTATAATATCAGCTTCAGAGCCATTGGTAATGAACCGCTTTTCGCCATTCACGATATAATCACCGTTAGCGTCTTGTTTGGCTACTGTTCGCATCGAGCCGATCACATCGCTGCCTGCCCCGGGCTCAGTCATCCCAATTGCGCCGATACGCTCCCCAGATAAAATTCCAGGTAAATATTTCTTGATCTGTGCTTCAGAGCCAAATCGTATTATTGGAATGGAGCAGAAAATCGAACAGTCCAACGCGGCGGTAAGAGCTCGCATGCACCATGAAATTTCATCTGCGAGAATTATTCCAAATTTAATTCCTTTTTCGGTACCTCCTATAGACTTGGGAAAAAGCACCTTAAGATATCCACGATTACCCATTTCTTTGAATAGGTGGCGGGGAAATAGTTTCTCATGTTCAATGCGATCTGCCTCTGGATAAACTTTTTGCATTACCCAATCACGAACTTCTTTCCGAAATTCAGTTTCTTCCTTACTCTCTAACACATTTATGGTCGGATAAAAAGTATAATTTAAACGCAATTTTACCAGTCCTCTCATTTCACTTTATGGAGATACAGTAAATAATAGAATCTTTTACGGAATTATTGTATGCATTTTGAATAATAATTCTCTAATAAAAAGATTTAAGTTTTCGATCAACTGTTTTGAAATTAGCTAAAGAAATCCTTTTTTTTAAACATAATGTGAAAAGTTGATGGGAATGGTCAAAGTTAGATCTAGTAAGAAAAAACCGGACAACTTGAACTTAAAGGATAAACTGAAGAATAAATTACGGAGCAACTTTAAGGGGCTTCCTGTTAATAGAGCATTAGTGAAGAGTTCGAAGAGCGTTTTATTATCGCCAAAAAATAGGAAAAGAATACTCAATCTCTTACTTGTTGCATCAATTTTCTTAATCATAGTTGTTGCCATTTTTGGCCAGCCCCGTCAAGCGGAACTCCCAGATGTTCTAATCTATTCAAAAGAGAATTCTGAAGATATTTTTACTGGAATTCTTGCGGAAATCGAACAAAATCCGTTAAGTGGTTTGCTTGGGGATAAATTACCAACGGAGGAGGAAATTTTTTATGCAGAATGGGCGAACGACTGGTTTCCTCACATAGATGTTCCAATTGTTGGGAGTATTATTGAGGAGATGGGAGCTGAAAAAGTGGGGGACGTAGATTTTGATAGTCTCGCTCCTTTTTGCGATCTGAACATGACCTCACATGCGAATCCCTCTAACTTAAGTTTAGCCCAATGTGCGGCACTTTGGAATCCAAATGATCCCTATTCATTTCTAGCAGAGTCGCCTGACCTTTGGTATGCCGCGCTCACAAATGATTTAGCCAGTATTTCTGTCTTGATAGGGTATTTTAATTTGTCATATGCACAATGTGATCTCATCTTGGATTGGTTAAACACCAGTACTACGGGATGGATGAGTAACATTGCGGATAGCGTGTTTCCCATCCCGGAAAGTTCAATCCTCCTCGCCCTCGGAGTCATCGCGTTGAGTGTGGTAGCTGGGGATTACCTCTATCACCGAAATTACTATGTGGATACAATCAAAGGGAAATTAGAGAGACGAAGAGAAGAAAAGCTAAAAGCGAAGCGGGTTGAAGCGGAGAAGCTGCGAGTAGAGCGAATAATGGCAGAAAAGAGAAGACTGATAGAGGCTAAGAAGATGGAGGCGAAGCGAAGAGCGTTAGCCGAGGAGCCCTCTGAATCTCCGGAGACTGGCGTAGCTCCGCCAGCTGCAATCCCAGCGGTGACACCCCCCGAAACACTTACCCCAAGTTGGTTGGAATGTCCGACCTGTGGCGTTCCAGGGGTCGTGATGTCTCTACAAGTGTCGGCAAGTAATGCGGTCTTAAAAATCGTCTGTCCCACGGATAATAAAAGTTATACTACCAAGCTCCCTCTTGTGATTAGTAATGAATGGATTAAGGAAGTCGCGGAGCAGGTCCTCCGCTGTAGAGTCTGCGGGCAAAGAGTACAAAAACCGGAACGCGTTATTACTAAAGGTCCCTGGGTGATTCTTTTCGTAAATTGCCCCACTCATGGGATGCGAGAACCCCAACGGCAGATTTTCCACACATTATATCCAGCTCTATCCAAAGCATTGGAAAAAATCTCGAAAAAATCCGGAGGAGGAGGAGTCTAATATGGAGCGCATCATATTCCTTAAAAAACATCAGAAACTGAAGATCGCTGCGATGTTCTTTCTAGTTATTCTTATATCAGCGGAATTTTTACATCTATATAATCCTGCGGCTGCTGCACCAAGTGTCGATTCATTTTATTGTAACGCGGAATATACGGGCCAACTCAATGGACATTTTATGTACAGAGCTGATGTGGGCGAACTCATCAACTTTACTTATCGTGTTACAGATTCCCTTGAAACGTACGTCATCTTCGGTGATGGGACATTTCAAATAAGTCTAACGGCTAATTTTTCCCATACGTACCTATGTGAAGGCTTTTATAATGTAACCTTGAACGCCCTTGGATCGGGTGAGGAAGATTCCGATTGGATCATCATCGAGATTATCAATGACGCCCCCGAATTTAACATTGGGTTTTCATCCGGCGATTATTACGATGCCACCTACACGTTTGAAACGGATAGCACCGGCAGCAAACCGACTGGTTGGGTCGATTATAATGACTTCAGCAATTTCTATATTCGAAATGATACCCCCTCGGACTTAGTCTTTGTGGATGGATATACGGTGAGCGGCAGTTATCTAAATTTGACTGCTGAAGACAGTCTTACTTGGGTTGTTGATAACATCTCCTCTAATCTTCAAATTGACTTTAATATTTCAAATGGAAATGGTATAATCGGTGGATTTACACCTGGCTTGTATAAGTTATATTATGCTGCGGACCAGTGGATAAAACTGCTGAATGTTACAGATCATGTCCTATATGAGGGGACGTCCTGCTATGGCGTGGTAATTGAAGTCGTGGATTCTGATCTTTCTATTGTAGGGGTGTCTGATGGCGCGCCCATTGCCATTGACTGGTTTAAACTCGTGAGTGTTAGAAAGGGAATAGAAGTGGAGCATGACATAGAAGCCCATGGACAACTTGTCAAAATGGAATATGAAAATGAATCCTATGAATGTGGAATGGAAAACCTCTTCGCGCAGCAGCAGTATGGTACGATTGAATTCTGGTATAAGACGGAAAATAATAACGTAGGCGGCACTTTTCTCTTAGGGGATACTTTTGGGCTCTCCCAAAAAGAGGGGAGCTGGTTTATTGGCGCCACGAATATCACGTCCCAAGTCAATATTACGCCTTCGAATGATGAATGGTATCATATTCGAATTGATTTCCGAGAGAACAACACGATTGCGTATCAAGGGTTATCGTTACAGACGTTCAAGGTGTATATTAATGGTAATGCTAGCAACGAATTTCCAATGGGAACGGGAGGAATGGGTGTGGATGAATTCAAAATTGAAACAAATTCCAGTGTTTATATTGATGCAGTGGGATATACCTGGGAAAACTACACCATCGGAGATAATTTAAACCCAATAATCTCTGAATATTATACGGAGCAGGAAATTACCTTCTACCTGACAAATTTACAGGAGTCAGCCATAGATACTGAAGGATTCAATAACTATGTATATATGGGGAGTAATTACACCTATAACTTCACCTATATTTGGGATTTTGGGGATGGAACTACTTCCCGGGAGAAATCTCCCACATACAAGTTTATTAATCAAGGAACATATCCGATTAAACTGACTTTAATTGATGATCAAGGAGCCATTAAAACAGTAGTTCGAAATATTGATATTCTCAACAGACTACCTGTTGCCACGATCACTTGGGGAAAGAACTATGACACAACGTATGACTTCAAAGACGATTTAAATGGAGACCCACCGGATGAGTGGAATACCCATGGAGACATAAAAGTCATTGATTTCAAAGAAGGATTTTCTAAAGTGGTTGAAATAGATAATAGGGAGGGCGGACTTGGGTTAATGAGTGTCAAGACGATTGGGTATTTTGGAAATGATATTGAGTTTTGGATTTATTTTAGTGACGTTAACAAAGATGAATTTTATTTTTATGCGGAAGATTGGGAAACAATCATTGATGATACCGTTACAGAACCATGGCCACACCGCCCCGATGGTTATAATCCAACAATGGCGGGGTTTGGCTTTGCTCAAGGTGGTTGGAAGTTTTATGATATGCCTTCTGACTCTTGGACAAATATTTCCAACCTGTATGTGCCCGGGAGCAATGAATGGGTTCATGTGAGATTAAACTTTGATTCCTTATTTTTGTTTGGTCTCTATATTAATGGAAATACGTCCGCCACCCACCTCAAATCCGGCTTGAAACCTGCGAGAATTGTGATTTATACTACATCTGATTCCCACATTTTTCTGGACTCCTTTGGGTTTACAAGTGATCCCGCCTATGAACGGGGCGATAATAAGCCTGATGAAATCTTGAAATATCCCGGAACCTGGGATTTTAAAAATATTCCCGATGGGGATGTTGCCTTTGATGATACCTTACAATTATCGGCTCTGGGACCCTGGATTTTCACGTCCAATAATTTTGGAGAAATTGCCGACGATTGTGCTGCACGAATCATTCCCGAATTGGACGGGCATTATAAGATCCTGGAGCTCTATGATGATAATCCCACAGATATAATCCAAGCCTCCTTACTCGATTTTTCAGACCCGACCTATGGATCCATTGAGTTCTGGCTCAGAACGAATTATCGATCCCAAGGGTTAATGATGGCCTTTGGCTATGAAGTTTTTGACAGTGGAATCTGGCTCGGCAGTGATGGAAATTGGTGGTATATGAATGGGGGAGTGAAGACAATGATAACGGGGGTTCCTCTGTTACAAAATAATATGTGGCATCATCTTCGGATCGATTTTGATTGCCGGGATATAGGGGGGTATTTAGGCTTAAATGCGGATCAATTCTATTTCTGGGTTGATGGGATTATTTCAAATTCGGGACAAGCTTTTAATTTTGATCACGATGTCTCCAATTTCAAGTGGAATATTTGGAGTACTGAGGAGGCCGGCACGCATCACTCCATATACTTAGATGCCGTCGGCGTTACGTGGGATCCCGCATACACGCTTGGGGAGAACCTTGTACCTAGGCAAGGTGTAGATGCAGGAACGGAACTCCTTATCTCAGGAAAATATTCCGAGGTTTCTGCATATTCGGATAGTTTACGCTTCTATTGGGATTTTGGGGATAATCAAACGGCCATCGGGCAGACGGTGCTGCATACCTATCAAACGCCCGGACGATATCGAGTACACCAAACCACCATTGATAGTAATGGCGATTATATTGAAGACGAAGTATATATCAACGTGGAGAATCGATTACCCGAAGTTTCTTTAGCGTATAACTATTTGGGTAATACTACCTACGATTTTGATACTGGCGTGATTGGTCAATGTCCGATCGACTGGCTTGGCGAGAGTACACTTGTCGAGACGCTTGGAGGTTTTCGTAACGTTGTGGAAATTGAGGCGTTGAGCACTACTAATTTTTACCATCAACTACCGGAATCCAATCAGACGAGTGGAACTGTTGAGCTTTGGCTTTATACCGATGATCTTCAAATGACGAGTATAGGAATCTCCCTTGAGGTGTTGGGATTGGAAACCTATAATAACACGCCGTTTTATGGGTGGAGTGATTTCAGTTTGAATTACTTGGATACTACAACAGCAAGCACTTACGATATAAGTGTTGATTTCAATATTAGCTCACCAACATTTGGTTTAGTTTATACAAATATTCCCATTACGTTTGAAGACGGTTATACATTATCGGAAGATCAATGGACCCATTTGAGGGTTGATTTTTGTACCGACGGTTCGGGATATCTGGGGCTTGCAGAGGACACCTATAAAATCTATCTGGATGGACATGCATCTCAAGTTTTACCATTAAAAAACACTACTTACTTTGATACAAATTATATTTGGGGAATACGGTTGTATGGAGCATATGTAGCGACTCATGGTAACTGGGGTTTCAATGGATTGGGTGGGAATGTTTATATTGATAACGTTGGATTTTCTTGGGATTCCAATTATACCGTTGGAGAAAATATCTTATCGGGTTTATTAATGCAATTTAATGAGGGGGAGACCGTGATGCTTGAGGCGTTTGCCGATGATTCGCCTGTGGATTTGACGCAACTAATATATAGTTGGGGACCACCGACAACGAACGTCGACGACTTAGAAGATATGGGATTTCTCTACTCGCATAATTTCGTGGATGAAGATGATGGCGATGGGCTGGAAGGGTCATCCCTCATCAGTTTTGTCTCGGATCGTCATAACGCATGGGATGTCTATTCATTACCGTTTGAGATTAATAACGTGCTCCCAAATCTGACGATTCATTCCCCTAGAATCGGGGCAAATTTGTCAGTCGCGATTTACAGGGATGCGTTAGATGGAGCGAATTTTACGGTGGATATACTTGGCGATGGGCTCAATGAAACGGAGTATTATTTCGCGTGGAATAATACATTTAATTGGATCAATCATACGCTCATGTTTTTTGAATTGGATCTCGCACGAGATTGGGAGATTCTGGTAAATCAAACGTACAGAGAGGGGGGGCAGCAAGAGTTCTATTTAATCTTTACATTTGAGAACGGTCAGCAAATCGCACAATCCTTTACGTTCAATGGATCGGTAGGCGAGTGGACATTAAACCTGTGGGATTTGTTTATTAACGCGGCGAATAACCTCTCACGGGCACCAATCACCTTCACCGCGACCATCGCGGACCCCAGTAATGACCAAATTGATTTGGTAATGGATTACACCATTCAATCAAATTACGAAATTGACTACGTTGGCGTTCCATATACTAAATATTTTACCTCTCTAGGCACCCCCGATGATGTCATATGTGAATTAAAAGTCTATGAAATAATTGGAGTAAAATATGCCCAAGTGAGTTTCATTGAAACGATAGACAATCACTGGGATGCGGATTTACGTAGCGGGAATTTTCCGGTGAGTTATGACATCAATTTTGATGCGGACATGACTGATATTGACATTGATCAAGTCACTGCTGGGATCTTCGCAGCGGAGGGGATCACTTCACTTACCCCAAATCCCCAAAGAAATCAGTTCATCAATGCAACTTATGCAGAATTCAACCCCTCTTGTCAAGCACAGAGTTTAACTATTGGATTTAATGTCTCGACAAATTTTAAATTTGCCAATCTCGCCCCTGCAATTCGAATCATAGCTCCCTTTAATATTACCGAAGACCAGGAATACACCTATCAAGCCGCAATTGATGATTTCAACAATGACAGTCTTACAGTGGACTTCTATTTCGGGATAAATGATGGAATTGCAGGACAAACCAACTACACGGGGCTCGATCTTGGCAATAATACGTATGGGCTGAATTTCACCTATACGAATAAAGGAAACTATATAATTACGGTTATTGCCAGCGATGGTATAACCCAATCGAAAGCGATCCAGCTCATTAGCGTAGAAAATAGTCCCCCATTTGCAGAATTAAGGATTACTCCAAATATCACAAAAGAAGGGGATCCCATATCGTTCGAGGTAGATATCGCGGATTCGGAGTCAGATGTTAATACTTCGCGGGTTTATTGGGATTTTGGGGATGGCTACTATTCAACGGAACGATCACCAAGACATGCGTACGCCCATTCCGGGAATTACACAATCGAATTTTATATAAAGGATGATAATGGGCTTTCCTTCAGTGTGGGGGAAAATATTACAATATATGATGCAGCACCCGAAATTTTAGGTCCATTTTCCCTTACGGTAATTGAAGGGGATTCATTTTTATTTGATGTTGAAGTACTCGAAGGGCCTAAAGATTTCTTAATGAACTACACCTGGGATATCTATAAAGCTAACCTGATTTATAATGCCACCTATAATTTCATGAACGTCAGTGATGGGGCGATTCCAGGCGCGCCCTTTGAAGGATTCAATGTCACCCCGGGCATTAATTATCAAGTGGTCAATAATATCAGCGGACATGTGAAAGTTCTTGAATTGGTTGATAATACGAACGTCTCCCGCGGGGAATGGCGAGTAACCTATGGTGATAATCAATCGCGCAATGGTACTATTGAATTTTGGTTAAGAACCACATATCTGGAGCAAAATACTACTAATTTTTACATAAATCTACTCGAGTCAGGTGTCGGTGTCATTCCGATTGTTATCAGCGATAACGGTACCTGGAAATACAACAATTTGTATGATGGGAACATAACCGAAATAACGAATCTGCCAATGTTCACTTCGAAAAAGTGGCACCATATTCGCATTGATTACGAATGTTCCAATGGCAGTTACAGCGGTTTGGGCGAGAATCAATGGAGGCTTATCGTAGATGGGATCAGTTCCCCGGATCTCCCGTTCCAGTTCGGAATGGCCCCCATGAATGAAAGTACCTATCTCGACACCTTACAAATTTCTTCTACAAATGCCACGCACATTTCCCTGTACTGTGATGCGATCGGGTATTATGATGGCACCGCTTCATATCAAATTGGAGACAATATTGAACCTGTTTATATTTCTCAAGACTATGTTGAAACGCTTTACGGCGAAAAGCCGTCACGGGTGTTCAACGAAGGAACCTACCTAGTTAATTTAACGGTTGAAAATGAATTAACCTCGAACGCTGTATTTACATTAGAGGTGGTAAACATTGCCCCAATGGTCTCGGTGTCACCGAGAACTTATTATGGGGATTATGCTGGCTATGTCGATGTCACCGCCTATGCATGGGATTCGGTCGTTGATTCCGATGTCCTAGAATTTGAATGGTTCGTGGATGGAACACGCACATTCATAGAATCCGGAACGTTAACTTCAACCATCAGTGTATTTTGTAATTCCAGCGGGATCACCAAAGGGCACGTCATTGTGCGCGATGAGCTAGATCTCTCCAGCTCCATGGAATTCTTAGTCAGAAAATTTATCGATACCAATGGCGATGGGCTCACCGTTGAGCAAGAGTATATGTGGGGCTTGAATGCCTCCGATCCAGACCCGGATGGGGATAATTTACGCAATTTCTTTGAATTAGTTGCTCACCCGATGGGAGTAAGTACCGATCCGTTTGACAATGATACTGACGATGATTGGTTAGTAGATGGGTGGGAGAATGAAACTCAAATTGGTGAATGGTTCATCGGAACTAATCCCATAGATAACGACACGGATGATGACAATTTAATTGATGGCCTTGAATATTTTGGGTGGAGCGTTTCAATTTACATCAACAATACGGAAATTATTAATACATATTCATCCGACCCATTTGTTCTAGATACTGATAATGATGGGGTGTTGGATGATGTGGAATATGAATACGGAACCAATCCAAGGGACTCGGATACGGATAATGACTATTTAAGCGATTATAAAGAGATTTATGTTACGGGGACTGATCCGAGGTACTATGATAAAGATGAAGATGGATTGTGGGATGGATTCGAATTAAGGATTGGGACACACACCGATAAGGCGGACACCGATGGAGATGGAATACAAGATTCGCTTGAATACTTTGGCTATTTAGGGCATAAAACAGATCCATTATGCCAGGATACGGACCACGATTTTCTTAGCGATTCGGAGGAAAAGGTTAATATTAAAGAAAAAATTAAGGGGCGGATGACCGTCGATTCATCAGTAAAATTAAGATTTCCTGACGATTTCAAAAAAGCAGCCGAAGCTAGCCTTGGTTTTACATTGGCCTACGGGGAAACCGCCACCGAGATCTCAGATTTCACGGTCCAGATAACACGTCCAGATGCGAACCTTCGGATTTTTAGGAAAAAATATGAGCTGAATGGTACTCAAAGATACATTAGCGAAACTATCGATATCAAAGATATTATTGAACGAAATAGGTTGAGTTACCATGGAAATTATAAATTAAAAGTAATCTATGCCGATACAACTCATTCCGATTTATGCCTAGAGGAATATGGTCTGAGTGTCGTGAGATACCTCAATCCAAACGACAATGATTTTGATAATGACGGAATAATGGATGGGGTTGAAAAGAAACTTATCGTAAGAAGAATTGATGCATTTGAATACGGCGACCTGCCAAACCTAACGGCGGATACGGATCCCACTACTGATAGCTCCGTCCCGTTAACAATCTCAGATATCGGTATTGTCTATGATGCAGAGATGAATTTTAGCATCGTTTGCGGTCAACCGCTAGTTGGAAATGGGAGCGTCTACGTCGAGGTCATTAAGAAGGAACTTGATACTAGAAAAGAAGATTCCATTTTGTTACAGGAATCAGTACCCTTTTCAACAAACGACAATTTTAATGAAGATTACTATGTTGACCTCTCCGGTCTGTTTCCTTATAATTATGATGGCGAATATGAGATCTATATTAATATCTTTGATAATGTGAATAACACCGATGTTTTTAACCTAACTAACATTAAAATCACCGCAGATAGTTATTGGGATGCCACAAGCTCAGATACGGATGCGTGGATCACTAGACCTGATAGATGGGATACGGATGGGGATGGCTGGTCAGATAAATATGAGATTGTTCGTCCTCAGCCCACGAATCCCCTAGCATGGGATACGGATGGGGATGGCGTTAAGGATTCGTGGGATGTAGATCCGTTATATGACCTGGTACTTGAAATCAACCTGAAAGAAGGGAAGATTTCCAGTTTGGGTTTATGGGATGCAACGTGGAGAAAAAAGCCCTATTTACAACTGACGGTCTCTTTTAGCTACAAGGGCGAAGACGTGGCTATCGCAACCCCACATACCAGAGCTCGTAGCAGCAGTAAATATTATAGAGTTAAGCTTTTCGGAGTTACAATTGCTAAACACAAATATTATAGAAGAGCGACTTTCAACGATAAATATACCATTGATATTTCTGATAGCATATTCTCTTCCAAACGTTTTAAGTTTGAATTATGGGATGAGGGCACTGAACCGATTGATTGGTGGTGGGACACAAAGAAAATGTCCTCCTCTCTAACGTACAGGCCCGCAGGAAAAACGAGGGATGTCCCGTATTCTATCACAAGAACTTCAGGTGGGCATGAAATTAAAGCGGAACTCACTTTAAGGGGACTAGAAAGGGTAAATACCATCGCCATCCACGCGAATGAGACGGTCTTCAATGGGCACTACAATACGCGAGATAGAATGCATATTTACGAAATTACGGTGAATAATGTAGCAGGAGGTCCTTTTGAGGTAGGTAAGAATTATATGCTTATCCCTAATGAGATCTTTATTAAAACTGAATTAAATTCGATTGTCCGAGACAAAAATACACTGGGAAATCATACGATTTTAAGAGAGGGGAAATTTACCTCCCTCGATCGGGATGATCTGCCCCGAGAAGCCTCAAATATTATAGAATCATTTTACCAGATTACCTGTACTCTTGCAGAAGCGATGCAAATCCTCAACATGACGTTATATGGACTTATAAATGATACTACAGGAGAAACGGCAGTCATTAATCAATATGCTAGCACGAAAGAGGATAATTTTAGAGCAGAAATGATGAATCTGCATCCCCATGTTTTAGGATGCATATCGACACTCAACCCGTATGTCTCCGGTCGACAAGGATCCATGCCGAAGGACTTTGGTAGATGGTTGGCAGATATATTTGCAGCCATTGGTCAATTTCTGGTAGATGTACTCACTGCAGTTGTGAATGTTATAAAGGCGGTAGTAAGCGCGATAATTAGTGCCATTGTCTTTTTAATAACCCTACTGATAAAAGCTATTCTTTTGATTTTAATTTGGATATTATTTGCCATCACTTTACTAGTAACAGTGATAACTTTTGCCCTTTACATCCCCGTTGTAGCAATAATGACTGCTGGAACGAACATGAGGTGTAATTTTCAATTTAATACGTTTACAATTTATGGAGAGGTGCCCGTTTCGCATGGTTACGAGGTCAGTTCAACGTATAATGATTTTATTGGCTGTGATATTCCTAGTTTAGTGAAATTTACTGAATTTAATACTACTAGATATGAAACTGAACAAAACTTTTTCTCGTCCACCTCGCTCCTACCTCCTCCTGAGTTCTTTGAGAGCATCAATAAGACATTAGGAGATGCATATTCTGGTGGAATAGGTGGTAAATCCGTTAAAACAGATTACGTAGGAACAGGTTGGGATTTTTTACAGGGAATGGAAGATATATTGGGCGTTGTCGGGACTGCCACGGGAATATTGGGACCAAGTATAGCAATTGCCGATGAATTGACGGGCGTTGAAAAAGTGGCTACTATTATAGTTGGTGTTGCTGCAGGTTTTGGGATGTTAATAGCTTTAGCGACAATTTTTACACAAAGAGATCTCACATTACTTTATTGTGCGGGAACTCTCGTTGGATCATTAATCATAACTGGGGTTCTCTTGCTTGTTGCGAGTATACTAGGAAGTAAAGGTGTAAACCCGAAGGGATTGTTTAATAAAATCTTCGGTAGTACGGGTTTTAGTGCCACCACTTTGATTATTGATGTTGTGGCGGCTATATTCGCTCTTTACATGATTTTTGACAATTTGTTGGGAGGAGAATTTCAGGACCCGATAGCTTTGGGACTTGAAGCGATCCATATGGCGGGATTTCTTGGAGTAGGCTTAGGTGCAATTGGATTTGTTACAGTTGATAAGCCGGGTACCAAAGATCTTGCCATCCTTTTCTGTGTTGCATTAAGTGCTATGGCGAATATAATCACGATACTTGTGTGTTTAGTGTGTTTAATCCGGGCTTTTATGGGTTCCACAGGTTAAAAACTTTTGCTGTTGGACACTTCTCACAAATAATAATCGCGATTCAAGAGGATAAGAGTTAAGCGGACTTCCTTCCAGAATTAAATTCCACGAGTTATTTTCCAAGTGAGATCCACATGACAGATCCGTGCAATTGAACAAGTGTTGCAAACCACGATTTCGATTTTAATGAGATTATCAGCGTGGGATTCAATTTGAGTAGTTTTTGTTGTACATTCTATACTTCTTTTCGAGCATTCATAAACTTGTGCTTTTAAGCCAGTTTGACGGGAGTGGCTCGCTTCTTGCACGTGATGGATAGCTTCATTTAAGTTGTAAAGGACGGACTCATCACGTTCATTCTCTTTAATTTGATTTAATACATGAAGGGATTGAATGTTTTCAAATTTACCGATAGCCCAGGCCGCATTGGCACGAACTAATGGATCCGCATCGGTTTGCAACAAATTTAATAAGAGGGCATAAGTCTTCTGCGCATTAATTTTGCCTAAGGCCCAAGTAGCGATCGCTCGAATTTCACCATTATGATGTTCGGTGAAGGGGATGATTTCATCTACCGCATCGTGTGCGACTCGCCGTCCGAGGGCATCGAGCACCTCAACTACTATTAATTTATTAGGATTGTTTAATAATTCAATTAAGGTTGAAGTGCTTGCAATTCGTGAAAGAGTCCATAGAATGGATTCTAAAAGATCGTCGTCCTCAGCTGTATCAATCATTTTAAGTAGTTGAGGGACTACTTTGTCATCCCCTAGGTCGCCGAGCTGCTCAAGTGCATCCTTTATGATATCAACATCATCGCTGCGGAGTTTTGAGATTAACTCGTTTTCATCAGGCATTGAAATTAAAAAAGAAGAAAGGAGTTTATTTGTTTTAGGGTGACCTATTTTGCATCGATTTCTGGCGCAATCACTTTTTGAGGGAGTTTTTGGATGACTTCTTCAGCTTCAGCAATCATAGAATCGAATAATTCTTTAACTTTGGGGATCGCATGGATCCTACCAGCCACACTTCCACCCAGAATAATGGAGTTTTCTTCGTCACCGTCAAATAGATTAGCTAATCCATCCATTTCGAGCCGCATAATTGCTTCATTCGATCCCACAGGGATTCCTTTGAAGAGATTTCCACCCTCAAGTTTTACAGTCTCATCAACGATTTTTAGTGACTGTTCATTTCGTAGAAACCGCATAGGTCCGAATAAACCACGACCCACGAGTGTATCTTGCTCTGAACGTTTGACAATGGCTTCCTTCCACATTTGCTCGAAATCAGATTCTTCTGTGGCAATCATTCGGGTTCCCATTTGAATTCCGATAGCTCCCATGGTCAATGCCGCTGCAAGGCTCACGCCGTCGCTCATCCCACCACCTGCTACCACAGGTTTTTTCACCTGTTTTACAATTTCTGGTATGAGAACCATAGTCGAGATATCACGCCAGGCACAATGAGCCCCACCTTCACGCCCAGTTGCGATAATAAAATCGGCATCTGCTTTTTCCACGCGTTTAGCATGTTGCACGGCAGGTACGACATGAGCCCATCTCACACTATCCATTTCTTCTTGGATTGCAATGCGAGCTCGTCGTGCCCCTTTGGCTTTCGCATCGATAGCCCACGGTAGAGGATCTCCTGCAGAGGTGATGATCAATTTTAATTTCTTTCTCACATCTTCAGATTCTTTGTATGCTTTGACGGTTCCTTTCATTAATCGAAGAGCTACCGTTACAAATTCATTTGACACGGGGACATTGATCCCAAAAACGGCGTTTGGGGAATCTTTCAATTCCTCAACCATTTCCATGATAGCTTTATAGATTAAATCGATAGGTCGTCCCTTCCCAAACACTTTTGTTGCTGCATCAGGGGTTGCAGCTGATAAACCTGCACCCATCCCGATTGTGGAGATAATCCCCACCCCACCAGCTTTCGCTGCGGCTGAACACAACTTAAATGTCGAGTAAGGTCCCATGCCCGCTTGTATTATTGGATATTTTGTTCCTAATATTTCTTGAAATTTCGTCCGAATCATCTAGAACAACTCATTCTTTAATAATTTAAATAACGAAATTTGTTTGATAATATAATTATTTCTAAAAATGGATCTTCTCAATATCAGTGTTATTCACGCTTTTTGACGTCTTTTCAGTAACCAAAATCCTAGGATAACAAGCCCAATTGCGAGAGGGGCAAACCAAAAAATCCAAGGGAGTCCCAAAATCCAGGATTCAGGTGGAAACCAGATAGCAATTTCAGGGGTTAAATTTTCCATACCCCATATAAAGAAAATTCCAAGTTCATTGAGGAGCGCCCACGCAATATAGCTACCCACTCCAAGTATCATGAGTCCGAACAGATAACGATAACTAAATGTGACTTTCTCTGGAAAAAGTTTTATTGCGCTATACATTAGAATTGGAGTCATCGCCGTGAAGAAAAATTGTAATCCCCAGTATGCGAAATCCATCCCTGTTTGCACGAAAGGAGTACTGATAACGCCTGCTTGCTTTGCCGTTTCTAGTAATCCTCCCCACAGGGCATTCAATGTAATACTACCCGCTATTCCAATGAAAAGTGCTACGAAAACGGGATCGAATGGTTTAGCCGTCAAAAGAATGAGTAAACCTAACAGAACGAAGGCAATAAAAAGGAGATAAATCACCCCTCTGACAACATAATCCTGGAAAAATGGAAAGGGAGAATAAATATTACTAATAATAAATGAACCTACTAAAAAAATTCCAGTCGGGGCAAAAAGGAAGGTAATAAATATAGGACGTAGCTTAGTAATCTTCTTTATTTTTTCCTCTATTTTAATGTGGGTTATTAAAAATCCTAAAACAGACAAGCTAATTCCAAGAAATAGTATTATCAAACCCAATTGGATTCCAAACGTCCAAGTCGCGACACCCCCGTTGGTAAAATAATATACAGCAAGTTTTTCAACTTCCATCCATGTCAGATAGCCTCCAACTCCTATAAAAAGAAGTCCTATGAGATATCGAGAGGATAATTCGGTTTTAGGAAGACGGTCATCAAGTAATGTCATTGCAGCATAGATTCCAATGGGTGCAAGTGATAGAAGTAGGAAGAAGAAATAATAATCACTTAAAACAGCGACAGTCCAACGAATGTTCCCATACCCTGAACCAAATGGAACCACTTGCCAAGTTTCCAGCATTGCGCGGAGTGTAATTACTCGCCCTAATCCGATAAAAAATGATATAGAAATGACATCAAGATGAATCGCTATGAGACAGAAGAAAAGTCCGAGTAAGAGTAGTGCAGTTATTAGGAGATATATCATCATTTCCCCTGCCCACTGGTAATATTCTGGAGGATTCCCCATTGATTCGAATCCAAAGTCGAGTCCAAAATGAACAGCAAGAAAAAGTACTACAAACACTATACAAGGAAGGAAGAGGGAGAATGCTGTAAATAAGAGAAATTTCCTATAACTTATTTCTATCCCTTCCTTCATTTTGTTATGTTCTTCTATTATCTATTCCTAATTAGTCGTATAAAATTTTAAATAATTTGATTTACTAATTTCATTATCAACCAAAATCTGGAAGGCAGGTGGAATAGATGGATGTTAAAGGAAAAAAGGTTCTCATCATTTCTGCAAGCAAATTCGAGGATTCGGAATTGGAATTCCCTCGAGATCAATTAAAAGCGAAAGGGGCGAAAATTACAATCGCAGGTCCTACAAAAGAGGCATTTTATGGTAAAGGTCAAACAAAAATAAAACCCAATCTTACTTTTGATGAATTAACTTCAGATTATGATATCCTCGTTCTTCCAGGGGGCAAGGCGCCCGCTATCGTTCGAAAAAATTCACACGTTTTAGAAGTGGTGCGACAATTCAATGACCAAGGAAAATTAATTGCTGCCATTTGCCATGGTCCACAAGTTTTGATTTCAGCAGGCATAATGGATGGACGAATTGCTACTTCTTATGACAAAGTCGCCCCTGAACTGAAAGAAGCGGGCGCAAATTATTTGGACGAGCCGGTTGTGGTGGATAAAAATATAATCACTTCTCGAAAACCCAAAGATCTGCCTCGATTCATGCAGGCAATTTTTGATTTTTAAATTTCAATTGGTTGTGGCACCCATAAATAATCGGATTGTAGGAAAAACTGTATGCATACAGAGCCGTATTGAAAATGTTGAAGTAGTGGACAAAGAGATAAAAGCCTGGTTGGGACAGTTAGGGATAGGTTCCCCCTTGGCAGATCATCTAGAGCTTGCAGTGCACGAAGCGGTGGTTAATGCGGTCAAACATGGTAACAACCTTGAAGTTAGCAAGCAGGTTGAAGTCAAATTTGGAATTATAGATGGGAAGATGGTTTTCGAGGTTAAAGATGAGGGTGCTGGTTTTAATGTGAAGAATTTGCCAGATCCTTTAGCGCCAGAGAATATATGGAAGGAAAGTGGTAGAGGAATTTTTTTTATGAAGAAATTTATGGAGCAAATTGAATTTAATAAATATAACAACGGATTTCAAGTGACTCTCATGAGAAAACTACCCAATCTACCCTAGACTGAGAATAAGAAAGGTTAATTGTTTCGCACAAAGTGTTTTAAGGGATTGGTATGAATTAACTTTTATGAATAGAATGGAGGAAAAAAGATGGAAATAAAGACCCGTATTGAAAAAGGTGTTCCTGTTCTCAATCTCGGAGGAAGCCTGACCGTTCGTACAGACCTCAAGACTTTACGTGAAGCGGTCGTATCAGCTAAATCAAAACAAATTGTAATTAACTTGTCAGGGCTTGACAAGATGGATTCCTCAGGACTAGGAGAACTGACTGCGTTATCAAAAGATCTTGCGACAAAAGGGATAGATTCTCTATTTGTAGCAATCCCCACACAGCTAGCAATGCTAAAAACGACGAAGTTAAAAGTCTTTGATGATGAGATAGATGCCATTTATTCATTTTTGGGAGAATAGATTCAAAAATTAACCCATTTTTTTTTGATCTTCTTCAATGAATATTGCATTATTGAAAATGGTTTGGTATTTTAATGTCGAAACCTAAAACAGGTATTTTTTGGAACGATGTGCTTAAAGGACAGGATTGGCCGATAATTGACGATAAATTCCAGCACTTTCCTGCTGTTTTAAACGAGGTTTTAGAGTATGAGAATGTCCAATTATTTGAATCGAAGCCGCTAGATTCACTCAATTTACTCTATAAAGTGCATACACCTAATGTTATTGAGGATTTTCAACGAGCTTGGTATTATGAAGGGGGTATTACTACTATTGGCGGTATGGTAGAAGCTGCTGAGAAAATCTGTAACGGCGAATTGACGAATGCTCTGAATTTTATGGTGGCTGTAGGGCATCACGCGGGAAAAACCTTTGCGTGGGGGGGAACTTACGCATCCTTGTGTGGTCCTGCAATAGTAAATGCCCGGGAAACTTGCAAAATTAAAAAAATTGCAGTCCTCGATACGGATTCCCATGATGCTGATGGCTTTCGCGATATTAGTATGGGAGATCAGGATATACTGCATGTTTGCTTCTGTAGCCACAATGTTGTGGAGGACAACGATACGAAAATTTGTGTGAATGCGGGTTATAACACGACCGATGAAGCGTATTTAGATCTTGTTCGCCAAGAATTCATCCCCCGCGTGAAGAATTTTGACCCAGATATGATAATTCACCTATTAGGGCATGATACAGCACAAGGCGATTATGGCGATCGTGGATTATCAAAAGAATTCTTCTTAGATTTGGTGAAGCTGGTAAATAACTGTGCAAAGGACGTGTGCGAGGGGCGTTACCTGATAACTTCGATGGGTGGGGATCGCGTGGACCTTGCGGATTATATTTTCCCAAACGTCGTAAAAATTCTCTCCGGACGATAGTTTTAAACTGATAGAGGAGAAATTGAATTACTTGGTGTAATACTTTGCTGAAGGAAAAAGAGGTAAAGAAGCTCCTAAAGAAGGGATTGGAAGATCTTATTACTACAGAGGTCGCAATTGTAAGTTTCCTCAAAAATGAATATGGAGATGCTGCGGTTTCGAAATTTTATACCGAGTACCGTCCAAATTTTATTTTGGAGCTACAACTTGGTTTGATTCGCCGGACACTTG
The DNA here is from genome assembly GCA_016840125.1 of Candidatus Helarchaeota archaeon. The sequence continues at coordinate 3,891 of JAEOSY010000378.1, read as the reverse complement.
CCAAGATGGCCTCGAAAATTGCTAAGAAACTTCTGCTCAAGATGATTCTTGATGCATTTATGGACAAAGGTGCCTGGTACCAACCCCCCGAAAAAATGGAGCTCCTTAAACTCGAGAAAGAGGAGGGGATTCTTCGATTATTTCCATGTACTCGAAAAAAGATGTTTAAGAAGATAATGAAAAAGAAGGATAAATCTGTAGACCCAGAGTATATATGTCGTGTCATGTGTCGTCCGGAGATCACTTACTATTTGGCGTTCATCGGACTGAAGCCAACCTTCACGTTAGAGGAAAAAGGGTGTAAGATTAATGTCGTATGGGACTCAACTAAGATCCAATTTAAGGAAGATATTGAGGAGGGAGAATAATGTCATTAGAAGGCAAAGTAGGAGTGGTTACAGGAGGAGGACGTGGAATTGGTAGGGCTATTGCTCTAGATTTTGCCAAGAATGGCGCTAGTGTGGTTTTAGCCGCAAGAACAGTTACAGAAATTAAACAGGTGGCTGAAGAAATCCGTGCCCTAGGGCGGGAAGCGCTTGCCGTTCCCACAGATATGACAAAAGAGGACGATATCAAAAATCTAATGTCAAAAGCCGTTGAGAAATTCGGGAAAATAGATATTTTAGTGAATAATGCGGGTGCTTCTGGAGGCGCTTTTGTTATTGACATGAAGACCAAGGATTGGGATCGCATCATCAATGTGAATTTGAGGGGGGTTTTTATTGCGACCCGGGAAGCATTAAAAATAATGAAGACCCAGAAATCGGGAAGGATAATAAGTATTTCCTCTGGGTTTGGAATTGAAGCTCAGCCAACTCTAAGCGCTTATGGTGCCTCCAAAGCAGGAGTGATTTTATTTTCCAATGCGCTTGCAAAGGAACACCGTTGGGTTAAAGTATATATTATAAACCCTGGATTAATAGATACGAAGCTGGCAGAAGGAGCCCCGGGAGAGAAGGAATCGCCAGAGATTATTGGACCAATTGCCAGTTTTCTTGCCTCGGATCAGTGTAAGCTCCTCTCAGGAACCGTAGTGAAACGCCTCCAATTAGATAGTTTAAGAGCTGCAATTATCCCATTAATTGAAGGAAAAACATACCCAAAATGGAAAGATTTGCTGCAGGAAATTCAACCGAATCTCAGTCCAAAAATTTTGCGAAATGTCGAGAAATATAAGAAGCTACTCCCCTGGTTATTCAAAGATTACATCACCAGATAGGATATCATTCGAACTGTTAGTAAAAATTTTATAAAAATCTAGTATCTTTGTTAAAAATTACAATTTGTTTTGGAATTTGTTGCTTATCAACTTTAAATTAAATAAAAAGAGAAATATAATTACTTATTTGGGATATTGAGGAAATTAAGAGTGTTTAATGAAATAAAGAATAAAGTTGAGAACTTAAAAAAGAAATTCAGCCACTATGCAAATGATTGTAAGGGTATCTTGTTATTCGGATCTTATGCCAAGAAAAATCCAACCGAAAGAAGTGATACCGACATCTGTTTAATTCTACCTTCGAAGAATATGCTAAGAAAACTCTATGAAAAGTTTGGAGGGAAATATGAGTTTATAATCTTTGAGAATTTACCATTATATATAAAAATTGATGTCATAAATCATCACATCGTATTATTAGGAGAAGAATTGGAACTATCGGAGTATTTTTACTATTCTCGAAAATTATGGAAAGATATGAAACGTAGAATTGAGGAGAACCAATTCGAAACCTTTGATGAAAGAATGCGATATAGAAGGAAATGGTTAAATGAGAAGGAAAAGATACTTGGAAGAACTGGAAATGTTTGAAACCGAAATGGAATTTATTAAAACACACGATATGAAAGATGATGTATTAACAAGAGCTTTACTATATGCACTTCAAGTTTCCATTGATATTTTAATAGATTGTATCGCAATGATAACAAAAGATTTAGGCTTAGTCGTAGAAGATGATTATACAAATATTGAGAAATTGCAAAAGGAGAAATTAATCTCAGAAAGTGAAGCAGATTTAATTAGGAAATTTAATGGCTTAAGAAATGCGATTGTTCATAAGTATAATCTTTTGGATTTGACGGTTATACAAGAAGGATTTGAAGAAATTGAAAAATTATATAATATCTTTATTAAATTGATAGATTTCGTTGAGAACGTCTAGTATTTCATTTTAAAATCGTTGAATTCGTCCGTGGAGTCCAACCATTTCACTTCCACACTCTTCACCTTAGCATATCGCGGACCTCTTCGTAAATACTCAATAAATTCTTTTAAAACCTTTTCTTCAGCTTCTGCCACCACCTCCACTCGGCCATCCTGCGTATTTCTGACCCATCCTACCACATGAAGTTGGCGCGCAACATCTAGCGTGGTCCAACGAAACCCGACCGCCTGTACACGCCCCGAAACATAAGCATGAATTTGTTTCATCAAAACCATTCCAATCAATAATAGGTATTTTTATGTGAATTAAAAATTAAATTATCAAAGAATCTGATCATAATAATATCAAGATTCATGCGGAGGTCATTGAAATTCCAACGAAACATTACCTCATAAAAAGTTCAGGCAAATTAGATAGATCACAAGTTCCGAGAGATATGACGAGAAGTCCCAGCGGGGATTTCATTGTGATGGGGATGTATGATAAAACTATTCGGATCTGGGACTTGGAGGGAAATCAGATTGGACAGCCCCTGGAAGGGCATACTCGACCAGTGGAGGCAGTTACAATTACCTCTGATGGGGCATTAATAGTTTCCGGTTCTACAGATAGTACTGTAAAAATCTGGGACCAAACTTCAGCTACATGTCTAAAAACCTTTGAAGGGCACTCCAAGGGGGTTAAGGTAGTTGTTGTTACATTGGATGATAAAAATGTGATTTCGGGCTCTATCGACGAGACCCTGAAAGTCTGGGATCTAGAATCGGGGCAGTGCCTCCAGACGCTCGAAGGACATGAGAATAATATTTCTTCCATTGCCGTAACTGCAGATAAGGAATATATCATATCGGGATCATTAGATAGTACAATTAAAGTATGGAGTTTTAAAACAGGAGAATGCTTAAGAACTTTAACGGGACATACAAAGGCGGTACATGATGTAGTGTTAATTCCTGGAAATAAAATCGTATCGGGTTCAAAAGATGAACTTCTTAAAATCTGGGATTTGAAAACGGGTGAATGCCTTCAAACAATCGAAGGGCATACGGGGATAGTAAACGTATTGGCACTCACTCCAGATAATAATTATCTTGTGTCGGGCTCATCGGATAACACTATAAAGTTCTGGGATCTCAAAAATTTCGAAAAAATCCAGGAATTACAACTCGAAGGAAGTGTTTTTTTCCTCCTTACCTTTGAAGATAATAAAATTCTAACCGCAGATACGGGCGTAAATCTCATTCTGTGGCAATTATCCCCATTTTAGCATTTATTTTGAAAATATTAGATTAATTCTCTGATACCAATCTTTTGGAATTTTCAAAATGGCTCAGAATTCAGAAGCATCTCCACCTATTTTAATTGAACGCGGGAGCTATATGACTCATTGCGGATATGCGGGGAATGACGAACCAGAACTTTCGTTTAGGACGCCTCAAATCAGTACGGAGGCACAATTTAAGAGTATCTTTGAGGAAATCTTAAAGGTGGACTCCGCTCAGCACAAAGTAGTTATCGTGAAAGATGCAGGGACCGCTCAGCAAGTCCTTAGGGATGAGGCGCATCTTCTTTTCACAAAATTCCATGTCCAGGCATGTGCATTTATCAATGCTCAACTAGGCATTCTGTTTAGCTGGGTTAGGGGAACTGATGGACTGATTATAGATATTGGATATGAATCCACCCTTATCGTCCCAATTATTGATTTGATGACCCAGAAGGACTT
>JAEOSY010000377.1 GCA_016840125.1 Candidatus Helarchaeota archaeon | reverse complement strand
GTCAACTTCTTCTCCCTCCTCATAAAAAAGTCCATCCCCATTTTTATCCTCCCAAACAGACCCTTCAATCGGGAATAAAGGATGATAAAGTGTATTTGGAAGTGTAAATGATTGTTCAATCCTTACTCCATGGTTGAAAATCACTTCATGTTGATTTATCATCGTATTCTGGATTTGAACTTCCGGTTGTGTGGATTTTGGTAGATATGGATTACGACCGTGATTATCTTGGGAAATTAGGACCCCTCCAAACCTCAATCCAAATACTTCAGTAAGGATGCGACCATATCCAGTATCTTCGAAAATAACAACTATTCCTCCATTTAATACAAAATTCAACAGTTTTTGTGATTCCTCAGGATAATAAGGTAAGTTTCCCCCAATTATAATAATAATATCTGAGAGATCATTCAGATCACCTAGTAAACTAAGAGGGATGTTTGTTGATGAAATCTTATGATTTCCTTCAAAGAGATCCTTAAAACCTGAAGCTCCAGTCCAATTAGTATTAGAAATTGTATAATTAGCCGGATGCAAAGGTGGGATTAGCATAAGTAGAAGACTTATTAGGACACCAAAAACATACAGATACTTCTTTATTCGTTCATTCATGCATATTTAACTCTCCATATCCGATTTTTGATCAGATTTCCAACTAAGTATAGTTTGATCGGTAATCATCAACTTAATATTTGATAAAAAAGAATTAAACATATTCATTGTAGCTGTTCGCTCACCATAAGTTATTTCATAAAATATCTCAACAACTAAACTAAGAGATTCGTGATCAAAGTATGGAATTCGCATCTCAGCATATTCACGTGGTGTTAACCATCTTGGGCGTGATATCTTTGAAAATTCTTTTAATGCCAAGTCCAATTGTTCGAATCCTAGAGTTATTGCTTCATTGATAGACCTCTCAGTAATTGAAGTTTCTAAGAAAGTGATTATTTCATTAATACGATTTCCAAGAGTCTCACGACGCTTTATTAATTCCTTAACATCAATTTGACTCTCTTCTTCAACAGTAATAGCTTCTGTTGATTTAGTTCTAAATTTTGATGAAATAAACACTGATAGGCCGAATAAAATAACCATAATTAATAATATAACAAATAATACCACCATTCCTCCTGCTGTTAACCCAAAAAGCGGGGCAGTTTGAAGCACAGGTAACTCTGGCAATGAAAAATCCAAGAAGTCTAACAGATCCCAAAAATTAAAACCAGACCCATTCGGATCCTTAGCTAAAGGAACATCACTATATTCTTCTTGTGTTTCATAAGGTGTATTGTGTGTTCCACCATCCACAATCAACCATATACTAACACCCAATACAAGAGTTATCAGAGTGTATCTATTGTTAAATAGATTTTTTAATTTCAGAAAAAAGACCTCCTGGTTGAATTTTCTTTTGAGTTGCCTTTGTTATACGTATGTAAATAGGACAAGTAACTTGATTGAATCGATTATTACACATACCTGGAAAAAAAGCACTTTGACCAATCCCACATTCATTATCACGATTTAAAAATCTACAAAAATGATAGCCAGGATCAATTCTATTCGGCTGAGCATAAAATATTTGAGGATATAACTGGGGAGTATATTTCTTTCCAATATAATACCCTATATAGGATGGCAAAAAGAAATATAAACTGATTATTCCTATCATTAGTACTCCATACATTACTAGCGAAAATACTAATCCAAATATCACAAGAATCTGGATAGAGGGAAAAACTGGGAGTAAGATTCCCACAAGTGAAAAAATTGCTAGGATTCCTAAAATCGCTATCGATCCAAAGAAAGAAGGAAAACTTAGAAATATCGCTTTTTCAAGATTAGGGCCACAAAAGTATCCAGTTACAAATCCTGCAATTATCCAAGGAATAACAGAAAGCAGTGTTATCCATGGATTCATAGTAATAGCTATTATTGGGAGTAAAATAAGAATAAAAAACGGAAGAACAATATCAAGCTCGGGTAGTCCAGTAATCAAGATTGTTAATCCTATAAACTCAGGTCCTATACCTAAGATTATTGTTAAAATGTTAAGGAACAGAAATTGCAAGAAAAAACCAATGAATAAGAGAAGAAAACTAGCTTTTAATCCAGCATGTGGATTAGCATTTTTGGGTTTAGATTTTTTTCTAAACATTAAATTACTCGTAAAAAACACCTCCTTCCACTGGTTCACTCTTAAGATCCAAAAATTCAGGAAAAATCGGGCGATAACTATGATAAAAAAGTGTGAAAATTCGTTTTACAAAAGAATACATGATGATAATAATCCCGAGGACTAAGAATCCTCCAATAGGATCAGAAAGGCGTATTGATAGTAATATCCCAATAAATGAAGAACCAAACAGACTGATTATTCCCAATAAGAATAGATTAAGAATGTGACAATATAAGACCAATATACCCATCGTTCGATTGAAAAACAGCGTAATAAGCATGCTTATAACAATAACTAACCCCATGATGAAATAAAAAATGTATATTGGTAATGGGATTAAAATGGCTTCTTGACGGAGCCAGAAAAGAATAGAAAGAGGAGTGAGAATAAATGCTAATGAAGTTAAAGCACTTAATCCTATAATCCAAGTTTCAACCATTGAGAGTGACCGAAAACTCATCTCATCAAGAGATATTATCCGTCTACGACAAATAGGGCAGATTGTTGTTGTTTCTGATAGGAATGTATTACAGTTTGGGCAGGTTGGATAGATTCGTGAACCACAATGTGCACATATACCATCTGTGCGGATTTTATTGAAACAATGAGGACAAATATACTTTGATGCAAGTCGAAATCTGCTGATTCTGGGAGGAAGGATATTCAATCCACGAGAGGGAGTAACTCTCTCGGTAGTAATTTTTTTTTCAGAATGAAGATGATTATTCCCTTCAAAACCGCAATTAGTGCAGAAATCTGGAGTTATTCGAAAAACTCGCCAGATTATCAATATTAATGAAATATTGATGATGACTCCTAGGACTAAAAGGATCATATACAACAAATCCTGCATCTCTGGGAGGAATACCAAAAAGTACACACCTAATGAATTCCACAAAGAATGAAGCCCCCAACCAAGAAGAAAGAACTTGAGTGATGAAAACAATGCTACTCTTCTAGAAATGACCCCTGTGAGCTGAGTCTTCAAAGTATAAATTCCAAGCGAAAAGAAAATTGTTGCGAGAATATGTAAAGGTGCAAGTGTTCGCAAAGCTAATTGTATATAAACATCTGAAAAAGGATCTAGACTAGGTTGAATAGACTCCCATTGATAGAGAAATAACTCGAAGAATGTAAAAACAGTTCCACTGATAATAGCGTACAAAATATATTGTCTACGCGAGATTAAAATTTGAGTAATTTGAGAAGAATCTAGACTAAGCTTTCCTTCATCTGGATTGAATGATATCACCTTTGCGTGAGAAATTACTAAAATTGGTAGAATCTTAATTATTTCTTCATTTAAGGGTATAATTACGCCTGCAGTTAATTCTAAAAGTAGAAACTGACCTGCAAGCCCACTAGCCTGAATCTCAAACAAATTTGAAACTGAACCCATAATAATAAATAGCATTCGGGTATTCAACATCAATGCTCCCAATACTATAATGATGCTTCCGAAAATCATCACCATGATGGATCTAGAAAGTGAGCGCATTTCTACTGACGAATCGAGAAGGAATGATAATGCATAGGGAACCCAAATTCCCAAAAATAGGAGAGGGGCACAATATTGAGCGATTTGCCACAGTAGAAGATCAGATTGCCCTGAATCCCTAGATAAAATCAATAACGTGATCAATAATAGGAAGCAAGTTATTGATAATACGCGGAGAAGAGATTTCCGAATTAATCTTAACTTCATTTATTCACTTCATCTCTAAACTCGTCATAGGCCCAACCAAAGGACAAAACTCGATAAACTGCTACTGTCCGTACAATAATCGATGTAATGAGTATTGGAATCAGTGATGTTCCCAAGAAATAAGATGGTAAAGTTATAAATGAGCCAACATTACCAATAAAATTGAATAATACAGTTATTCCTAAAGTTAACCAGAAATACTTTCTCGCAAACGAATATCCACGATTTATACTATTTTTGATTGATCGTTTTGAACTAAAGATGAATGCAGGTAGAAAATATGTTGTTAGAATGATTACTGCAAACTCCACAATAGCTATTCCCATCGTAAAAAACAGGATGAGTAATAAACTACCAATTACTGAACCAGAGTCTGGATAGGAATAGTAATCTGAGGAATTAAAAATTAAATCGGTATAGGAGAGAGTTATAAAACCCAAACCAATAGTAGAAATCAATGTTACTATTAAAGGAAAAAGTTGTAGTATCAACACACGCACAATAATTCGGATTGAAGATCCAAAACCTGAAATAAGATCAATAGAAGGATAACCTTGACTTTTAATTTGTTTGAGCGAAATCAGGGTCCAGCTTAGTAAAAATGATGATAATATAAAGTCTATAAGTAATGATCCTATGTTCATGGTGTAAATACTCTCATTTAATGCAGCTGTATCAAAATCAGAAAAAAAATTGGTAAGAGCAGCAATATTAGCTAAATTTCCTCCTAAAATGAATACTCCTAAATCAATAATCACTCCAAAAACGATTATTATGTAAAATTCCTTAAAATTCTTTAAATAGAAAAAACCGCTTCTAATCAAATTACTTCCATTTAATTCTTTTATACCTGCACCAAACAGTTGAGAAGTCTTAGGTCTTATATTAATTGAAGCATAGGTTATTTGTCCACAAACTGGACATTTAACTTTAGTTATTGAACAAAAATTACTGGTAGGATCATGTGAAAAAACTAAATTACTTAATTGTTTAATTGAATCACTCTGATAATTGGGAAATTTTTCCTCTCGTTGAAACGATGCAATAGATTCATTCAATGATTCTTTAGGAATTAAAAATTGATTTTTTGGATCTATTTCTTTCATAATGGCTGATTCGCGAGAACAATACCACCAGTCAACTGGAGACTGACGTGATCTCAAACGAAATCCACACTCTTGGCAATACTCACCGAATGTTATTTTTCCGCAAGAAGGACAAATTTCTGAATCTCTATCATCTATATATGGTGTACTATTAGATATTTTGCTTAATACTCCAAGTGATTGGCCACAGTTCGGACAGAGATAATAAGAAGATTCTACTTTAGTCATACAGGTGGGGCAACTGTTTAGAGATTTAGCTTCAGGTTGTGCTAAAGTTGTGCCACATTCCATGCAAAATTTGAAACCTAGGAGATTTTGAAAACCACATTTTTGACAATAAATAGATTCTGATTGACTTTTGGTAACTCCCTTATTGATACTGAAGATATTTTTCCCACATTGGAAACAAAAACGGGCCTCCGGTGGATTCTCAACTCCACACTCATTGCATCGCATTTAATACATCCAACTTAAAATCTAAACACTTAATCTGTCAATTAGGGTTTTTTTAGAGATTGAATCCTCTTTATTTATCTAAAATTACGATAGTTCCAGCACCTTGATCTCCAATTCGTCTACCATCCTCTGAAACAAACATTGGGCAGTAACAGAGACAACCATCTACAAATCCACATAGACAATTACGGAGAAAAGATTGGCCAACAGTAGCTGGTTGACCAGTATGATAATCAACAACGCGCAAATTCATTAATCCTTTTCCTATGGACTGACCATCACGGATACCATCTTTTAAACACCCATAGATTCCACAAGTAAACTGACTGATAAAAGAATCGACTAAATAAGCGACACAACGTTCAGCTAAAGGTGCTTTCATAGAGGGATGATAAGGACGGATCTGAAAAACTCGCTGATAACTTGCGGGTTGGTATGTTGGGGCTTGTGGAGGGATTCTCTGATCATCCGAATCTTTATAAGGGGGAGTAAAACCAGATTCGGGAAGTTTTTTTCCACATTTTAAACAATAAAGTGAGTTTGGATCAGTTTCTTGACCACATGAAGGGCAAAATTTTACTATTTTCTTCATCCACCTAAATTTTCAATAGATATAATAATAATGGAAAAACTAGAATCGTAAGATATAAAGCTTAGGATCGATTACTCTTAGTCATTAGTTTTTTTTTTCTTCCAGAAAAGGGATTCCTTGTTCAATCAACTCCGTATATCGGAATATCTATAAAAGCTGAATTCTAGGCTAAAGAATTAATATAAACACTCCGGACATCTGAAATCCCGAGAATGTCTAATTGATCCGTGGTAAGAAAGATATAAAAAAGTTCTGTGAGTTGAGCGGATTTAGCAGCGGAAGGAATAGGCTTTTCCTGAAAAACAAGACTTCTAAGAAAACAAGATCAACAGGAAAAGAAGTTAATCCCCTTTTTTTGATGAATATTACCAAATACTAGCTCTTCAAGTAAAAGTGAACCTTGATAGGGGGATCTGTGTTGGAGAGGAAGCAGGTTTTTTAGTTACAATGAGACATGTAGGAAGTTTTTTCCCTTTTTTCCATGGACTATAGTGGTTGTAGCTAGAGGAGGCTTGAGATACCGATAATGATAGAAATCACAGTTTAAGTTACAACAAATCAACGTTAAGATAATAGAAATTTTTTCACATTTTCTATTCTTCTTTTTTAGGAACCTCTTTTTGAAGCTACGGTTCGCAAAAATCCTTGATAAAAAAAGAAAAAAGGAAGACGCCCTCAAAACACCCATTAATTGGTATTTTTAAACGTCTTTTATGACAATTGTGCCTGCGACCATGTCACCCACTCTTCTCCTTCCTTTTGTAAAGAGCAGAAGTGGAGGACAACATGAACAAAAGTTTCGCAGACAAGAATCCATAATCGAAGCAGGATTTCCTGTTGTGAAATTCACCACACGTAAACCCATCATCCCTTTTCCAAAGCTCTGACCATCTCGGATTCCATCCTTCCAAAGTGGATAACAAGGAATACAAGAACAGCATCCATCGATAATATAAGCAATGCATCGATCCATACATGGGGCAGTTCTTTGTACTAATCTTTCTGTTTGCTTAGCAGCCATGTGCTTTAATCTCCTCTACTGGTTGAAATACTATCCATTCCAACATTCTAGGATAACCCCTAATGAGGAGTTATATAGTTTTCTTCAATTGAGCGAGGAATGAAGATAATTATTCCTCTAGCTTTTCTGGAGGTAATGAAAAAGGATCGATTATTCCTCCTTGTAGGATTTGAGAAGTAAAGATCTTTTCCCTATCTGTTAATACTTGGAAGCCTGTACAATAAGGTAAATGCTCATATTCGTTACAAACCTTACAGATTTCTTCATTCTTTTCTTCTCGTCTTTTCTGTAAATAATAATATCCTGGGAGCAGGTTTAGTAATATAAATCCCTTCACAATCCAATTATCAACAAATATTACCAAAGTTAAAGCGATAGAAAAAGCCACTCCTAACATAAAACGTGCAATATCTTTTACTAGTCGATTTTCAATTAGAAACGCTGTTATTATTGTTGGGAAGATTAAGAGGTATAGAAGAATACCAATTTGGAAATCTGACCAATTAAATTCCTGGAAAATCAATAGATTCGCTAGGATTACAATAAATGCAAAGATAATTCCTAAATATTGCATCAAGCATCCCCGACATACCTTTTTTCCCTGTATTCTGAAAACATGCTTTTCAAAATTGGTGCATAATGGATGATGTGCAAGTCTATATGGACCAAGGATTCGATTTCTGAATTTTCGGTAATTCAATTTCTATACTCCTCATTATCTCAGCAAAATGTTATTGTTTGTTATAATTTCCTTACTTTGAACTGATTCTAAGCTAACTTTAGGAATATTTGACGAAATTTTCTGTGTTCTACCTCGAGATATTGTCGATTTTTGCTTGTAAGCTCCTTATTATTTAAGAAGTCAGGTTTTATTTGACTGAATGGTCTTTCACTCCCATTTTTTTGCCAATACTTCACTCCCTGACTTGTTTGACCAGCTAGATGGTATAAAAATGCTACTTCATATACCATTTTGGTTTTCAAAGTCCTATTTTTGACTGATTCTGCAAACGGGATTGAAAAATTAATTAAAACTGAGATTCCCGATTGAAAATCATTGTCCCTTGTCAGTTCATAGATAAAGTTTTTGCTTAAGGTCATTGCTTCTTCCTGAAGTTTCTGTTTAACGAAATATATGATGGCCATCTCAAAATAGCGTATTGCTTTTGGTTTGTTCCCCGATTTCAAGTAAGCATACCCAAGATTGCCTCTAGTTGCAGCAAGACTATCGTTATCAACCGGATTCAGATCTTCTAATAAAATTGATAATCGTGAATAACAACTTATTGCTTGAATATAATCTTTTTTTTCGATAGATATGAGTGCAAGGGAGTTTAACGCATGTGCAATCGATTCCTGAGTATAATTCGACTCGTTTAGTAGTACTTTATACGTTTTTTCAGCTTTTTTCAACTTATTAACTGATAAATAGCAATCAGCTAACTCTAGTAATACATCTTCTGTTTTTCCCTCCTTTTGAAGTGCGAGTATATTCTCATAAGTCTTTATTGCCTCTTCAAAATGATTCAGAGCCTTTTCTGCCTTTGCATATGCTTTTGAAGCTATAAGTTCTCCTAATACATTATTTTCCTTCTTGTAATATCCTAATGCCTTGTTACTGTGTGAACTTGATTGGATGAAGTTTCGCCGAATGAAAAAGATCTCTCCCAAATTATTATGTACAGCTGCTAGAGAAGGAATGTCATTTAGCTGGTTAAAAATTGCCTCGGCCTCTCTATAATATTTCAATGCATTATCAATCTCTCCATATTGATAATACAAACTCCCTAAGTTTAAATAACAATTTCCTAATAAATTATAATTTCTAGTAGTTTCTGCAAGTTTTAATGCCTTTAGATGTAGTTTTTTTGCTTCTTTAAACCTCTCCTGAAATATATGAACATTTCCCATGTTCATATTGACCTTGATTAATCCTTGAACATCTTGAGATTCTTTGAATGCCTTTTCAGCAAAAGAATAGTGCTTTAATGCTTCAGGATATCTTTGATGGATTCGATAGACCTTTCCTAAGATGTTTTCAATTTCTCCTTTATGTGAAGGGGTGCAGTTCTGGAGTTCAAAAATCAGTTCTTCAGCTCTTTTCTTTACAATATCGAATTTTCTTAGGTTAAAATATGCTTCCAATTGAATTATTTCGTAGTGCATTATTAAATTTGGATCAGATTCTTGTTTAACAACTAAATTGATAAAATCTATTAATTTTGAATATTCTCCTTGCCTTTGTAGATTATTTATCTTGGTTTTTCTTTTCTGTGTCATTTTCCTGTGTCTCAGAAGTATCACGGGTTTGTTATTTATATAAGATAATATCGACTTAGATCTCATTAAAAAATTGAAACAATGCTCGTGTTTTTACAAGTACATTTTTCACTGGAAAAGTGAGTAATAAAGAAATGTGGAGATAATATTTCCGAAAAGCAATTCAGATTACTAGCCCCATTCTTTTTCACCTATTTTAATTACTCTGAAGAGTATTACCATCGGCCTGTCCGCTTTCTACTGCGAACATGGGTGCGATGATGTTTTTTTTGACTGCTAAACACTCGTAAATTACTTCAGCGATTATCACTTTTATTCCGATTTTGGTGATGAACCACTTCTCCTTTTCGTAACTTTCGTCCTAGTTTCCTTTCCGCTACATGTCGATGCACTGATTTTCCTGAATCTGCAAATTTCTTATATCCCTTTTTATCTCTAAAGAACTTTATCATGCTGTTCTCACCTTCTCCAGTATCTATTACTAATTGTATACCTTCCCATGTCCTTTTGGCTGTCTTCTCGTGAATTGATCTTGAATGGGTGATTTCCCTCATTATAAACTTTGCGAATACACACTGATTTCGAGCTGTATCAGAAGATCATTCCCATGGAATTAATTATTAAAATTGATAATATTTTAAAACACGGGTATTACTCCTCTCTTTCCGGATTCGTGAAAGATGTGGGTCGTCGTTTGATCATTTTTTATGAAACGAAGAACTAAATGATACTTTCAGAGATAGCAAATGAGGTTATGATTCTTTTTGGCTAAAGACTAGATAAACATCCTCACTTTTTATTGCAAGCATTTGGACAAATTTTCAATTGTCTTTTTGACGACTGTTAAGTCTACCTTGGATTTTATCTTTTAATCCACCACGGATTCCTTTTTTAATTTCATCTACTTCATATTTCATTTCTAAGCCATCCTTATCTTTTTAGCTATTAATACTAATTCGCGACATGAGATTTTTTATTGTGTATAGAGTCTTCCACCACACATAGGACATGCTGTTTTTCCAACTTGTCCCATTTGGGTAAAACAATCGAAACATACCAACCGATGACACTCCTCACATTTCATTCTGTGGGTAGTGGCTGGTCTTGATGAATCACAGACTTGACAATAGAATGGTTCAGCAATTTTAGTTATTGGTTTGACTATTGGGTCTTCTTCTTTTTGAACTGGTCTGTCTGCTGTTACCAAAGGTGCTTTTTGATCTTCTAATTGATTCATTGCCGTTGATATTGCATTTATTACGTTTTTGTTAATATTTCGGAATGTAAAAGTCCACCCTCCGGTGGTTTCTATTAATAATGAGGCTAAAAATGTTCCTTTCTCTATATAATACCCAGCTATTTGATTCTTGCGAACAGACATTAATTTCTCGCCAAAATCTCCGATATACCCCGGAGTGAATTTTACTATTTGTTGATTGGTAATAACTAAGAAAGGACGCTTCCAAATTCGTTCTCCAAGTTGGAAAATCCCTAATACTGTCTCTGATTCATTTAAAGAGAAACTTCTACGTATTTGACTAATAATTGAAAAATCATAAGAAATCGAGCCATTAGCTTTATAGAAGAAGAGATCACTAGGTTGATCTTCTTTTCCTTCCGAGAAGCGTCCCTCTTTAATTAGGTCCGTAATATATTTATCTGGTCTCTTTAAGGCATAATATAATAAAACTGGAATAACTCCGAAAGAAAGGATAAATGCTATAAGAATTAAGAGGTATCCAATAAATGGAAGTGCTAAAATTGTCATTACACTAATTTTCAAAGTGTTTGCGTTATTTTGTTTTCTTTGGTAAGTCCTATTTTCGATTAATATATCATAAAAAGCTGGTTGGTAGGGAAAAATTCCTTTAAAGGAGGGGTTCTTCTTCCATTCAGTGTAAAAATCCTCTTTCGCGTTCCTAAGCGAAAATACCCAATAAATTGCAAGTATCCAGACATAAACATAACCAATAATAATCAATGAAGAAATTAGTATCCACTTTTCAACTCGTCTTTGTCGTAAGAGCTTATTATACGACTCAAGCAAGAATTGAGAAGGTTGATTATTTACTGGACTAAATTCTCTGGTTTTTTGGTTTTCAAAAATTATATCTCGCTTTCCCATAATATATTACCACCATAAACTCACTCGATTTTCAATTTATTTCTCCCTTAGGCTCTCTCTCGCAGTCTAAAACTGGTTTAATTTTTAGTCAAATGCCCCCTTTTAATCCTTCCCTGTTCTAAGAGAATATTGAATAGTTCACTCCTCTCCTTCTACTCCCGCTATCCTTACCCTGAAGTGTACCATAGGAGGAACAAAAAGATTACCAATGAGCAAAGCCCAAATACATAATAAAATTTACGGGAAAACAGTAATTTTTCCCCAATATGCCACATAATTTCTATCCCGGCACCGGGATCTAATGCATCTACCTCGGGTCTATCACGGGCATCCCGATTCTGCCATTTCTCCCTCCAGTAAATACTTCCCAATATCCACGCACAGATAAAGCCTAAGACCAGGCTTAAAAACAATGCGGGGAACGCATAATACCCTAATTCGTTGGCCGCATAATAACTCATTGTCTCACTATCACCTCAACCGAATCCCTATCTCTTGGTTTCATTCCTTCGTTCTTTTAAATATCCTCTGTTTCTGGAACTAGGTAACTGCCTCCTCTCCGGGTGGATTTTCGGGTGATTATATCCTGATTGGACAACTCTAGGACGAAGATACACTCTACCACATTCTTCTTCCACATACGAGTTGGGAATCAGTGACTGATGGTTATTTCCACATTTATACCTCATGGACTTCTTTTTTTCAAAATAAATCCGCTCAGGAGAGGAGTGGGTGAGTGGAGGCTCTCCTTATCGTCGAAATAGTCGTCTTCAAGAAGTTATTAAGAAGTACAAGACTGGTGAAGGACGGAAAAAACGTAAATCCGAAAATTTTGATGAAGAAGTTGTTACAGTTGATGGAAAACACCCCTCTTTCGTTACCCATGTTAAGCTAAAGACTGATAAACATACAAAGGAAAAATTAGAGTCTGGATTTGTCACTGTCCCCGCAAACATGCGAAATGAGTTATTCCAACATTTTTTCCCTGGTTTCAAGGTGGGGGATTATTTTCAGGTTAAAATGACCTTGTTAACATCTGATCTGAAAGATATAATTTCAGTCATCAATACTCAATCCCTCCTAAGTCGGGGTCGACTAACCTTTTCCAAATATCACCATCGTTTTTTCAACTATTCTGATGGTAGAAAAATACGATTTGAGTTTCAGAAATATATACCAAAAGAAATGGAGGGAAAAATAACCTCTGTGAAAGCACTTGGTAGATTTATTATGTATGAAGACTCTGGAAAAATGATCAGGGTCTTTCTACAACCGGATATTAAGATTCTAATTGGAATGAAAGAATTTAAAGAAAAGTGTCATATCCATTGGTCTGCACTGGGTATTCAGGGAGCTGCAAAACAATACTACAATCGTGAATTTGGCATTAGTCCAGGTAGATTAGGTTTATCTGCTAAACCCCAAGAATTTTATGCACAATTCGATATTAAAAATATAAGTATTGATTATCAGCAGATTGACTATCTTAATAATCTCAATCGAGAAGAATTTGTTAAAACAAGACTTCAACCTATTGGAGATGAGCTTGAAATCACTTTAACTGGAGATCACAGATCAGAAAAACCAGAGATACTTTTTAGGTCTCTTAATAATCTAGCGAGTGAAAGATTATTGGGAAATATTGAGAAAATTGAACCTGGGAGAGCAATGAAACTTTCTGATGGAAGAACTGTGTTTCCTGACTATCTTATCAAGGAATATGATAATCCAGATAAGGAACCTGCTGAAGGTAAAGCCTATGGTGAGGGTACACGGTTCAAAAAGAGAGATTCAACCCAATTTCAAGATTATATTTCCTCTGGAAAGAAAATTTCATTCTTTTCAACTGCTAACAATATTAGAATTCCTAAAATAATAAGAGACAGGGCGAAACAAGTGTTTGCGTATGAACAACTATCGGAAGCGGCTTCTAAAAGTAAAAATCCTATTAACCTTATGATGCTAAAAGCTATTCGTGATCCGTGGCCATCCGAACGAGGAGAATAAGCGAGGGGTAAGAAATGAAGCTTTATCCGCAAAAATGTTCAAAACTAAGTACTTTCAAGATTATAAGGTGAAGTGGGTAATAATAAATGGAAATGTATTCTCATATCAGCAATATTCCAACACGACCAGAAACTATCAATCGTTTATTAACCACACGTAATTATTTGATTATTATAAATGATCTGGATCAGTTACAAATACGTGATGTTAATACATTAGAGGAGATAGATTTTGAAATTAATGATAAAAACCTGGGTATTTTAAGATTTTGTAATTTTTCGAACAACTTCTATATTGGAAAACCCGGAGGAATAATTGAAGTGTGGAATATTCGCAATAAATCTTTAGAATCCGAAATAAAGACAAGTATCGAACAACAATATATGATTAAATGTAATAAAGATTATTTAATCGTAAGTGGGGATTTTTCAATTGAAATTTTGGAGAGAAAGAATGGTAAACTAATTAAAACAATCAAAAATCCTTCTCTGAATTATTCTGATCGATTTGGTGAGATTTCGGTCTCTGATTCACATTTAGCTTGCAAGATCGAGTGGGGGAAAATTATTGTATGGAATCTTACATCATTCAAACAGGAAGCAGTCTTTACAAAGGAAAAATCAATTAGTTGCTTTCTTATTAAAGATGCTTTTTTACTCATCGGAACAGACAAATGTAGGGATGATGATACTGAAGATTGTACATTAAATATTTGGGATTTTCAGCAATCTAAACTCGTCAAGAAATTAGGTGGGTGGTTACAGGATGATTATTATTTCGATCTCAAGATTCGTAAACCCTTCGCTGATTCTCCTCCTCAGATTCTTGCTTTAGGAGCTGATAATTTAGATATTTGGGAATGGGGTACCTGGAAGCACATTACTCGTATTGAAAAGATTCCCTGGGCGCAGAACTGTGAATTATATCAGAATCATCTGTTTATTTCTGATGTCAATGGCGATATTCAAATTTGGAAGAAAAAAAATAATCCAAAAAGGCCGAGTGAGTCCATTTCATAATTTGATTACAAAATCCAGTTGTGTGCGAGATTTCACGCTTCCTCGTTTCATCCCAGAAATCGATTGGACAAATGACAAGACCCATCTCTGGACGCGGGGGATTATCCCTGATG
>JAEOSY010000376.1 GCA_016840125.1 Candidatus Helarchaeota archaeon | reverse complement strand
GAGGTCTACTACGGTTTACCCCATCCGTTCGCCCAGGCGGCCTGATGCCTGTTTTACTTTTATTGAACTTCTGGCTAATAGCTTAACTCACCCCTCAGGCGGTCCAACCTTTGGGGTCCAGCGCCCTTTATCGTGTTGGAATATCACTGGTTACCTAGTGTATAATATTAAAAAGTTACATATACAGTTATGGTATAAAGGTATCGAGAGTGACTAATTCCCTGATCATATGAAAATAATATATCAGTTTTTAGGTGAAAGCTAACTTTACGGATACATCGGAGAAATCAGTAATTTAGCAATGTCCGTTTTATTGTGAGGCTACAGGTCGATCCAATGAATAGAAAGCTGAAGGAAGTCTATCAATTTCCAATGGGGCAAGCAAACTCACACCGCCGACAGTATTTAATATAACGCTTCGCTTTTTCTATGTCCCCTATGTCTATAGCGGATTTCGTTGTTTCATTTATATCAATTCCTGCTTTTTCGCAATTTTTATCCATCTGGATCATGCATTTAGCCCTGCTGAAACAACCATCACGTCCGGGAAGGTTGACCTGCCCAGTTTCAGAAGATGAGATAACAATCTTTCCATAGGCATTCTGAGGGCACGCTTTGATGCAATATTCTTCACAGTCGTTACACGGATCAAAGTCAACGGGACCTGTGGGAGTTAAGTCTTCCTCAAGAAGCAATGCTCGAAGACGAATCTTCGGTCCAAATTCTGGAGTTACAAGCATGTTGTTTTTACCAATACAACCAAGTCCGGCCAATACCGCTGCATCTTTGAGGTATATCCCGCCTGTTTGAATGAAATAGGGTAATTTGTGGGTTTTGATGTTAAGGATCTCTTCAATCCATGCAGACAATTCCTTGTTAATTCTTATCAACTCACTGTTTCCAGGGGTTCCTTTCAATCCAGTCCACCAGTCGAACTCTGGTTTGTCTTTGGGATGAGAAACCGCGATAACCAGCGCTGACTTGGCTTTTGCAGGCCACCTGATTTTGTCGAAATCGCATATCCCATTGTAAGGATTACTCCTATCTATTTCCATGCCAAGTTGTTTTATAATTGCATGGGAAGGTGAGTTCTTGAGGAGCTCAACGTTCGCGATGCCCGCCATTGAAGCCCTCATTTCCTTAGCCTTGTCGATGATCTGTGTTCCCTTATCTGGAGTCATTAGCAGCCCTTTTTGGTAATTGTTTGGTAAGACAAAAAACCAATGATCTTATCTGCTCTGACCTACACTTGATTTGACAGAATTGAAAGATGAGTTAAAGTGCCGATTGATAATATGATATCATAGTTTTTTTGAGCTTTGAATACCTGCAAATTTTTAGAAATCAAAGGTTTCCTATCGTAAAAAAACATCGCAATTCCTTTGTTGCGTCTATGAGGCTAGTTCAGAACGCTCCTGAGGGGTCAGGAGTACCTCCACCAGGCAAGCCATCGCTTGGCCAAGCTGTCCGCGATGGCGTCCCTATTTCAAATACGATCAGCGCCAGCGTTATCCCGGCCGGCAGTTCAGCAAAGCCACCGCCCATCCGCCATCAATTCCCTGATCTTTCAGATATCTGAGCGGAATCCAGTAAAGCCCCCAAAGCGAGGCCGACAAGAATACGGCGGCTGAGGCAAAACCGGGGCTTGGAGGGTTAAGTTGCATAATTAGGTAGATGATACAACAGGAATTGTCAAAACTGAGATATGTCATGGATAGATAAGGCAGAGCCATTTCTGAGCCCGCCTTGTTTTTTGACTACTTAATACCCAAATGGGCAGCTGGTGAAGCTTGTTATTGATATTTCAAGCAGCACTCTTAGATACACCGGTAGGCGCAAAGGTAATCATGGATTTTGAGTGATGATCTGAACAGTAGAACTCTGTTTGTATAATAGCGGTAGGGGGTGCGGCCCTTGTTTTAGGCGTGGCCCCCGTCCACATCTGTCCTGGCAGAAGTCAGACCTGATGTGGAAATCGTTTTGGCGTGTAATGCAGGCCTGATACCGCAGGGCCGCAGACGGAGAAAAGAATGATACACGCCATGTCCTATCTAACAATTCAGAATATGAATTTCAAGCAAAAACACCGGTGATATGTCATGGTTACCACAGATCTTAATAATATAATTCACTTTCCATTTTTAAATCTGCGGAAATGTATGGTTATTTTTGATTAGGAGAGGTGCTTAAAACCTGAGTTATGATTGATATATCTCAGAATTTAACACCACCGGGGGGAGGCGTGATACATAACAGCAGGCACAATTTTCATCTAACGTGGATTTCTTTCGGCCCTCCGTTTTAAGCGGAGAGTTTAGATAAAACTAGGTATGAAAACGCTCATCACCACAATAAGTTATAAACCCACGTTTTTCATTCATACATACCAATGTCATATTGAGACTTTTTGCCAAGTCCAAGGCAAGTGAAGTCGGCCGTGACATGCTAATCATAATCTCCAATTGTGCCCTGGCAGCCTTTTGGATAAGCTCAAAACTCGATCTGGATGATACAACGACAATATGTGCATCTTCAATTTTTCTGTCCATGAGCACTTTGCCGACTGCTTTATCCATAGCATTATGGCGTCCAACATCCTCCGCGTAAGACATTACCCTACAATTCGAATCAAAAATCATCGCCGCATGCGAGCCAAATGTTTTTTTATAAAGAGCCTGATGCTCAATTAACTGGGAGAAACAGAACTTAGCCCTTTCAATCGTCATATTAATGCCGCTTGCCAGGGGTCTGACGATCTGACTCATGTCGGATAAAAGCTCCTTGCCGCATATGCCACAGCTGGTCTGACTGAAAAAACCCCTTCGGTTTATCAATTTCTCAACCGTATTCCGCCTTTCAGAAGTAAGATTAACTGTTACAACATTAACACCTTCTTCAGTGCAAAAGCCGATAGTAGAAAAATCATCCGGACTATCAACCAAGCCTTCGGCAAGACAAAACCCTGCAGCATGATGTATTTCATTACCGGGTGTACGCATGATCACAGAATAGGGTTTTCCATCAACCCGGATCGATAAGGGTTCTTCAACGATCAATTCTTGATTATCAATTTTTCTCTTTGTGCCTTTTTCTATTGTAACTTGATATTTTTTAGTATTCTTATTCGTTTGCATTGTCCGATAGACCCTAATCAGGTGAGACTCTTTTTTTGACACCACAAATCATACTTCAAATAATATATATCTGGCCTGCTTTTTATTGTAGACTTGGAAGCCTATTACTCGCTTAACTCAACCAAAACAGTTTACGCATCCTAAATCTATCAAAATCAGAAGAGTAACAAGTATGTTCAGTCTCGGGGCAATCTGATAACACTTGATTTTTTTGTGCAGTTTTAGGGGATCATTCCAGAATGGTAATTAATTTTGGATTATATCGTAATTTTTAAATTAGTTATAATTTTGCCTCAAATTATTTAAAAACCTCTAATAAAGGCCCCTAAGCTCAGCTTGTTCAATTATATGCCCTTTTATACTATTTAACAATTGTTCCTTTGAAATCCCCGTTTCTAAAGATAACTTTATGTCTATTGAATAAAGAGTGAATCGATATTTATGTTTCCCACTACCATCTGGACAGGGTCCGCCGTAGCCAATCTTTCCAAAATCATTCTTACCCTCTTTTACATTTTTCGGCATTTGACTAGTTGCTGAGACATTTTCTGCTAATTCCATAGTATCGGAAGGGATATTAAATATGGTCCAATGCAGAAAAATACCTCCAGGGGCAGTAGTATCTTCTGGATCTTCAAGAATAACAACAAAAGATTTTGTACCTATAGGTGAGTTCTCCCATTTTAGTGGGGGAGACACATCATCTCCTTCACATGTAAATTTAGTTGGTATCCCATCCCCATCTTTAAATGATGGGCTAATTAACTTAAGCGCCATTTTAACCTCCAGGTTTTAGTTTTTAAATTTTTACCTAATATTTCTATCGATATTCTTTGCTTCCAAGATTAATTCATATAATGAAAGATTACATACACTCCTAATGCCAAAATCCATATATTCAACTACCATCGGTAAATGCTTTAAATCCTTTTTATCGAAGTATTAAATAACTAGCACTATCCAATATCACCAACTAACTCTATTAATCCAAGCTCCTCTAAGGTTGATTTTAATGGCACGCCTGAATCGGCATCCCATCCTAATGAGGCATAACCGACCTTTTTCATTTGTTTGAAATCAATTTTTCGACCTTTTATCGGCCCTGTTTCTGGTGCTGCATCCATTCTTTCAGGAATGTGCCACTCGTGAGGTTTTACACCTTCACGTATATTAAATGCCTGACGCAAAGTTTGAATTCTTCGACCCGTCTTTAATCCCTCAGCAAGTGTAAAATCCCAACCAGTTATTGCCCTTATCGCCTCAACGAGTGGAAGTCCTTCTGGATATAAAGCAAACCAACATAGCCCAGCTGATGTCCACAAACGATCTGCGTCACTACATATAGCAAATATTTCAGAATTGGCCTCAGGATCAAGTTTGTCTATTTTTGGAAAATTTAAATCATCCGACAAGCCATACTTTAAACCTTCATACCATTCCTGCCCCTCTTCCTGACTGTCTTTAAATGTTGTCGCAGTGTGTCGGCCTGGAGTAGGATCAACAATATAGCCCCAACCATGGCCAACACTGGTTCTAGCATCATGAGCAGGAAGGTCTTGACCCCCAACGTGTACCGCGAATTTCTCAGCTCCCTTACCAATGCGTTTAGCAGCAAGCTGACTACCCTCTGCTAATTTAGCTCCAAATCCATCTCTTCTAGCTATCTTTTCGACCAATGCAACCATTGCGTCTGCATTACCCCATACAAGATCAATTCCATCTGTATCTTTTTTGGTTATTAGGCCACGTTCATAACATTCCATAGCCAGCCCGATCGAACTACCAACTGCAATAGTATCAATGCCATAACGATTACAGATATCATTAGCTTTAATTACGGCCTCTGCGTTATCAACAAGAAGATTAGAGCCAAGCATTCCCAATGTTTCATATTCAACTTTATCTGTTTTTTCTACTGCATATTTACCTTTTTCAATTTTGAGGCTTCCTTTACAGGCAAGCGGACACCCCCTACATGCACGCTTCTTAGTTTGGTATTTTGTGATTGAGTCACCATGCAACTTTGACCAATTTGGAAATCCTTCTTCTCCAAAAAGTGTCCAATTTTTTATGGGAGTGTCTCCAGCAGTAAGGTAACCCTCAAAAAAGGCAGGCGTACCCCAATTTTTAAAGAATGGCACCCAAGGATTTTTAGAAACCTTAACATCAGAGAGATACTCCTTGCGTAATTTAGAAAACAGATCGGAATCATCCATCTTTATTTTTTGAGTACCCCTGACAGCTATAGCCTTAAGGAGCTTTGACCCCATCACTGCTCCGAGTCCGCCTCTTGCTGCTGCTGACCCTTCATGCATGATCGCAGCTGAACGTAATTTGGCTTCTCCAACAGGACCTATGCAAGCAATTCTTATCTTTTTATCATCAAGTTCACTTTTGATGCTTTCATCAGTTGCTACTGTATCTTTTCCCCACAAGTGACTGGCATCTTTCAGCTCGGCTTTGCCCTCATTTAAATACAGGTAAACTGGCTTTGAGGAAATACCGGTAAAGAAAACTCCATCAAAACCGGCGGCCTTTAACTCATATGCAAAACTCCCCCCACAATTACTGTCACCCCATCCACCTGAAACAGGAGATTTAGAAACTACAGTAAATCGTGCACCATGCAGTGCAGACCCTGTTAATAACCCTGTTACAAAACCTAATATATTATCAGGACCCATTGGATCAGCGCCTTTTTTCATTTTTTCATAAAGAATCCTAACTCCTAATCCTTGTCCTCCTATAAAGTTTCGATATACTTCTTCTATTAAATTTTCAGTCTTTACGGAGCCATCGCTTAAATTTACAAGTAATATTTTTCCGTTATAACCGTTAAGCATTTGCCACCTCCTTTAATTTTTCATTCGACAGAAAATATTTTCAATATGCTTAGTGGCCAATAGAAAGTAATCCAGATCTAAATTGTGACTTAAATCCTACCTTGAAGGGGTGCCATAGTCTTATCCATATTCGTGCATCGGTAGCTGAAGTATAAGCTATTATACATGCCCCCCGTCAACCAGTATGAATTGTCCGGTAACATTGCGACTCTCTTCCGAGGAAAGCCAGATAACGGCATTCGATATATCTTGAGGAGTAATTTCTCGACCGAAAAGGCTTACTTGTTTTACTGCTTCTTCATAGTATGTATCAGGAGAGAGGCCCATGAGTGGGGCAAAAATAGGAGCCTCAGCATCAGCCATGGCAGTGTTTATAAAACCGGGACCGACGGCATTTACATTGATATTATGTTCTGCAACCTCTTGTGCAAGAGATTGAGTAAAACCAACAACTCCAAATTTTGCAGCGCAATAATGCGAGACCATACCTGCCGCTTGAGAACCATAAATTGAAGATATATTAACAATTTTACCACTTTTTTTCTCAATCATCTTTGGCACAACATATTTACAACATAAAAAAACTCCTTTTAGATCCACATCAACTACCTTGTCCCACTCTTCTTCTGGGATCTCCCATGTGTAATTGAAAGCCTCTATGCCGGCATTATTTACCAATATATCAATCCTTCCAAATTCACTTATTACTTTATCCACCATACTCTTTACTTCATTAGCATTTCTCACGTCACATTTTACTCCAATTGCTTTTCTCCCAATACTTTCAACTTCGCTAATTACGTTTTTTAAATCACTTGATAACTCATATATCCCATCAATATTTTCACAAATGTCAACTGCTGCAATATCTGCGCCTTCTTTAGCAAAAGATAAGCAATGAGAATAACCCATACCTCTAGCTGCACCTGTTATAATCGCAACTTTCCCTTCAAATTTCATTTTTCCTTCTCCTTATTTTATAAAAAGTTTAAATCCAAAGAGATGTCTTCTGCGTTAATTACATTAAAAAGTTAAATGCTCTGTACGTGATATAATATCGTCTTGGGTTTCTTTTGCTAGGTCGTTCCAATATGCGCTATATCCAGCTACTCTCACCATCAAATCAGGGTATTTTTTTGGTTCATTTTGTGCATCTTTTAACGTCTCAGCGCTTATCACATTAAACTGGACATGCCAGCCACCCAAATCTTGAAAAGTTCTAATGAGAGAAACCATATTTCGCAAACCGTCATCATTTTTAAGCAGTGATGGATTGAACTTCATATTCAATAAAGTACCATTTGGGTGTCTAGCATGGTCCCAAGATGTTACTGACTTGATTACCTCGGTTGGTGATCCATCAGTTCCTTGTTCGGGAGAAATCCCATCCGCTAAGGGCATCCCTGCTTTTCTTCCCGATGGCAAAGCGCCAACTACCATTCCCAATGGTGTATTAGCCGCTACAGGATACATTGCAGAAACTGATCGACAATTCCTTATACTTTTAAATTCATATGCTGTTTTTGAACAAAAATCAGCAATTCTTTTAGCTATCTCGTCAACATAAGGATCATCCCGTCCATATTTAGCTCCACGATTCAATAGCAGCTGTCGTAATTCCTCTCCTTTCTGCCCCTTAAAATCATTGTCGAGTGCATCTATTAGATCATCTAACGTTATTTCTTTATCATCAAATATAAGCTTTTTTATTGCGGCTAAGCTATTTGCAACATTTGCTAAGCCGATGTAGGACGGAGATGGACCGACATTATAAATAGCGCCGCCCTGATAAAAATCTATGCCAGTCTCAGTAGGTCCCACCATAAGACTAGAGGTAAACGGATAAGGAAATCGCTCTTTATGTGCCCTCTCTGAAACCATATTACAAATCAATAAATGTTCTGTTAGATATGCAATTTGTTTTTTTACTGCTTCTTCAATTTCTTCATAGCTTTTAAAATTTCTTGGGTTTCCGGTTGGTAATCCCCACCGCTTATCACTAGGTAACATCCTTGACCAACCATCATTTAAGGCGAACTCAACGCAACATCCCATATTGAACTGGCCAGCATCAGAATACTTCCACATTTTGCCTTGTATCTGTATCTCAGTGCACCCTGAAACATCATAATCGTAGGCATCTTCAATTGGTACGCCCATTGATAACATACACTTAACACCTACTTCATCATTATGAACTTGGGGGTATCCTATCCCCTCGCGAATCGTTTTCGCTATATCCATCAAATATTTTTCAGGGCTCTTTTCGTTTACTCGAGCAACTAACGAAGGTGAGTGCAATTTAAGATCCCTTGTGGCCTTCATGGACAAATAGCTTAAATCATTGGTCGCATCGCTTCCATCTCTTTTTAAGCCACCCATGTTACAACTTAAGAAAAGTTGATATCCTCCAAAAAAATGTGAAGCATCCTCATTAAGCAGCCATATTATTTCTGCTTGTTTCATCCAAAGGCATTCCATAATTTCCAGGGCTGCATCTTTGGTCATTATGCCTTCTTTCAAGTCCTTTTCATAATATGGAAACATGATCTGATCGAAACGGCCTAACCCCAGGGAGGGTCCGTTGAGTTCCATGTAAACGCCTACTTGTCCGAGCCAAATCGCTTGTGCAGCCTCTCTAAAAGTTCTTGCAGGATTAAAGGGAACATAATCGAATATTTCGGCAATTTCGATTAATTCTTTTTTCCTTGTAGCATTACTTTCGTTTTCTGCCATGCTCCGTGCTTCTTGGGCATGTCTTTCTGCCAATATTTTCATGCCGTCTAAACAAATGAGCATGGAATTAAGGTACTCAATCTTTTCGTGGTCTTCTGGGTTTCGATATGATAGATTTGCTAACGTTTCATGAATGGATTCCATCATTCCCTTAAGACCCTTCGGTAAAATAGTATATTGCCAACCTGGCACACTATGTCCAAGTGCGCTACATTGCTTGACTTCATTATCTATTATACCGGTTCTAAAAGTGAGACGTTTTGTTTCTTCCGGTAAATGTGATAGACAGTAGTCGTAAACAGATTTTCCTTTCCAGTATGGTATTATTTCTTCCCTTAATTCTTTTTTCTGAGCTTCGGTAATAATATATGGGTCTTGGTTTCTCAATGTCATAGTCTCAAGTTCTTCCTCGATCCAATGCCACTCTTGATCAGGACACAAATTTACGTACTTTGGCCCACAACCAGGACTACCGACTATGAGCTCATCATCCTGAATAATAATGGGTTTTTCTTCACATAATTTTTTAAATGCTTTGGCTCTCCTTATACACATTGCCTCTCCTTCAGTTGCCTTAAAAACCTGTGTATAAACTCGGGGCCTATGAATACAGACTGTTGGTTTGTTTTTGAAATACTGCTCTCGCAAACGTTCTATTCTCTGTGTACAACCTCTTTTTTCTACATACTCACTGTCTACGGCTTGCAGCGGTATTGGCAGTTCATCAACGTCTAAATCATCTATATTTGCGCATGTTTTTTCTTTCCATTTGCTTAGATTTTGAATTTGCATTTTTCCTGATGTTTTCATTTCTTTCTCCTTCGCAATTATTTTTACTAACTGTCGAACTTTTCAAGCTATTAATTGTTAATTGTTAGTTTCGTTGGTATCCAAAATAATGTTGCTCACCACTTTTTATATGTGATTGGTTGTTTCACAAAGCAGTTAATCCTTCTCTCGCCAAAAGAACGAGATACTGGTGCCATTTAATAAAAAAGCGCTAATCCATGACTATAGATACTGTTTGATCTAACTTAAATGCTATAACAAATAGAATATTAACTGTATGATTTAGGATCCCAACTTTCTAAATGAATGCAAATAAGCACAAGTGGTCAGAAATGGGGAAAGCAATCCTATATCATCTTATTGTTTGAATTGATTCGTTTTTCAATTTATATTAGCTATTGAAAAACCCTCCAGCTTTGCGAGACTGGGTACATCAGCGATGCTGAATATGAAAACGAGTACAGTCTAAATGCCAGGGCGCTTGCCAGGCTAATTAGAATTGGTAAGGAGATGCAATTGGGATACATATAAACACTTACCATATATGAAATATGTATGCAATTATCATGCTGTGTTCTGTCCGAAGTTCCCTTTCAGGGTAATGCTCGGCAGAATCGGTCAGAAGTCTATAGGTTGGACTCGCAAAATCGCTTAATGGAAAATGGTTAGGGTAATAGGGGGTCATGTACCAAATATCATGTACACCTGTCGCTTTCCATTCCCCCAACACGCTGTAAGCGAAATCATTTGTATGATCAAGGGTCGGGTGACGATACAGCTATTCAAGCATGTTCCGGCAGTTTATACAGAGCACTGGGTTGAGGTTTCTGGATCCGTGTGTACCCTGTAAGTACAATCTGTGCAAACGAAACAGCATAGGGTGCTACATCGAGAGACAAAACATCTAAGAGCGCCAGGCTGCGCACCCCGGCTACACTGGTAGCCCCTAACATGATTCCCCGTTTGTACTGTCTGGTTCTCAAAGCCACCGGCGAAGCCGGTGGCTCCTTTACTTTTTATCCCGTTCTTCTCGATATATTAGTTAGGATACAGCGATGAGAAACCGATCATTCCGTATATTTGATAAAGTGTAAGTAGCACAGCTATGATTATAGCCGGCATTAAACCTTTTAGTGTCAAAGGTTTTATGGGGCATTCCGGGCTCCCTGGCTTATAATCATAGTATATATCCAATCTTCGTTCCAACTCCTCGTCAAATGTTTTATCAGTACTATCCATTTTTCGTCCTCCCATTAATTAATTCTATAAATATTTAAGATTGCAAATCGTTTTTTAACTTTATTTCCAAGGTATATCTGGATGGCCTATTTTATTAGGCATTAGATAGACTTTAGCACATATATAATATACTATAGCAGCCGATACTGCCGCTGGTATTGAAGCACCAAAAATTTTGAAAACACCAACCAAATGAATTTGTTGAGCCATTGGGTTCCATATAATAAATGCAACTAATGCGCCAGCTGC
Organism: Candidatus Helarchaeota archaeon; assembly: GCA_016840125.1. The sequence goes on along the minus strand of JAEOSY010000376.1, from coordinate 8,118 downwards.
TGCTGAGATAAGTGCAAACCAATTTATCCCCATCCAATAATAATATCCACCTTGAGGACTTTCATCGTAAAGATCTCTTAGGCTTACATTCGATTGGCGCAACAATATATCGGTAACCCATACGCCTGCGAATGCCATTGTGACAGATGCTAGTGTCACTATAAAACTCCCAAAAGCATCATAAGCCCAAGGAATTGCAACCAATATCAAGACCACAAAACTTACACTTACTGCATAAATCCACTTCAATTTGGGGAAAAAATTACGCAAGGTAAGTCCGATAAGATAGCCATTTGTAGCTAAGGATGATGGGTTCGCTATAATAAGCAGAACCAAGTAAAGTATAACCCATCCACCGCCAATCAGTTTTACCCCTTCTACGATATCCTCTGCTCCTGCAGCAAGAGCAACAAACATAGCAGGTATAGCCAAAATTGCCCACAATAGACCCCATCCTATATAACTTCCATAGTAGGCGGCTGATTCAGTCTTACAAATTCTTCCATAGCAGGCGAACTGAAAAAGCCACGAAACTCCCAAACCTAAGGCCATTTCAACAGCAATTATAAAGCTGATGTAAGGATCAGGATTTAGTCCCTTAGGCTTCATTTCTAAGAGATTCCCTAACCCCCAGTTTGTAAGCATACGCCAAGTAATCATTACTATAAGAATTACCATCAACGGTGTTGCAAAACGAAAAGCCCATTTCATCCAATTTGGTCCTTTGTATGTAATGAATAGGCCAACACACATACAAATTACACCCCATAAAAATTCATTGACAATAAAACCAGTTACGCCGTAAATTCCACCTATTGTATGTACCGCCCTTCCAAACATTACAGCAGGAATTGAAATCCAACACCACGCTGGTAACACTCCTAATAGCAATACAATGACTTTGGTCCCTATAGGCCCAAAAGTCGCTCTCGCTCCAAAAGCGACATCTACACCCCATCTTGCGAAAAATCGCCCCAGCAAGCTTTGGAAAACAAGCGGAACCGTGCATCCAAAAAGCGTTGCAATAATCGCAAGGTGCAATGGAGCCGCAAAACCTTGCCATGCCCCCATAACAAACAACCAGGTTGCGATACTCCATGCTGTTGTAGTGAAAGTATGATCCGCTAAGCTAAAAACTCTGTCCTCAGGTAACGCGGGGAGCTTACTCCTATAAACCTCTTCCCTTACTGCACTTTCAGCTGATGCCGTCATGATAACCTCCTTAAGTTTGTTCTCCAAAACAACTCATTAAAAGCTATCTGTTTGTTATACGATTATAACCTTGATATGATACTTCTCAAAGATGTTCTTCACTCTATCCATATCTTCATTTGTAGGCACCCTTGTTTCATCGATCTTGTATTTCATACCTAATCTTTGATATTTTAAAACGCCGTATTTATGATAAGCGAGCGTTTCAACGTGAGATATAGAAGAATTTAGAGATTTTACAAAATCAGCTGTTTGTTTGATATTTTCTTCAGTATCATTAAAGCTAGGAATAATTGGTATTCTTATTGTTAATTTTTTGGGTTTCAATTGCGATAGCTTTTTTAGATTTTCAAGGATCAGCTTATTCGAATACCCACAGAATTTCCTGTGAAGCTTAGGGTCCATGTGTTTTAAGTCGAACAGTATTAAATCCATATAAGGAGCAACTGATTTTAAGTTTTTCCAGGGTGCATAACCACAAGTTTCTAATGCTATATTGAAACCCTGCTTTTGGCACTCAATAGATACAGCCTTGATAAAGTTCGATTGTAGTAAAGGCTCTCCTCCTCCGAAGGTAATTCCTCCACCAGATTTTCTATAAAAAGCACTATCCTTTTCAATCTCCTGCAATAAATCATTAACACTAATTTGTTTACCAACCAACTTTCGCGCTTCTGCCGGACAAGAATCAGTGCAGATACCGGTATTGTTGCAAAGTTCTCTATTAAATTGAATTTCCCTGTCTATGAGATATGTTGCACCCGTAGGACAAACTTCTGTACAATGGAAGCAACCAATACATTTCTCTGGGAATAACATTAATTGTGAATAGTCTTTTTGCCCTTCAGGATTTGAGCACCACAAGCAATTAAGTTGACAGCCCTTAAAGAAGACAAGCGTTCTTATTCCAGGTCCATCGTGTACACTGAATTTTTGAATATCAAAGATCAATCCAAATAAGTCCCGTTCTTCCATATTTTAGAATTTTCTTTTATGCGAGTATGTTAAAATTATCTTTATGCTAAAGTGCAAGATTTAAGCCATTTTTGTTAGATTAAGATTTTATCGAATTATATCTATATGTTGTGTTTTTATTATTTAAGATAATGAAGAGAACAGCGATCATCTCACTGAAAATATGAATTGAGTGAGGATAAATTATAAAATCCATTTAGATCGATGTAATTCTATAATTAAATTTTTATTAACATTATCAGGTGATTAATGTGAACTATCAATTAAAAATTACCTCAATCATTCTTAAAATTGTGGAATAAGGCTACATGGATCAATTTGACCGCCATCAACCATATCATTAACCGATTCAAATAAAGCAAAGACCAACGATATTATATAATTCTTATATATTCAGTAAGTTATTTACAGTAGAAGGCAGAATCTGGATGAGATATTGAAATGAACCTAAGAGAGCAGCATATCGATGTAAGAAAAACTTACAATCAGTCTAAATATGCATAATTGCATAATTAGGTTGGTTAAATTGAGAGTCTATTTATATTTTCTAAGCTTTCGAGCAATAGTTGATTGGTTTACACTTAGTGCCTTTGCTATTTTTTTCTGAGTTCCATATTTAAGCTTAGCATCTTCTAATATTCGTTGCTCTACGGTTTCGATCATTTGAGCAAGAGTCTTACCTTCTTTTAAATCACTAATCAAGCCTTTACCTAAATCATCAGACATTGATATAATATTAGTAGGTAAATTATTCAGATCTATCCAACCTTTCTCCGCCATAACCACTAGCCTTTCACAAAGATTCATTAACTCTCTAACATTGCCTGGGTAGTTATATGTTATCATAGCATTCATTGCTTTTCGTGAAATTTGAGGCTTTTTTTTTCGTTTCAATTTATAAGCAAAATATTCCAAATAATATTGAATCAATGGCAGTATACATTCTTTTCGATCACGCAAGGGTGGCACGGAAATTGGTACTACATTCAATCTGTAAAAAAGATCCTGCCTGAAGGTGCCATCTTTCACCATGCTTTCAAGATTTCGGTGGGTGGCACCAAGAATGCGTACATCAAGCTGCCGGCTTTTAGTACTACCAACTCTTGTAATTCGCCCGTTTTCTAAAAACCTAAGCAATTTAACCTGAGAAGGCATGGGTAATTCTGCAATCTCATCAAGAAAGATCATTCCACCGTCTGCCAATTCTAGGTGTCCGGGCTTCCCTTTGCGGTCGGCGCCAGTAAAAGCCCCTTTATCGTATCCGAACAACTCGGTTTCAACCAGAGTTTCTGGAATAGCACCACAATTAATTCTAATCATGGGATGATCTGAACGGGGTGAATGTCTGTAAATTAGGTTGGCGATGACCCCTTTGCCGCTACCTGATTCGCCTAAAATTAAAACAGTCGTATCAAATTGGCTCAATTTCAAAGCTTGTTTGAAAACATTGATCATTGCCGGACTGCGAGCGATGATCTGCTGTGATTTTAGCTTACCCAGCTGCATCTCCAGCATCTGATGTCGCATCAGATCCTTGATGGTCACCTGTTCTTCAAGTTTATGACGTAGATTATCAATTTCCGTTATATCTCGTTCAGTTACCACAACACGAATAATTTCATCTTTTTCGTTGAAAACAGGGTTTCCAGTCAATATGAGTTTTCTGCCAGATCGATTTTCCTGTAATATGTGTTTAGACTTTCGTGATTTGAGTACATCTAGAGTTACTGATCGGTCGACAAATCCATTTTTCACCAGATCGCTCATATTGCTTCCTACAACATCATCTGATCGAACATCATTAATACGTTCTGATGCTTTATTAATTTTTAATACATTTGCATTTCCATCGCAGATCCATAAACCGTCACTGCTAAAATCAACAAGTGCATCCAACTCTTGGCTTAATTCTTGATAGGAGATCATTCTGCGTGTCACATTATGCAATTCCGTATGATCTTCAAGGATACATAACATGCCGGTAGTGGAATCTTTATGAGTAACAGGGGTTAATAAGGCTAAATAAGGCGTTTCTTTGATTTTTATGAAAATACTTTCTCGATTATTTTTGTTCTGAAAGTTTTTTTGAATATACGGCCATAAATTTGACATAGTACTTGTTAATAAGCTACCGGGAAATAGACCTAACTTCTTCCGAGCCAGTTCATTAGAAATAATGACCGTGGCAATGCGATCCACTACAAATATTGAACTTTGTGAGGCATTAAGCAGGGCTTTTCCAAAAATTTTCCAATTTAGTTGATCTTCTTCTACTTTGGGTGATTTAAAAAGAAGTTCACCGAGCTCAGGTGTTACCAACGAGGTATGTTTTTTTTGAGTAGGCATAATTACCTATATGCATATTTGCATTAATTATGCAAGAGCGCATTTAATTTTGTAGTCTTGTGATAAAAAACCAAGACCATAGCAAGAAAAAATTGGAATTGACCCAAACAATCACGCATATTAACTCAAATATTGATAAAACTACCTTGTAGCGTATGAATATTGGGTTCGCTATAGAACTGGTACAGCTTTTGCTTATAAAATTTCTACGTTCCGATTATTTAAAAATAAAAGAACGTTTATTAATGGTTTTTGAAACGAAGTGATTTAGGAGGGCAGTAGAGCACATGTCTAAAAATAGTGAAGAGCTCCGACAAATGCGGCACCAGCATGTTCCCCAGGGGCCTTATAGTGTGACCCCAGCGTTTATAGAGGAAGCACACGGTGCGATCATTACTGATGTAGAAGGTCGTGAACTTATAGATTTTGCTGGCGGCATCGGTGTCAATAACGTGGGGCACTGCCATCCCAAAGTGGTTAAAGCCATCCAAAACCAAGCAGAGAAATGTATCCACTCATGTTTTCACGTTACCATGTACGATGCATATGTTAACCTTGCAGCTATTCTGAACCAAATGGCTCCTGGCGACTTTGATAAGATGACCATGTTTGCAAACAGCGGGGCAGAGGCTGTCGAAAACGCAATTAAAGTGGCCCGATATGCGACGCAACGTCCAGCTATAATTTGTTTCGAAAATGCCTTTCATGGGCGTACGTATATGGGTATGAGCCTAACTAGCAAGGTTATGCCGTATAAAAAAGGTTTTGCTCCTTTTGTACCTGAAATTTACCGAATGCCATTTGCATACTGCTACCGCTGTACCTTTGGATTAGAATATCCCAAATGTAATATAGCTTGCGCGGATTATTTGGAAGAATATTTCATTTCTAATGTCGCTCCTGAGGATACGGCAGCTGTCATAGCCGAACCGATCCAGGGCGAGGGAGGCTTTATTACACCACCCCCGGAGTATTTTCCGAAGCTAAAAAAAATCTGTGAAAAGTATGATATTACACTCATTATCGATGAAGTTCAGTCGGGTGCTGGACGTACCGGCAAATTATTTGCAATCGAACACTGGGGCATTGCTCCAGATATCATTACAATGGCAAAAGGCTTTGCGGGTGGAATGCCTCTTTCTTCTATTACTGGCCGATCGACGTTAATGAATGCTGTCCATGCCGGGGGCCTTGGCAGCACCTTTGGAGGGAATCCCGTCTCGTGTCGCGCAGCACTTGCTGTAATGGAAATCCTCTTAGAGGATGGACTTTTGGACCGCTCAGTTGAACTGGGCAAAAATTTATTACCCCGTTTCGAAGGCCTAAAGAAGGAGATTGAAATCGTTGGAGACGTTAGGGGTAAGGGAGCCATGTTGGCTCTTGAGCTTGTTCGTGACCGGGAAACAAAAGAGCCAGCTGTTGAAGAGGCCAAAGCATTGGTGCAACGGTGCTATGAAAAGGGACTGATTCTGCTTTCCTGCGGTAACTTTGGAAATGTAATCCGAACTCTTATGCCCCTGGTAATAACCGATGAACAACTCGACAGAGGCATTTCAATTCTGGAAGAAGCAATGAAAGAAGTTGCTGGATAGTTGTTTTATGCCAGGATAATGGTGTCTTAAACATTTAGGTAATTGATGTCTTGACCTAATTAGAAAATAATTAACATAATTTAAATCGTGTTTGATATTTTGGAGGACCGATTTAAAAAATGATAAATGGCTTTTTTAAAAGACTGCTAAGCATTGACTTGAGCAATCGCGAGTGGAAGGTGGATCCAATAGATGAGGATTTATTGCGCAAATATTTAGGGGGAAAGGGGCTTGCCACACATTTGCTACTAGAGCGCAATCCCAAGGATGTTGATCCTTTTGCCCCGGAGAACCATATCATATTTGGATTAGGGCCAATCTCAGACAGTCCGATATACGGTTCTTGCCGTCATGGTATTTTTTCAAAATCCCCATTAACGGGTTTTTATGCTGAATCTTATGCGGGAGGAAGTGCGGCAATTGGAATGAGCCGAACAGGTTTTGATGCAATAATTTTAAAGGGAATCTCAGAGTCGCCGCTTTGGCTTGAAATCACCGACACCGATGTCATGTTTCATTCTGCAGATGCGCTATGGGGTTTGGATACTTTTGCCACAGAATCTGCTGTGGCTAAAAAATTAGAGCCTAAAAATGCAGCAATTCTCGTAATTGGCCCGGCGGGAGAAAACCGTGTAAGATTCGCTGTCGTCAAAAATGATGGTTGGCGAGTATCCGGTCGAACGGGTATGGGGGCTATCTTGGGGTCAAAAAAAATTAAAGCATTAGCATTTCATGGTAACCAAAGGCGGTCTTGGAGTGAACCCGATACTATGAAAGATTTTGCTAAAGGCATACTGAACCAATGGAGAAATGAACCAATCACAGAGGCGTACCGGAGTATGGGGACTCCGATGATGGTCGATCTGGTGAACAACGCAGGAGGGTTTCCTGCTCGCTACTGGTATCAGGGAAAAATCAAACATAGAGAAAAAATCAATGCACAAAGTATCAAGAATAAATGCAACCCCCGGCCTAATGCCTGCAGAACTTGCTTTCTAGCTTGCGGAAATAGAATAGAAATTCAGGAAGGACGACATAAAGGACTCAAGCTGGAAGGTCCTGAATATGAAACTATTTACGCCTTTGGCGGTTTATGCCTAATTGACCAGATCGAAGAAATCGCCTATCTAAACGATGTTTGCGATAGAATGGGTATCGACACGATATCTTCGGGCAATTTATGTGCTTTTGCAATCGAAGCCGCTCATCGGGGAAAGATAAAAGAGCAGGTAGAATACGGACAACCCAGCCAAATAGCAGCACTGCTATTAAAAATAGTGAGACGTGAAGGTGTTGGAGGTCTATTAGCTGAGGGTATTCGCCTATCAAGTGAAGAGCTCGGCTTGGAAAAGATTGCCGTCCATACAAAAGGTTTAGAACCACCGGGATATGACCCTCGTGCGTTAAAAGGAATGGGACTGGCCTATGCTGTTTCAGACCGTGGGGCATGTCATCTGCGAAGTACGTTTTACAAGGCAGAATTAGCTGGAATGATTGACCCCGATCAGATCGAAGGAAAAGCAGAACTCTTTATCGATTTCGAAGATCGTTGTACTCTTTTCGATACACTGATCTTATGCCGCTTTTATCGAGATCTATACCCTTGGGATCATCTATCAAAGCTTATTGCCATGTCAACAGGTATTACTTTAAGCAAAAAGGAGCTTCAAAACTTAGCATCTCAAATTACTAATAACACCAGGCGATTCAATCTACGAGAGGGTTTAAAACCAAAAGATGACAGACTTCCACTAAGACTTTTAAAAGAAACTTTGCCCAATGGAAACGGTATCACCAAGCAAAATATTAATAATTTAGTTGACGACTACTATAAAAGAAGAGGATGGAGCAAGGAAGGATTTCTGACAATCAATAGCGATATTTAGGACTCACTAAATCGATAAAAGCCATCCAAAAAAGAATATAGCCAAAATGAGTCTATTACAGATAACATAATGATATCACAGGAATTGGCAAATCTGATATATGTCAT
>JAEOSY010000375.1 GCA_016840125.1 Candidatus Helarchaeota archaeon | reverse complement strand
TAGTATGTCGAGTATCTAACGACATACTGGCTCAAAACACGCAATTATTTTAGGTGTATTGAAGTTAACCCCTAACAGAAAGGAGGAATTTACCTATTGATTAGTGCAGAATAAAGGGTGGAAAGGGTCGGAATTATTTTCCGGCCCTTTTAATATGTGGGGAGGATGTGGGATTTGAACCCACAGTTTCAAGGCTCAGATGTTCGTCCTTGCTGTTGTAACTCTCTCCACCCACCAAGGTCGGTACCATCTTACCATTTTTGAACCCGGTGGGGGCCGGTATTTATTCCCGGTTACATTAATCCTCCCCGTCGTCTTCTATGGAAATATCTGGCGGGAACTTCCAGTGTGGGTACGGTATCCGTCGATCAAGTTGGTACATGGAATCTCTGATATATTTCTGCCAAAAACGTATTGGTAGGGGCCATGTTTTTACTCTATTCTTACCGGCTCTATCTCCTGTATCCTTCCGTTTCTTACCTTGCATAACATATATCCGCACCATAAATTCGGATCGTAATCACCAACCTCACCGTAGCCACTGATCCCCATGCCGGTAATTACGTTTTTTAAAAAGGAACCGCAAGAAACATACCATCTTAAATCGGGATGGATATATTCTGCAGTATGATCTGCAATTGTAAATTGTTGAAATGCTTTCTTGCCGTCATCTGCCAGATAAACATCATGTTCCGGGGGAAGTCTATCTAACCAGTGGGTGTGACCCCTCGACATAAGAACACAATCCCCACTCTTGTTCTTTAGAACTCGCTTGAGAATAAGCTGTTTGTTCGTTCTGCGCCTTTTGGGATCGTCTGCGGTGCTGTTGATGCTCTTTCTGCCGTGAATGCAATAGTGTTTATAGAGAACATCGTTACGGTTATTAATGTAGGTAATCTTGGCTGACCAAGAACCATAGAGCACCTCAAGTTTTTTGCATATATGAGGTGTCACCCTTCCCCATCTCCACTTTTTAAGGGGGTGGTTCCCCTCCAGTATCAGTATTATTTGTTTCTGGATTGCTGTTCTGCACTTAATGGCTGCTTCGATCTGCTCAAGAATAAGACCCTCTTCTGTCTCTCCCGAAAATCTTGGGTCTAAACTGTCTATCGCATCTATAATGTCGCCGTGGTCAATAACAAAATTGTTTTTCGCTGGCAATCCATCTATCGAACTGTTTACATGATCCACAAATTGACACCATCCCTCATTGTGCCGGAGGATGGTTCCCATGTGATCGTCTCCCATTAAGAAAAGATTATGGTTGACAGGGACTCGCTTTTTGATAAGTTCCATTTGTCACCCATCGGGGCCGTCTGCATTTAAACCGGCAATTTAGACAAGTGACGTGTCCACCGTCCAGTTCTTTGTCTAACGGTTTTCCGCAATCCCGGCAGCGGCCCCCCTTTATTCGATTTTGTTTTCTATTTGCGAAATAGACCAACATTTCTTCACGATGCTTTCTGTAATATCGCCTACTTGCTAACAGATGGCTTTCATGGTGTTTCCGGCAGGCAGTGAGTCCATTCATTGCAGGTTCGGAACAGTAATAACAAAGTCCCAGCTTCCTTTTATTTCTTTTCTGTTCCGCTGTCACCATACCGCCGTTGCTTCTTGGGGCCTAAAATTTCCTCCTCATCTCTGAAAATAGAATCGCTTCTGTGCAAATCGGGTGAAGTAAATAATTCATCCGTAAAAGCCAGCTCACTCATGCTGCCATCAGTTTCGCGTGTTTGACCGACAGCATCAGTACGCTGCTTGGTGTAAATCAACAGATCTACTTTGGTTTCGATTCGCTTCAATATGGTGCGAAGCTTTAAGTATTCTGCATCAGTCATTATTTTGCTAACGGTTCGGTAGTGATGAGTCGCAGAATCCAATTCACGATTACCATGATACTGCCCTGTAATTCGGCGGGCATTTCAACGCCGCTTCCCTCTGCTACAAACATAGCAACAAGCATTATTGTGTTCACAATAAGCGTCCTGCTTAGATACCATTTTTTAGCCATTTTAAACCTCCTATTTTGTTGTAATATTATAGATTGTTAGAATAATAAAAGTCAAGGATTAATTACATGGAATGTATCGTTGCATCACTTACTTGAAGATGAAAGTGGATTCCCTTATTTCTGACGTTGTGTAAAACTACACACTTCTTCTCTGTTCTTTTGGGATCATAAATCCATACGCTATTAACGTATCGCTCCATCCCCTTTGGATTGCTGTAAATCCAAGACCTTAAATCGAGTGCCCTCAAGGGACTTTGACCATGAATCCCCTTGTCACCATACCGATAAGCAGATGTAACAACCGCCTCACCAAACTCATTCAGCCACCACCATTCAAATTCGATTAGATTTGAATGATGTGGAACTACATGATAATTGCGGAATACATTCTCACTTTTAAATTCAAGGAACAACTTTCATCCCCAAAATTTTAATTTTACTATCATAGCGAAGAAACCGCCGAACACCCCCCCAACAGCCGATGCCCCTGTGTTTAGCCATTTGCGGGATTTAAGTTTTTCAATATCTTGCTTAACCGTCACCACATTTTCAAATAGCAGCACTCGTTGATCCGGTGGTTCTAATTTTTTAAATTGTTCAACCTCTTTTATTATGAGTCCGTTCAATCTATTTTTATTCCTGTAATTGGTTTTGTTCCGGGGTA
>JAEOSY010000004.1 GCA_016840125.1 Candidatus Helarchaeota archaeon | reverse complement strand
ACGTTGTTGGTCGGGCTTATCTATTCTTTTATATTTGAATTCCTGATACATTATGTCTTGAAGTTTTTTTGCAATTAAAATTACTGCTAATCTGTTTAGAATTTCTTTTTTAGTTAGGCTCGATCTATGAAAGTCAATTTGGGGTCTCCCATCCTTCGTTTTAGGATACTCTGCAGGGAAATACCCCTACCTCCGGGATCTAAGGTCCCCGACTTGTGGATCGGTGTCTGTGAGAACCTCATCGATTATTCGAGTGTATTTAGCTCCTTTAAGATACTATCGCTTAATTTTTTGGGCAATGGAAGATTTCGCTGATTTAGGAGTTCATAGAATTCAGCCCGAGAGATCCCCAACATTTCTGCGGCTCTCCCTGCCGAAAGATCGCCTTGGGTATATAACTTCAGAATTTCAGCGAAAAATTTTTTCTTAATCGTCTGGGGAATGCTGCTCTCCATGGTCATCACCTAATAATTGATCCGCCCGCATTAAAACCTTATTGTCTACTCGGTATCCAGTCTCTACCAATCTTTGAATAATCGTTCTCGCCTCTTCAGTATGAATACGGTGCTTTCTCGCAGCTTCGATTACCGCTCCAATACACCCTCGGACTGGGATTTGTTGGAGTTCAAGTAAATTTCTGACGGCGATTTCATCGACGAGAACCAAAATCGCCTTCTGCTCGATGGCTAATTGAATGGTTTCGGCATTACCCAAACTGATAGCATGGGATTGAATCAGTTCTAACACTTTCGCTTTATTCTCTACTCTTTGGACTTCCAGCCACCCCGTGTTGATCGCATTTTCGGTTTCCATGGAACCTGGGAGCCCCCAGCCGCGTTCCACCACTTCCACATAGACCCCCGTGGCAATGATCAAGTTCTCATATTGGAGGTTTAGGAGTGAAAAGGAGTTTGCTCTAGCAAGATGGATCAGAATGGATGCATCTGCAACAATTGGTCGCAACGTCAGCCAACTCCTTAACAACTAACTGCGAAATTCGTGAGATAGACCTCCTAGACAATAGCTTTGAATCTTTCTCTATCTCCGTGATATTTTAAATTCCCTCCAAATAATGAAGTTGGTGGAATCACCGATTGGCCGCAAAGTGTTACTGAATTGAAGGATTTATTGGAAATAGAGGGCGGCTATCCCTCGATAATCCCATTATTTTCAGAGATTCTTTGAATGCTCTTCATTGTAATTTTTGTAGGGGTCTCGTCATCTGGTATCGGAAAAGGAAATATTTACTATGATAAACGCATAAAAAGGGAACAGGCAGCGGAAATGCATCCAGCAATGCGGGAATTTCTTGGAATCCTTGGATGAAGTATGTTCCATGAAATCAGACGATTTCCATTTCATTTTTTCTTTTTCTCTTAATTAATTTATGAGCACTTGGCACATCATAAAGTAAATTAGTTTTCAAAATCCATCCGGAGAAGGATCTCCGTGGATTTATGATTCTAAAAACCCCCTTTTTTTCAAAAAAAGATATTAAATTGAAGAATATTTCTTAAGACTGGTTTAAAAGCCTTTATTCTGCTTTAAAAGTGAGTTTAAGACTATTTTCGTTAATTTTGGGTTCCCATATTTCTCTAGGGTCGAGTTGTTTATCGGAAACGGACTATTCACAGTATAATTTGATAAGGCTCGCCAAAATATATTGTATTTCTTTGCTATTTTCCCGGTTTCAGAAACTCGGTTTGAGTGGTCTTCCTATTCTTTTTTCTAAATATGAGTATTATTCAAGTGATTAAAAGGGAGTTTGGAGAATATTCAATAATTCTTATACTATTTGGTTATTTTGAAGAACAGATTGAATTATTTCCCTACTACTCCTAGAAAATGCGATGTATTAAGCCATCAAATTCTTTGGCAAAGCTTAAAATGTCGTTACACTCCAGATATTCGGCAACGGCTAGCAATGAACAGTCAGTAAAACTTAATCCCTTCTCAATCAGTTTTTGATACGTATCCCAGGTTTTTATAATAAGATCAAGGGTCATAGGAAAGAAAGTTCCTAATTTTTCAGTAATTATGATGTTTCCTGCGTGTAATGCAATATCTGCGCGTTTAGAGCGGACATACAATAAGGTTACGGTTTCGTCTAAGATATAATCGGTTAGGATTCCCGTCCCGTATTTGCCTTGTCGCAGATTATTGAGGAGTTCCAGAGCGCGTGAATGATGTTCATCCCGACGGTTATAAAAGGCCGCAATAACGCCGGTATCTACCAGAATCAAATTACTCACCGTAAAGCTCGGTATCGATAGTAGATTCAGTAGTAACTATTCCGAAATCCGTAATTGCTTCCGTGATTTTTTCCCATTCGGAATCTGATAGAGGGTGCCAGTCAAAGATAACCGTCTGAAAGAATTCTTTCTCATTAGCCAAAGTGAACTGGATTATGCGAACCAGCAGGTCTTGTTGGGTAATTTTTTCACCGGTTTTCATTGTAATTTTTGCCTGAAGTTTATCGATCTCTTTTTTAAATTCGGGATCGATCTTAACGGTTGTTGGCATCCCATTTCACTATCAGTATACTAGTATACTGAGTATAAAAATATGTTGACCTGTCACAGATACAGGGTTCCATGCAATCGAAATTTTGACTAGTTATTATAGGTTTTAAAAAGCCGGAGCAAGCGCCTGAAATGCATCCTGCCATGCATGAATTCCTCGGAATTCTCGAATGAAATGGTTTAATCGGGAATCAAGCGATTTCCATCATATTTTTTCTTTATTAGCCTTCGAGTAGGTTGAATCATTTCAAATTTGTTGACACTTAGTAAAGCCGATTTAGAGAATTTTCCAAGCCTTCCCTTTTTAATAAATGGCTTAAAGAAATATTTTCACTTGGAACTGGCGTATCTGGGATCTTTGTAACAGGTGGTTTGGAAGTATTCCCGAGGGCCTTCGGTTCAGATAACCTTTATCTATAAAATGGCAGAGAGCTCTTTCTGAATTTGATGTTATCCGGTTATTATCCGAATCGGAAAAGCTTTACGCTCGAAATTGATAATTTGATAAGATGATAAAATGACCACAATTCATGTAAAAGAATCCACATGGAAGTTTCTCAATAGTATGAAACAGCCAGGTGAGAGCATGGATGATGTAGTTAATCGACTCATT
>JAEOSY010000374.1 GCA_016840125.1 Candidatus Helarchaeota archaeon | reverse complement strand
CTGCATTTTTATGGAATTTTACATCCTGATGTAAAGTACAAGGACTGGGTAGAAGAAAAAAATGGTATTAAATATTTCTGTAGAAAGCTGGAAACTCCAAAAGGTCCACTAACCGGGAAAGTGAGGCAGCGACAAGGATGGCCAACTGAGGATAATTTTCCACTAATGAATGACTGGATTGTACCTAGGGCTGAAGAAGTTCTGGTTAAACCAGAAGAGGACCTTGAAAAGATTAAATTTATTTTCGGGCCTTTCAAAGATAAGGATATACAAAAGCTTCGGGAAGAGGCTGAAATTGCTAAAAAGATAGCAGAAAAATACAATTTGTTACTCGTCGGGGGATGGAAAGGGAATGTGCGTCCGGGTCTCGAAGTAGAACCTGGGATTATGGGAGCTGATGCTATTTCATGGCTGTCAGGATTTGAGAATATAATGGTGCTTTCAATAACTAAGCCGGATATTATAAAGCAATATGTGAACATTATCCATGAATGGAATATGAAGCAAATTCAAATTTATCTGGAGGTTACAAACGCAGAATTAATTATTCGAAGAGGTTGGTATGAGACAACGGAATTTTGGACCCCCCAAGCTTATCGGAGTATCATCGCACCGACATTAAAAAAAGAGGCTGAACTTGTACACCAGGCAGGAAAGAAATATGGATACATAATTACGAGTTCTTTTTCCCCTTTATTAGATGATATTTTCGATTCTGGGATTGATGTTCTTATAGGATATGACCCTAAAGAGGGCAAAGGTATTGATTTCAATATGGTTAAGCGTAAGTTCGTAGAGAATAAAAGAGCAATATGGGGGGGTGCTAGTGGGGCAGTTACTGTTGAAATTGGAACAGAAAAGGAAACAGAAGACGCTGTTATCAAAGCACTTTCCTCCTTAGGAAAAGATGGGGGATTTATCTTGTCACCGGTTGATAATGTAAGAGAAGATACAAAGAAGGCTTGGCAGAATACTTATGCCTTTATTGATACATGGAAAAAGTATAGAGATGCGTTTTTATAAATTATTTTTTATGGTACTGATTACGTTTAGTAAAGGTCACAATTTTTTTGGTAGTGGAGAATGTTAAAATTCTTTCACTTCCATTTGTATCAATTACTTTGTAAGCCACTACAACATTACTAATAACCTAATGTATACCGTTTGGTAGTATCGGTTCATGTGCCTACCCCAAGGGGGCACTATAAGTGATGTAGGGGTGGGTCATTTCATGTGACGAGGCGGGTCATTAGTCGCGACGGACAGCATCTAGGAGAGTGGATTTATCGGATCATTCAATGGGAAGTTACTATGATGAAATATTGAGCGGGGAAAAATTCAACACGTTACTTGAAGCGAAAATGATTGTAAAGCGATAGAGGCGAGAATATAATCATATGTAATCACATCGCCCATTGGGGTATCGATCCCCTGCCCCAGAAAGCATTAGCCCGATTAGAGCGTTGGTATTCAGTTCCGCTCAACCTTATACCTAAACATAGGAGACTAACTCTCGAAGTGGGACAAATTATGGGGGTAGGTTATGCAATTTTCCTTGTAATAACATCCAAATATACTGCAATTATTAATAATTGCCCTCTAACTATCATTTGATACATAAAAGGTACTCCAAGTATAATCATACTATTCTTTAAAACCCCAATTAATAAAACCCCCGATAGAGTTTGAACTAAATTACCCCTTCCACCAAATAAACTTACACCTCCCAATACTAATGCAGTTATGGCATCAAATTCATATCCTATACCAATAGTAGGATCAATATTTTTTACTCTTGAAGCTAATATCACGCCACTCAAGGCAGCAAAAAAACCAGACATTAAAAAAGTCATAAATCTGATTTTTGAAACATTAATACCTGAGAATTTGGAAATCAAATCACTATTTCCAATCGCATATACTCTCATACCAAACGGTGTCATTCTAAGAATGAAATTAAAAATGAATATTACAAGTAGAAATAAAATTGCAGGAAATGGAACGGTAAATATTTCACCTTCAGAAAAAAATGAAAATACTTTTGTTACGTTAAATGTCCATACGTGCTGACCACCTGTATAAAACAAAGTTATTCCCAAAATTATACTTCTCATAGCTAACGTAATTATAAAAGCATTAGCTTTAATGTAACCAACCAATAATCCATTTATTGACCCAAGTACAATACCTATTACTAAAGCGATAAATATTGCTATTATAGTATTTAGAATATTTATTGGTTGAAGATTTATAGCTAAAACTGTTGAAAACATCATTATTGCCCCAAT
>JAEOSY010000373.1 GCA_016840125.1 Candidatus Helarchaeota archaeon | reverse complement strand
TCTATAAAATGAGGATAGCTGTTGTGTGCAATAACGTAAACTTGATATACTAGAACAGATACAGAATTATACATGGGCGCTTTCCCCGAAGGTTGGGCTTCAGTTGAGAGGTGGTTGTCCCGTCTAGCTCCTTCTACAGCCAGGGTCCATCTCTCTTACTTTAAGGGCTGGATGAAATGGGTAAATGAAGGAAATTCCAAGTTCTCTAATGCTACGCCAGACGAATTAATTTCTATTCAAAAAAATGTAGAGAATGGAACGCTATATGACGTTCTGGATGAAATTGTTCAGCCTTATGTAATGCGGAAAGAGGGCACCTTTAACACCAAGAACAAGATCTATGCGGTTATTCGTAGTTATTTCAAACACAATAGAGCCCAGCTCCCCAGGGATCCCACCTTCATTATAAGACCTGAAAGAGAGAAGAACGAAGGGACATTAACGATTGAAGAGATCAGGAAAGTTGTCTTATCTAGCAATCCAATGTATCAGGCTGTTTTTCTATCAATGTTTCAGGGAGGTATGGATCGAGAGAGCTTCGAATACTGGAATAAGAATGGTTGGCCTTCTCTCAGAGAGCAATTAATACTGAAATCGAGAGTGGTCAGGATTGATCTCCCGGGACGTAAAAAATTCAAACGAAAGAGAACATTCTATACATACATTGGAAAAGATGCCATAGACGCTATCCAGGTATACCTAGAAGAACTGCTTCCCACAGAAAGGGGGGCGATTTTCCTCGACAAATTTAATAAACCCCTTTCAAAAAAAGCCGTTTATCAATATTGGCTTAGACACCTCCGCAAGATCGGAATCGTAGGACCTTCAAAAGGAATAGTGCAAAGCTACCAGACAGGGAAGAACCCCCACGAGTTAAGAGATGTATTCCGTAGCCAATGGGAGAAAAGTTCCGCTAAGATTAGCGTAGCCGAATATATGATGGGACACATTGTAGACCCCTTGGAGTACAACAAAGCCCATCGTGATAAGGCCTGGACACGCAGAGAGTTCCTGAAAGCGGAGAACATGCTCAACATCATGAGCAGTGACAGGCCATACGGTAAAATTGATGAGAGTGAGATTGAAACACTAAGGCGAAGAATCGAACAATTGGACATGAGAAACGAGGATCTACAAATGAAGCTCGAAAATGAAATGAACGTGTTTGGAAGAGGAATAAACCTAGAAGAAATTCGGAGTGAGATCCAAGAGTTTATGATGCTCCGAAAAATGGAGAGAGAAGGCGCTAGCTATGAGGAAATGGAAGCCGCCCTCGACAAGAAAAAGAAGCTCATATATTAGAGAGGGATTAACTAGATTTAACACCCCCAAAACTACCCATTGGGGGATTTCAAGAGGGAACTAACAAGGCCCCCCTTCCACCACATGATCAAAACTTTACTCAGATAATAAGCCGAGATCGTGGTATACAGTAGATTAAGTTTTTAAATCTTACATAATGTGTTTGTATATATTTTTGTATGAAAATATATAGATTACTTTTTCTCAAGCAGGCTTTGTTTCATACTCAGTTTCAATTAATAATTGAGATATCCCTTGCTTCTCTAATATCCCACTGTTCGAACCAATTATCATCTCCTTGTTCTGTGATTAATTTCTGTGGGTCTATGTCAATCCATTTTCCTTCTTTTAACCCCAAATATGTAAGGTCAGTCCAGTACCAATGTTTGTAATTGATATCGTCAAGATGAACAAGAGTCATCATGTGCCATTCATGTTCTGGATTTTCGTACATTGCTAGAGCTGTGTCAATACCCACATGTTCAAATAGTGTCGCTGCTAGAATCGAATAATCATCACAATCGCCAGATCCAATGCTGAGCATTTCGACTGGTGCCCGATATAACTCGTCAGTTTCAAGATGATATGACAGTTTTTTGTCGATGAACTCCAATATTTTTTCAATCTTTTCAGATGCAGTATCGTATTCATTGATTTCACAATAATATATGGCCAAATCAAGAAAATTCTTGGCTAACTCATAACTACGTATACCTATCTTGTTGAAATACATTTGTTCAATATCTGAAAATTCAGATATACCTGAGTCATGACGAATTAGTTTTTCAGCATATCTTAATTTTTCTCGGTCCATGTTCAAGTATTGGATTTTATCACCTGCAGGTCCGTGGTTATATCTTACGATGTCATAGAATGATGTCAAATTATGACCAATATTTAATTTTATATTTTGAAGTTGTGAATCGTATTTTGTTTCTAACACATTGTATCTATTTTCAAGATTTTGATATTGAGCTTCGAGCCCTGTTATTTCATATTCCTTTTTTTGTACTTTTATATTTAAGACGTTAACTTCGGTTTCTAATTCTTCAATGTCTGTTTCGAGTTTCATAATCTCTTGCTTATATTCTTCTATAAATGAATCTTTTACGTTTGCTTGTGTTTGTAATTCACTTATGTTTGCCACATAATCAAACTCCAATCTTTCGTAATGTTGGGTTGCAGCCTCGTATTCGAGTAATAAGGATTCATATGTGTGATTTAGGGTCTCGATTTTAATTTCAAGGCTATTTTCTTTCATAGTTAGAGCATTGATTTTTGAGGTTAGAGGTGGATAGATTAGTAAATATCCTAAACCACCACCAATAACAATTCCCAAGACAAGATAGGGGACGATCTTCGTACTCATATTTATTCATTCTCTTACTTTTCAATGACAATATATTACTTTATAGCTATTGCAAACGTTTGATTCGCACTTTGTTAGAAACACCGATATATTTATATAGGACGGTAACACTAACTTAACACAATAGAAAGTTTGGAGTAAACTATGAAAAAATCCAAGTCCATTCCATCTTCATCCAATGACATCCGAGACATTATAGATGAGATGCCAACTGAAACACATGATGATAGGGTCTACCAGAACTCTTTTAGGTACTTGTTTCTTTCTGCGGCACGGCCCAGTGAAATCACAGGTCAATATGCCCCTATGGGTAAAGATGCCCACAGAGTGATGATAAATGGGGAACCCGCCGTCCTATTTGTACAGCGTACAGCACGAAGAAGCGGCCTGAAACGTCCCATTGCTCTTCCCCTTGACGCTAGATATGAGCCTTGGGCAGAATTATTGCTAACTTTTTTCGAAGAAAACCGGGACAGGAATCCATTTGAACTTGAGACAGCTCCAAAATCTACAAGGAGATATTTACAATACAAGTCTGAAAATGTTTTCAAGGGATTAGAGTGGCCTGTGGAAAAATACTCGAAGACAGTTCAAAAAACCGTTGATACCAAGGTAATAAAGAAAAGAGAAAGAGATGGAGTTACAGAGTATTTAGTAGAATATGAGGATGAGGAACGCCATTGGGTGGAAAATCCAAACAAAATAAAAAGCACCGAAACCATACCTGCAAATGTCAGGCCTTTCTCTCTTCAGAGTCTTCGTCATCTGAGAATACAGGACTTAAAACTATTCTATAATTTTTCGAACTCACAGATTGAGATATTTACAGGCCTAAAAAGATCTAATCCTGATGCTCCATTTTCAACATTAGGTAGATATTCTTACCTTAAACCGACAATAGATTCCGAACTGGATCTAATGCTATACTCAGCCAGCAGTTATTTTGATAATTTATTAAAACCGAAGGCGTGAAAGGAACTCTTGAATGCGGATTATATTGTAAATGATGATTATCTTGAGTCGAACGGTAATTTTCACTCGTTACATGATCGCCAAGAATCCTCTGAAAAATGTCATGTTGACTTTGA
>JAEOSY010000372.1 GCA_016840125.1 Candidatus Helarchaeota archaeon | reverse complement strand
GGCTAACTTGGAATATTTGGTTAGACAATGTAATGGTAGGTTATGGTCCTTACATGAATCCTCATGAAACGTTTGACCGAATTGCATTCGGTTGGAATACGCCTTTCGAGGTCGCTGATTCTTCCTCTATCCTTTTGAAAAAAGGCGATTTTTTGATAAGTACTGGAGGTACTGATAGGACCTATCTACCAAATGATGGAGAAACTTATTTTATAGCTGCCTGGCACCCGACAAATCACGACATGGAACTATACCAGGAATACAAATTCAGTATTCAAAATCCTGGCGATGTTCAGGGCTTCAATTTAGAAGCGCTTTGGGGGCTCACCGGGGCGGGGGCTACTCCCTACCCTAATCTGGATAATGGATTGATCCAAATGTATAATTGGTTGACCCATAAATATGATATTATAGATACCTATGAGACGGGCAGATGGTATAACGTCAGATCCTATTTTGATCAAGCAGATATATTTCGATACGTGTCCGCTGAAGGTGAAATCCTCGTGCGATTTTATGGAGGTCGCATATTTTGCCCCCCTCTATACCACATGGATCCCCCACCTGACCCTTACGAGCGGTATTGGTCCTGGATTAGCGTGGATTATGTGGCCATCACGGACATCCATTACAACATGGCAGACTTCTTCCTCGATGCCATAGATTTTTCTTGGGCAGCTGATTATGAGCAGAATCGGAATATGAATCAGATCTCGGTCCCAACCCCAAACTTTGATAATTATGCGGGAGCGTACAGCTTTGAAGTAGATATGACAGGTTGGGACACGGTGACGCCCGTGGATACTTCAATACAAATCATCGACGAGAAGCACGGGCATTCCAAAGTAGTTGAATGTTGGGACGATTCGGATGCCAATCCATGGGTGCTCGTGAATCCGAATCTCGGGAATTCTCCCGCAGTGGGGAGCGTGGAATTTTGGATGTACAGGGAGAGAGAACCCACGGCAAATCCAGGGGAAATGGCGATCACGCTCACTCAAGGGTTCACGGGAGTAACGGGTCTTCGGGTGAAGAATGATAAAATTTATTTAAAAACTCCATCCGGACCTTATCAGGAAATTGGTATGTTCGAAGATGATCGATGGTGTCACGTTCGTCTCGATTTTGATTGTGCTGCTAACACCATACAAGTTTATGTTGATGATCAATATCTCGGACGGGGGAGTTTTTGGACTGGAGCCTCGACCATCAATCAAATTTGGTTTAGTTCTGAAGATCAAGACACTTCCAGGGACACATATTGGTATTTGGACGCCCTCGATTATTCCTGGGCACCGGGCTATTTTCTCAACCGTAATTTGGGAATCCTTTTCGATGTACCAAATGCTCTTGAGGATCATACCCTTACTGTTGTCGCTATCGACTTGGACAGGGATCATCCGGGAGACCGTCAACTGGTGAGCGTGGCGACAGATTCCTTTCCAACAACCTATTCCAGAGAGGGGACCTTGGCTGTGGTGGAAATGCCAACCCCTGATCTGGACCTGCATGCGTATGACAGTGCAGGGCGGCACGTAGGGATTAGCTATAACACGAATGAAACCGAAATCGAAATTTCAGGGGCATTCTACTCTGGCGATTCCACCACTTGGGAGTGGATCTACCTTCCGCCCAACGTGACGGACTACTATTTCGTGGTGGACGCACGGGACGCGCACTATCCCATCGAAGAGTACCAGCTCACTATCAGAACTTGGATCCCTACTAACGAAACCGTGCAACTTTCCCAGAACGTAACTATTGAAGCGGGGACGAAGGATGCGTGGAGTCCCCAAATAGACCCTGATACGGGCGAATTAGAAGTACCAAAATTGGAAGCCACTATCACCGACAAACTAGAACAGCTGCGGACCACCATCATACAATTGACAGATAATATGTTTGATAAAAACCCAAACCAAAGAATGAAGGCATTAGGTAATAAAATTCAGGAAGTTATCGATATGGTCGAGCTTGAAGATTATTTAGGCGCTTATGAAAAACTTTTACATGATATTAAACCAAAACTGACTGGACTGAAAACCGATGAAAATGAGAACCCATGGGGAAATGGCGTGTTCAAGAAGCCTTGGATTATTGATCCAGACGCTCAAGAACTACTACGAGAACTATGTAATTCGTTGTTATTTGAACTAAAATTATTAATCTAGACAATTTAAGAAGCTTCATTTAACAATAAAATCAAAAAGATCTAGATAGTAAATCATACAAGGGAAGATTTCAGAAAACAGATAGCCTTATTTTGAGAATCTGATAACTTTCCTTTTTTTGACAGATTTCACCTCTTGAACTTTTCGTCGTAAAAACCGCGCTAGCGCTGTACCTTGAGGGGGGCACGAATCGGACCGCGATCCGAGTCTGGATCACGCAGGTGCAGATGGGTGTGAGCGAGGTGATTGTGCGAATTGCTGGCTTCCTGGACGTGCTCGAGGAGGACCTCGCAACTGATTTGGTAGCACAAATTAATAGTATCCAGCTCAACCTTGAGCGGATACTCCAATTGCTGTAAAGGGAAACTGATAGTCCCTCGATACCATACCTACTCCATTATATACTCCGGACCGATCCTGATTGGAGCATTACCATAATTCCAAATAAAAATAATATCAGTGGATCATGCCTTCATGCCAGCGGATCTGAAATTTGACTCGTCCTGAGTCATATTTTAGAGGGTTATTTCAGTGGAGGTTTTTTATCTTGCCACGGTGCAATTTCTTGGAAGGCTCTGGATGCCTGTAGGACCGTCAATTCATCCCATCGTTTTCCGATGATTTGCATGCCAAAGGGGAGCCCTTCCTTTGTCCATCCGGCGGGTATTGAAGCAGCTGGGAGCCCGGTCATATTGAAGGGGAATAAAAAGCTGACCCAAGTCAGGGGGGATGCCGCTTTACCACTTATTTTAGGAGGGTTCATCATTCCATGATCGAAAGCGGGGATTCCGGTTGTAGGTGTAACGAGGACATCGTAAGTCTCAAAAAATTTCGCGAAAAATTCGAACATCTTTTTTCTTCTGAGTAACGCACTTTTTAAGTCCATCGCACTCCAGGTTCTGCCGGCTTCAATAAAGGATATGAGAGTAGGATCAATTAAATCACGCCACTTTTTCAATTTGGATTTAAGTTCATGAGCGAGGCCAGTCGTGATTAGAACCATATAATCATTTTCAGGATTTCTTTGTTTCATTGGTGCTTCTTCCACGGTCCAGTCAAGTTGTTCGAATTTCCGAACGGCATTCATCACGCCTTCTTCGACCTCAGAATCTAGCGCCTTAACAAATCCGAGGTTCATGGAATAGCCTATTTTCAGTATTTTCGGTGTTTCCTTTAAGCCCTCTACATATGAGGGGCTGTCTACAGGGATTGAGAAATAATCCGCGGGATGAGCTCCTTTCATCACATCTAACATCAATGCAGCATCTTCAACATATCGGACAATTGGTCCATGATGAGAGAGAGTTGCCCAGCTGATTCCATCATGAGGATATCGCGTGATCCGTCCATAGGTCGGTTTCAACCCATAGCAACCGCAGAGAGAACTTGGACCTCGAATAGAGCCGCCGCCATCAGATCCTACAGCTAGGGGACTGATCCCACTAACCACTGCAGCTGCCGCACCACCACTAGATCCGCCGGTAGTTTTCTCTAGATTCCATGGATTTTTTGTGACTCCAAAGATTGCATTTTCGGTAATACCTTTATGTCCATATTCGGGAGTATTTGTTTTACCCAGAATGACACACCCTGCATCGATTAATCGGGAAACTGACACGCTACTTTCTTCAGGGATATAATTTTCGTAAATTTTCGACCCAAAGGTAGTTCTCACTCCTTTTAAAAGGAAAACATCCTTGATGGAGGTCGGAATGCCATTGAGTAGACCAATTTGTTCACCCTTTTTGATGGCAGCATCAGCTCGCTTTGCTTGTTCACGCGCCATCTCAAAAGTGAGAGTGCAATACGCATTGATAATCGGATTTATTTTTTGAATTCGCTCAATAAATAGTTCTGTTATCTCTGACGCAGTCATTTCTTGTCTTCTGATTACAGCAGCGATTTCAGAAGCAGGTATGTAATAAATATCTTCCTTTCGCATAAAAATTCCTCATAATCTTAATGACAGATTTAGAATATTTATATTATAATTACCTTCATTTAACAATATGAATTTCTTGTTCATTCTGAATACGTTCTATCCAAACATAGGAGGTGTTGAGAATGCGACACTGGAGATTTGTAAGAGATTGAAGAAAAGGGGGCACAAAGTATATGTTCTAACGACTGCGAAATCGAATTATTATCCGACTAATGAAAAGTTGGCGCATTTTCAAGAATTAGAGGAGTTACAAATATTTAGAGTACGTCCTTCATTTAGATTTATTGGTATGCCTCTAAAAGCATTGTATTTAGTAAAAAAATTTAAAATTGATTATATTTATATTACCGATTTTTGGGGTTTCGCAGCCCTTTTGTTGAAGAAAGCTTTTCGGATTCCATTCGTTTATATTTTGAACGGCTATAATCCCATTTGCCCACGGGGAACACTCTATCATGAAAGTTTGTGTCAAGGTTTTGAAATAGATAAATGTTTCAAACGATGTAGGCAATTTTCTTTTCGATTTTTTCTTTCTTTTATTCTTACCCGTCAGCTTCTACGAGAGGCGCGACCTGTAGTAGCGATAAGTAGAGCAGTTTGGGATGCGTATAATTCTTATTTTGATGGAATTTCGATAGATTTACTTTATTATGGAGTGGATCAACAGAAATTCAGACCACAGGATGTTGAAACTTCAACTCACCCTTATACTATTGGCAAATCAGATAAAATAATTATGTTTTTTGGACGGTTGATTAAGGAAAGAGGGGTAAAAGAATTTCTAATTTGTTTTAAAGAGATAATCGCCCAAATAAATTGTAAGTTCCTTATAGTAGGATTAGGACCAGATATTATGGAAATTAAACAGAAAATAAAGGAATTAAATCTGCAAAAAAACGTAATTATGACCGGCCCCCTTAGAAATCAGAAGTTAATTCAATTAATTAATAGGTCAAATATCGTTATTCTCCCTATACTATTTCCCGAACCACTAAGTCTTGTCGTGTTGGAGGCAATGGCATGTAGCAAGCCCGTGGTGAGTTATGAATTGGGGGGGGTTAAAGAATTAATAGAACATGAAAAAACCGGGTATCTCATAAAACCCTTTGACTGGCAAGGTTTTGTTGATAAAGTAAAAAAGTTGTTGAATAATGACGAATTAGCTATCTCATTCGGAAAAATTGGTAGGCAAAAAATCGAGAAATCTTTTAATTGGGAAAATTTCATAGACGATTTTTTAAAATTGCTTAAAAAATAGGCGTAGATGTGTAGTAAGTGCGAATTGGACTAATAAGTTCTGGAACACCAAAAGATAGGATTCCTCCAATATACGGAGGTGGCATTCAGAAATATATATGGCACTTAGCAGAGCAATTAAATAGAAGAGGTCATGAAGTCCATATATTTACACATCGACAGCTAAAACAGCTGAAATTGGAGGTTTTCAGGGGGATTTATGTACATAGAATTCCACACGTTCTGAACATGAATTTCTTTTCGACGTTTCTTTTTGGCTTTAAGGTCGTATTCGAACTATTAAAGGTTCAGAAGCGTGCTGGGCGTTTCCATATTCTGCATGCTCAAAGTAGAGTATCAGCTCTTGTTCTTCAAACATTTTTTCCATTTAAAATCCCAATCCTCTTCACTGCCCACAATTGGGATGTAGCATTGACTGTCCCAGGAGCGTTCATGCCCTATCTGCTTTATCAATTTCTATTCCATATTGAGAAACGAGCTTATGAAAAGAGTGCTGGGATCATTTCACTCACTAAATACTTCCGGAAAATAATAATCAATAAATATAAAATTGCGCCAAGTAAGATTCGAGTAATTCCAAATATGACCGAAAGACCGACACAGGCAGAAGAAAAAGTAGGGGTACGTCTTAGCATCCAAAAAGTTGGAGATAATCCATATTTACTTTTTATTGGGCGACTGGAAAGTGAGAAGGGGCTTATATTTCTATTAAAAACATTTAACCAATTATGCATTCATGAGGGAAATCTTAATTTGGTTATAATTGGGGAAGGATCTTTAAAGGAGGCTTTGAACAAACTAACCAATACCCTTGAAAGTAAGAGTCAAGTTCATATTTTAGGTTCGCTTCATGAGAGCCAAGTAAAGTTTTTATTAAAAAGGGCTAAGGCGCTTATTCTTCCATCACAATTTGAAATAATGCCCACTATATTACTCGAAGCTTGGGCAGTTGGGTGTCCAGTTATTGTGCGGGATTATTATGGAGTTAGCGCTTTAATTCACCATAATCAGACCGGATTAATTTTTAACGACTCTGAAACCTTATCTAAATGCGTGCAACAACTGCTTTCTAATGAGGGATTATTACAAACTTTAAAGAAAAATGCTGAAAAACAACTCCACTCACAGTATATCGCTCCTCTTGTTGCTGAACAAATAATAAGTGAATATCAAGCACTATTGAATCGGTGAAATTGATGAGAATAGGATATATTGTTCAGCAATTTTATCCAACTGCCTATGGGAGTGGGATTCATGCATTCGAACTCGCTCTGGAATTAACGAAATTAGGGCATGAGATCCATATTATTACGAAGGGAGAACCACATCAGCAAAATTTTGAAGTTTTTAAGGGAATTTATATTCATCGGGCACTCAAATACATCAAAACGCCATACTATTTCCCATTCAATTCAATTTTATTATGGAAAAGTGGATTTCGAATTATTCAAAAACTGGATTTGGATATAATTTTGGGACATGGATTCGAAAGTAGCCTTTTTTTTAGTTTGAAAAAGGACAAACCAATGATCTATAAAGCGGTAGGTACTATTGGGTTACAGAAAAATAGGAGCAATATGGATTGGCGAGATGTTTTTGGGAAAATTTCGTTTCCGATCCTAGGACAACTTGAAAAAACAGCTATCCGTAATGCAGATTTAGCCATCGCTATCTCTGATACAGTCAAACGCGAATTAATAGAAGTTTTACACACACCTGAAAATAAAATTCACCGGATCTATAACGGAGTAAATATAAGACGATTTCATCCTTCAGTAGAATATTCAGAACTTGAAAATAAATTGAGCCTCAATGGCAAAAATATTATACTTTTTGTAGGACGTTTATCACCTATAAAGGGTCCTCAATTACTAATACGAGCAATACCAAAGATTATAAAAAGGTTTCCAGATGCGTTTTTTCTCTTCTTAGGAGATGGGCCTCTTTTTTCGTATCTAAAGTACATGGCGAATCAACTTCAAGTGTCGAAGTATATAATGTTTTTAGGTTTCGTTTCTAATGATTTGCTTCCTAAGTACTTTGCCATGGCGGATATTTGCGTTATTCCATCGTTATATGAACCTTTTGGCTTAGTTGCTCTTGAAAGCCTTGCCTCAGGGACAGCAACAATTACCAGTGTGGAGGGAGGTCTTGCAGAAATTCACAAATCCTTTTCTGAATTTCTAACAATCAATCCACTTACCCCTGAAATTTTGGCAACCCAAATAAATATACTCCTCTCCAATCCGGAAAAATTTAAACACCTTAAACAAAAAGGACGTCAAATCATATCCAAATTTTTTACATGGGAACGATGTGCAAGACTAACAAGCCAGGTTTTAACTAAAATTAGAGAAAAGAAAGAAAAAAGTTAAATGGATTTGGAGAGGTTGATCCACTCGGAAAGCATATTCGCGGTG
>JAEOSY010000371.1 GCA_016840125.1 Candidatus Helarchaeota archaeon | reverse complement strand
CGCGGACCTCCGAGCGCAAGGGTCTCTACCGCAGTATCAGGAAACGCAGGTGGTGTCCCCCTATACCAGCCAAGTGTGTTCGGAGCATCTCGCACAAGGACGAGGCATGAAACGGACCCGGGCGAAAACCAGTCCCTACCATGAGTTTATCTGTACAGACCCCCACTGCGGCTACCACGGTGGTCGCCATTCCAATAGCGCTCGCGTGGGCGCCTTACTCCTGCAACAGCAGATCGAATCCCCCCCGTTGCCTCTATCGACGGGCTAGGACAAGCTGTCTAAGTTTGTCCAAATTTATGGATAGAGTAGACCCATTAGAACTTGTGTAGATTTAAAACATTTTGAAGTCTGATTTTGATCGTGGATTCTGTAAAACTTCAGCAATTTTCGTTATTTGTTCAGGACACTCATTTTTGGTGAAGAAGGTAGAGGCGTCATCTGCGAGTGATTTCGCAAGATTTTCGTCCTTCAGACCAAAGTAAAGAATGATAGCGCTGGAATAGATCAAGAAAATTTCATTGCATGCCGTTTTACCGAATTTTCCGAATAATAACTCCGCTCCTTCTTTGGCGGTGTCTGCAATCATTGAGTTTGGGATTTTATACGTTTTAATAGCGGTGGAGTATAACTTTCGAGAAGCTTCGATAATCCCTTGTTGGTCAGCAAAGTTCGAGAGAAGTTTTTCGACTCCATTTCGGACAACTTCTTTTGCTTTCTCCGACTCCCCATCACTTTTTCCTTTTACTTTTCTTAGAATGCGAACATACGCGGCTTGCATTGGATTTATCATAAAATAATTACACCTGTGATCTTTTATTAATCATTCTAAAGGACAGAACTTAATAAATTCCTAATTCTTTCAATTTTACCTCCGTTGGTTGACCAGTTTCCCAATCCCAACCTCTAAGTTCATAATATTTTTGTAAATTCTCATCTAATTCAAGTTTTATTCCTGCAGCCCCGCCAGTTTCGAAGACCTTGAGCACGTGTTTTGGCAAGTAGTCATCCTTTCGAGTTATTCCCATGTTACAGGAGATTAACCGTTTCAGATTATTACTTCGCTCCCCACAGGTGATAATATCTGCCCCTTTGTATTTAATCCCAGTGGCATGAGAGAGATACCGGGCTGCCTGATTTTGGTTAGGAGGAGTCGCGAAATTACAATAAACTGCGGAATCTTCAAATCCCCTGAAATCTTGTAGCGCAATAATTGCGCCTTCAAGGCCTGTGATTTTATCTTTAGGGGCCCTTACAATGTCATATTTCGGAAAGGAAAGCACGCCCATTTGAACAGAGAACCAATCGCCCTTATTATGATTGGCCCCCGTACAACAAGTCATGTAGGATAATGCTTGTCCCGCGAATGCACGTGGTTCATGCATCGGAATTTCTAAACCTTTGACATGAGCAGCTAGATTGGGATCTACATTTAATTTTTCAGCCATTACTTTCACGCCTTCAGCGAGAAGGTTACCAATGCCTTCTCGTTCGGCAATTCGATCAATCAAGTCCAAAACTAAATCGCCATTACCCCAATGGATATCCTCAATTGTAATTTCTTTCAGATGTTTCTTAATTTCGCTAACACCAATTTTATTTTCAATCAAATAAATCAAGAAAGCAATGGAAACACCACAGGAGATCACATCAATTCCACGAACATTACATTTATGATGAGCCAATATCACGGATTTAGAATCAAATACTCCACATAAACTTCCCAGAGCAGCCACAGATTCATATTCTGGTCCATCAACCTGAATTTCTTCGCCCTTGTCGCGGACGATGGTTTGTTTTGCACATCGTATGGCACACATAGCGCACCCCGTGATAAATACGGGATACTCTTCTTTCATTGTTTTTGCCGTTAATTTTTCTGCTAAAAACTCTGTTTCAGTGAAATAATATCCAGGAACATCGCCTGAAGCCATCCCCATATCAAAATAACTATTTGTTCCAAATAAGTTCCTGACGGTGGTATTTACATTCCGCATCACGTCCATGGCAGAACCACTTTCAATCTTTCCTCTCAATTCCTTCAGTTTTTCTTGGTTGCCTAACTCAATTTTATTGCTTCCATGAACTGCCAATGCCTTTAATTTTTTGGAACCCATTAATGCGCCTAATCCACATCTACCCACAGCCCTGCCATCATCATTCATGATTGCGGCATATTTTACTAGATTCTCGCCCGCAACTCCAATACAAGCAACCCTAATACCTTTCGTCTTTAATTCCTGTTTAATAACTTCTTGAGCTTGGTAAGAATCCTTACTCCATGCCTTGCTGCCATCCTTGAATTCGATTTTTCCGTTGTTAATGTATAGATAAGTGGGAGATTTTGCCTTTCCTGTGAGAACAATCGCATCATAACCGCATCTCCTTAAGGATACACAAAACTGTCCCCCAGAAGTACCCTCGCCCCAGTGGTGTGTGAGTGGTGAAACCCCTGAGACTGAATACCGCCCTGAGGACGGCACTATAGTAGCAGTGAGAGGCCCGGTAGCGAATACAAGCGGGTTAATTTCTGAAAAAATATCCTTTTGTAAAATGGAATAATCATCCTCAGATAATAAATCATGAATTAATTTGCAAGAGAGACCAGTCCCCCCAACATAATCCCTTGCAATTTGCGAATCCAGGTCTTTGATTTCGGATTTTTTATCACTTAGATTGATGTACGCAATTTTTCCATTATATCCTAAAATTTTCTCGCTCATTTTTAATCCTCCGATGGTTCAATTAGAAAAATAATTCTTTACCCTCCCAGGCAAGTTCATACATTTTCTTAAATTCACCATGAGTGACAGGACGAGTGGAAACAAGTGCATCAATGTCTGTTACAGCATATTCGGTTAATGTATCAAGTTCTATCTTGTAACTCTCCTCATCTATTTCAGGATTTGTACAATCTTTTACGGCGGTTATTCCACCGACAGATTTAATATAACCTGTTACTGCATCAAGCAATTCATTCAGAAGGCTCGATCTAGGTACTTTTTTCTTCGGATCTATCCCAAATATCGGACACATTTTTTTCCATCTATCCGTAACTTTCGCTTGATAAGCAATTGATTGAGGAGTGAACAATCCAACTGCAAGACCATGGTGAACATGAAAAACGGCTCCAAGACTATGCCCCAATGCATGATCGATTCCTGCCATTGAATTTCCAAATCCTAGTCCTGCATAATATGCAGCCCATTGCATATGCTCCCTTGCCTCCAAGTCTTTTGCGCCATATTTAACGGCGCGACCAAGGTAGTTTATAGTTTCTTTTATAGCTAATTCATTCATTGCATCGGTGAAGGGCATGCTCCAATTACAAATATATGCACCGACTGCATGTGCAAAAGCGTCCAATCCAGTTGCCATTGTCAGGAAAGGCGGCATGTCTTTCACAAACTCCGTATCTAAAATGACAATATCGGGAACGCTTTCATAACTTACGACCGGAATCTTCATGGCAGGGGTTCTTCGGGTATCAGTTATTACTGCGACCCCTGTTACTTCTGACCCCGTTCCAGAGGTTGTAGGAATTGCGATATAGCGTTTTATTTTCTGACGTAATCCTAAAATTGAGACTGTAGGATCAAGTTTGGTAATTTCTAGGTCAGGATTTTCATATTGAATCCATATCGCTTTCCCAGTATCCATGACGCTCCCACCTCCGATTGCTAGAAGTACGGTCGGTTTAAATTCTTCACAAACTTGACGCCCTTCTTCGATTGTAGAAATGGGGAGTTCAGGTTGAACTCCATTCCAGACTTTACAAGTGAACCCAGCAGTTTTAAAAGCTCGAACAACCCGAGGTGCAAACTTTTCCGTGAATGAATCGGTAATTATTAGTAAATTTTTATCGAGACCCTTGAGTTGCATTGATAACCGAACGGATGCCATTAATAAACCTACTTTACCACCTAAAACTGTGTTTCCATTTACATTGCACAAGATACCTCGAATAGCTCTACCGCTCATCATACCCATGGTTTCTTTTCGACCTGGTTCTTCAAACCATGCTGTTTTTATTTCTTCTTTAGACATTTAATTCTCACCAAACATTTGAATACTAAGTAAATTGTTAAAATATACGTATTTTTTTGATCTCCGCTAATAAAATCCCTGATTTTGATTTAAATAATTATTTATGAAGTCTTAATTAAAAAATTCTGTAATAGGAGGGGATTGTGTGAGCTGTTATATCAAAAGACATAGAGTTACGATTATACCCATCTATTTATCAAAAAACGCGAAGGTATACATTCACTCTCTAAATAATTAAATCAAATACCACTATGACCTCCAAATTCTTTTCTTTTTATCATAAATGGTAGGGGATAAGCGTAATCCAATACACTTTTTTTGGCTTTATTTTTTCACACAAATTCGTTTACGTTAAAATAAATTAGAAATTTGTCAAATATAAAATAGCACTTCGGATTGCCCCCACGTAAAATTATCCGCCTCAAAGAAACAAAGAAAAAAAAAGGGAAACGAAAAAAAAAAGAGAGGTGGCTAAGAAGGTGTTCGCCGCAGGCTTCTCCGCTGAACGATATAGATCAGAACAAGCCAGCCAATTACCAAATATACGAGTCCAAATCCTGGGATCCCGCCTGGTTTTGGGGGAATGGCGACCGTAATATTTTCAAAATTGGAAATCGAACTATTTCCAAAGGCTGCTCCCGCCACGATCACGTAGTAATAGGTTCCATTGGTCGCGAGGGTGTCATTATAAGTGGTTTCTGTAACGACATATTTCGGCGTTAGCCCCATTACTGAGGTAATAGTTAAAAGGTCTCTATAGATATAGTACATCTCCGCATCCGTCACGGCGTTCCAGCTTAACTCGATGATGCCATCAGCATCAGGATCGGGCGTGATGGGGGCTAATTCCGGGGGATCCAGCGGTTTATATCCGAACTTGAGCAATGCGATATCAGGGAGAACCGCCCCAAAACTTGCAGCAGCCCCTGTGCAGTAGATGGCGCCGCCGCCGGCATCCACCGCAATGCCGTAGCCAGCATCCCAAGCATTGCCGCCCCACGTGACGTTCCACAGCTTCGTGCCTCCGATTCGGAGCCATTGGTTATAAAAGAATTTGCGTATAGAATGACTGGAAATAGTGGTATTTTCTTCGATAATCCCCACTTCAATAAGTTCTTCCAAAATCGCTTCTAAACGCAGGTTGTAGGATCTTCTTGCTATGGAATGAAATTGCTATATATTCAATTTAAATATCAATCTAAACTACTAATATTTTAACCATATTTCCCTCATATTTTTAAGGGAATAATTGGATGAAATAATCGTAAATGAGGGAATGATTCACATGGAATCGAAATCTAAAAAAATTTTAGCCCTTGGACTCTCTGGGATCGTCATCACGAGTGTCATTCTCGTAGTGGTCTTTCTTCCCAGTCAGCAAGGGCCTAGTTTTTCAGTCGCCATTCCGGACTTGACCATTGATGCGAGTAAATCTGCCTGGAATCGAACGATAGACATCGCAGACTACATAACCCCAACCCTCCCCAATTCGCAAATTAGCATTTCCACGAATTATACAAGTGCTCCTTGGAATGCGCGCATATCAATCATGGGAACGAATCTGACATTTCAAACCTATAATTTTCCAACGAACGGGTATTATCCCATCAAGATAACGGTTACTTACCAAGGCATAAATATTGATGACGAAGTCATGATTCTTCTAACAGGTAAGCATACATGGACATGGATGTCCGGCAATTTTACCGTAGATAACTACGGAACCTACGGCACGAAGGGCGTGGCGGATGCGGCGAACGTGCCCGGGGCAAGGGAAGGCCCGGCTTCGTGGACGGACGCGAGCGGCAACTTCTGGCTCTTCGGCGGATGGGGAAACGACAATGAATCTTATGATGGCTATCTTAACGATCTCTGGAGGTTCAACGTCAGCGCCTCGACCTGGACGTGGGTGTCCGGCAATTATACTATGGATCTAAATGGGATTTACGGCACGCAGGGCGTGGCGGACGCCGCGAACGTGCCCGGGGGAAGGTCTTATTCGACTTCGTGGACGGACGCGAGCGGCAACTTCTGGATCTTCGGCGGATGGGGAGAAGACAATGAATCTTCTGAGGGACAGTTGAACGATCTCTGGATGTTCAACGTCAGCGCCTCGACCTGGACGTGGGTGTCCGGCAATTGTACTCGAAATGCAATGGGGATTTACGGTACGCAGGGCGTGGCGGACGCCGCGAACGTACCCGGGGCAAGAGCTTATTTAGCTTCTTGGACGGACGCGAGCGACAACTTCTGGCTCTTCGGCGGCGAGGGATACGACAATACGAGTTCTACGGGCTCTCTCAACGATCTCTGGATGTTCAACGTCAGCGACTCGACCTGGACGTGGGTGTCCGGGAACTACTCGCGCAACAACCCGGGAACCTACGGCATGAGGGGCGTGGCGGACGCCGCGAACGTGCCCGGGGCAAGGAAAGGCCCGGCTTCGTGGACGGACGCGAGCGGCAACTTCTGGCTCTTCGGCGGGGATGGGTACGACAATGTTTCTAGTGGCGATCTGAACGATCTCTGGAGGTTCAACGTCAGCGACTCGACCTGGACGTGGGTGTCCGGCAATTTTACTACAAATGCACAGGGGATTTACGGCATGAAGGGCGTGGCGGATGCCGCGAACGTGCCCGGCGCAAGGGAGTATACCGACTCTTCCATGGATAGTAGCGGCAATCTCTGGCTCTTCGGCGGGTATGGGTACGACAATGCGAGTAATTATGACCAACTCAACGATCTTTGGAAATATACGCCCTGACTTTTGAGAATAGATCCCTATATTTCCTTTTTTAAGGAAGTATTAATGTTTTTAATAATTTTTGGGATTAAATTAGCTCGAGGTTCAGAATAGGTCTAATATATTTTTTTTAAATATTTTATTATTTTTGATTAGGTCGACTTTTTGTGAATCACTCCATAATGTTTGAGAATGGTTTTCATAATCTAGGAGCTTAGAGAGCTGGTTAGGTAAGCCAATTGATTTCTAATTTACCTCGAATAGCAAAGCACAAGAAAAGTGGATGGTTATGAAGGTAAATTAGCTGACTAAGTGAATTACCAATGCCGTAGAACGTGATCGCTCTGATACAAGCGGTTAAAAAGACTCCTGTGCAATGACTGTAGTGACTATTACGAGGATATTAATCTAGGTAATGAATGGAATCAATAGGAAACCTTTGGATCCATCAACTTTTTAAATGAGCGCTACAGTGCACCTCTGAATTAAAAGATTAAATCTGCTTAGGTGAATTAATTGATAGATCAGATGAATTTAGATAGATCTCCAAGGTCAATACCTGAATTTAAACAAATTCTTAGTGATTACCTTGAGTGGATTGTTCTCAAGCGGTGTGAGGATAAGCAAGAGCATACATTGGAATGCCTCCAAGAGTATAGTGCGTTAGTTCTTAATATAACACCTGAAGAACGGGGTTTACCGCTGAGCAGTAGGCATGAAACAGTCCTTGCCAACAGAATACGGGGAATAGCGTACCGGCTAAAGAAAAAACAATTGCTAACAAGCCCCACCAGAGGGGTTTTCAGAATCACGAAAAAAGGCTTAGCGCGGCTTAAGTAATCGTTCCAAAAAATAGGTTATACCTTTAATTCAACTCTTTTTTTTCACTCAATAATGAACGCTCGATCATTATTAATCGTTCCAAAAAATAGGTTATACCTTTAATTCAACTCTTTTTTTTTCACTCAATAATAAACGCTCGATCATTATTCAAAGACTGAAGGAAATCGTGTTTTTAATTTAACAATTCTGTAAGGAAGAGGACGAGAGTATAAGAGCCGCTGTATTTGAGGACATAAAGTTATGGTTAATATAAAATTTAAAACTAAAAAATAAAAAAAAAGGGTGATTTAATTCGTTATTCAACCAATTGAATCAGTGATCACAAACGTTTTCGCCACTTTCAAGGGCACCTGTACAAAATTTGTTGATCGTTTCTTCGATGGTTCCAATAACGCCGGTAATTGGAGTTATTTGGTTCTGTTGGAATAATTGTTGCGCTCGAGGTCCCATACCACCACATATGACCCATTGTACACCGAATTGTGCGAGCCATCCAGGTAAAAACCCAGGTTGATGTCCAGGAGATTCGACCATTTTTTGATCTACAACTTTATTCTCCTGTATTTCAACTATGGTATAGGCCTGGCACCGTCCAAAGTGCTGTGCGACACCATTGCCTTCTGTTGCAATTCCTATTTTCACATTTTCTGCCTCCTTTTTATTTATATAAGTGATGAGGGCTTCAAGGTCATCACCACTCTTCAAAGCATCGAAAGGTATTCGGATTTCATGCTTCTCAAAAATTGCATCAATTAATTTTTTACGCCCAGCCTGAAGCAGGCGCCAAATGGAACCACGGGAGATACCCAT
>JAEOSY010000370.1 GCA_016840125.1 Candidatus Helarchaeota archaeon | reverse complement strand
GATCAAATCCAACCAGGATATTCTGAAACTAACAACAGCATTCAGTCTTGCTCTTGAGGGAGAATGAGTTGATAAAGAAAGGTAATTTTACATTCAAGACTGAATCTGAATATTTTAGGTTTGTCATGGAGCGGTATTTCCGTAAGATACCGCCCATTCCCACCAATGTTTATCTTAATCTCTCCAATGCGTTGGATGACGATAATAGAATACAACTGGCTACACTTTGCCATTTTCCTTCAGTTGTCAACACACTTGCCCGGGATAAAAATTATAAAATTGTAGAAGCCGCCTTAAAAAATGATTTCTGGCTTCTTGTTGGTGAACTGCAGGATGTACTTGGTTTTGGCAAGCGGGAAAGAAAGGAGTTTGCACGGCAGGAGGTGTTTCGTATCATCCTGGTTTTGTTACTATTCGAAGACGACTTTGATGTTATTGGGGAGGTGTTGCGGAATGCTTCGGTTTCAACCCAAATGCTTACCATCTATATTAACCTGCTGGAAAAGCGAGGGCGCGGACAGAAAGATCAGCAGGTATTAAAAGAAGCACAAAAAGTACTGAGCGAGAAAAAGCAACGGATCATAAAAGCCTCGGAAATTAAGAAATCCCAAAAAGATTTATCCGGCCGCGATTCGCAGTTGTCATTGATGCTAAAACTTGCCGACGACGATAAAGTAATCCGCAAAGCTGTTCACAATATATTGTCTGATCTGGATCCTGCCTTATTAATAAACCTTGTACGTTTAGCGATTGAACCAGCACCCAGAGATAAAATTCTTTCTCAATTCATCATTCTAACTGAGCTATTACAATTAGTTGAAAAAAGAGATGATATTAAGAATAAATCCACATCAAATATAGATAAAAGTGAAGCTCCTGATCCCGATTTTCAAAATGTGACTGTTGCCCAGTATCTTATACATTTAGTCAATCGTCAAAGACTCGCACTCCTCGATCAATGTCAGGAAGACTTGACAGATTTCCAACATGTGCTTTTGCTTGCTCACTGTCATTGTGATACCAACGAGGAAATCAGAACAATTGCTAACAATATCTTAAGCATTGATGACGTTTTCGCATTAGCTAATGATATTTCAACCCCACAACATATTTTCAACGCTATTCTCGAGATACTTTCTGACCATCCCCTGGAAGACATTCAGAAAAAAGTGGATATTGCCTATCACGATGAGAGTGAGCGTTTATGGAGTCGACTAAAAGAATTGGAACAAACTATAAATGCTTATTTTGATATCATTTTTCAGTCTCTCGGTTTTACTCAAATCAATGAATATAATATTTCCATCAAATCCTTGGAACAAGCGGAGCGGACAATAGAAAACCTAACACCGCGGTTGGATAATGCGACAAAGGAAAAGATTGAGCTGGCTATTCCGGCATTTAAGGATATAAAAAAGGCCGTCGAGATGCAGATTTATGAAATTAACGCAGATATTACTCATTCGAAATTAAAAGATCTGTATCACATTCAGGATATTATACGACAAATTTTTGATCTTAAGAATATCGGCAAGGAAGATTTGCGTCCGGGTGTTTTGAAAGACATAGATCCGGAATTGTTAGAGAAAGCACACAAGATCTGGCAGAGTGCGCTTGGACAGTTTTTGGGAAGGATCAAGCACTTAAACGAGATGATCAAAATAAAATTCTCGATCCTTGCCAAGGAGGTTGAAAAACATGATAGTATTCAGCGTGACTTCATAGAAATTGTTGAAACCTTTGAAAAAATGCATAAACAAAAAATAAACTGTAATTTAAAAATTGCCTGCAACCAATGCCCCAAGCGTGGATGTGCCTCTGAGCGATTTCTCATTGAAACACAGTTTTTCATCGATGAATTGTTAGACAACTTCCTTGAAGAGAACAATCACTAATTAAAAAAATCAACCAACTGCAGTAATCCTTTAAAAATTATACTACTAAATATTCTTACTTTTAAATTCTTTTTGCTAGGTACCATATCCGGTTGAAGTATCATAGGTCCACATTAAGTAACAATTCAGTAATCAAAGCGTATATATGATTGTTTTATAACTGATATTTTTTAGTATTTATATAATCTATATACAATCCCTGGAGGATCAATCGAATGAAGCCAACTTCAAAAAAACGAATAATATGGATAGTAGTCATCTCAATTCTAGCCATAATTACTGCTGTTGCTTTATCTTCCGGATCAAATGATGAAGAAAATGGTCGCAGTACCGTTAAAGCAACGAGGCAGAATATTGTCGATAAAGCATTGGCTGTTGGCTCTATTGAACCGGTAACTGAGATTGATGTTAAATCAAAAGTTTCGGGTGTGGTTGGTAAATTATATGCTGATGTCGGTGACTATGTCGTGGCCGGTGATCCATTAGTCGAAGTAAAACCCGATCCAACTCCGCTTGAGTTGGTACAGGCTAAACGGGATGTAGAAATGTCGGTTATTGAGCTGGAAACATTGAGCAAAGAGTTAGAGCGGTCAAAACAATTGAAATCAAAAGGGCTTATATCGGATCAGGAAAATGAAATTTTAATCAGACAATATGATGAAGCCAAATTGCGCCATCAAATGTCGAAGGAAAGGCTTGAACTCATTGAAAAAGGAAAAGTGAAGATTGCGGATACGAATATTGAAACCG
>JAEOSY010000369.1 GCA_016840125.1 Candidatus Helarchaeota archaeon | reverse complement strand
TGTATCAACGGGCGAATTGAAGATTTCAAATCGATGCATTAGAGCATGATTTTTGTGGAGAAAGAGAATCAATCTTCATATTCTATAACGAGAACGCCGAAAGATTGATGTTGTGAACTGACCATGTTCGCTCTTGATATCTTCCAATTCCAGAGGATGATGCAGGAGATCCAAACACTGCACACCCCGGAGAGTGGATCACCCGTACTCGGAACGCCGCCCTTCAGTGGGCACTGCCGCGATTTACTAAAAAGCCAAATCTACACTTGGAATAAGTCTGCGCAAGATATGTAGAATTTTATATATATATTTCCTTGAACAAAAAGAACGAGGAATTAAATGGGGAAAAAATATCAATTAGATTAATGCAGGAGAAACAATTTTATCTATTTCACTTTTTTCGAAAATAAAACTAAATCCAAATCAATATCCTTTCGGTAATAACTTAAGTTAATTAAGGCCATGTAACGCTCAAAATATGTGATTAACAATTTTATTTTAGCAAAATATTTGAAAGATCTCATGAATTTTTTATGGATTATGTTCTCTGTTTTGTAGATCATATCCAATTCAGTTCTCACCTTATCTAAATCAATATCCTCAAAATTGATTCCCTTTATGAAGTCAAAATCCTCCCTTTCTTTTCGAACTTTAAGAACTAAATAACTTAAATAATTTGATAAATTCCTTTTCATTATTTGCAAAACTGTGTAAAAATTGAATTTTTTCCAAGAATTCAATTGCTTAATAATTATTAACTTATCAGGATTGAATTTGGAATAGATTTCTAAAAGAGTCTTCTCTAGAAGCTTGGCTAGCTCTTCCACAGATAGAATTCTGCCTTTAATAATTTTCTCGTTAAGAAAAACTTCTGGATTAATCCTATAGTAACTCCGATTGTCTTGTTTATTAAGAATTACTAATTTTTCCGTCTCTAAATTTTTTAATATTGTCGAAATTCTTGATTTTGTAAGGTACGAATTAATATTAAGTTCATCATTATCCCAGATCCCTGCAGCGATCGCTTCTTGAAAGTTTCGTCCTAGATTATAGGGATAATCAGATCCTGCTTCAATTAAATAGCAGAAAATAACCGCATTTCTGGTTTCATTCAATAAATTCAGATTTAAATTGGCAAATTGCATACTCTATAATATCCACCTCCATGTATATATACATGTTACTGTATACACTTTTTTTCACTTTTTTGTACATAGGTGAATTTTCGGTAAGTTATCCCCTCAGACTATGTCCAAAAAGAATGAATTTTTTTACCCCACACATAATTTAAATAGAAGAAAATCCCAAATAGCTACAATAATTGAAAGTTTTGTGATTGTAATGAAAATAAACTATGATAGTGAAAAACACGATAAAGAATTAATGGAATTAGCTCAATATGTGGGTAATGACATAGGTCGTCTTTGCCTGACCTTTAAACAGTCCGTCCAGACGAAGCCAGCGAGAATGATTCAAAGCAAGGGAAAACGCCAAGATGGCATAATTATAGGACATCCCAACATCATCTTTGAGTACAAGAACTCAGGGCATGTTTTCCTTTATAAACGGTGCGATCCGAGCGTGAAAGTTTTTTTAGACGATTACTTGCGGCATATGGAAACATATAAGCTGTATCTTCAATATCTACCAGACTTTCGACTTGTTTATATATTCAAGAACACGAAATTTCCAGAGTACCCCCCGTATTTCAGTATAGAAATCGATGAGCGCCTCTTCTCGCAGAGTGATCTTGTAGAGGATGGTCGTGTGATCTTCCATTTAGATAATCCCCGAGTTAAGGCACTGAGAGAACTGCTGAACTAATCTTTTTTCTATTTTTTTTATTAAACAAATTTAATAACCAATCAATTTTTAATTTGAAACGAATTAAAAATGCGTTATACTCACACGCTCCGCGAACCCCTTCATGACAAGGGGAAATATTATTTATGATATGAAATATCAGCTCCGGTAATGAGTTGCGAACCTTTAAATTGCACCCTCGCCTGAAGGTGGTGAGAAATTATAAGTTTAGGTATGTAGGCGGTGATTGACTAGTTCTACAGGAAAGCTCTCCCCTCCCAAACGTTGGGGTATTGCATTGGCAAGTTTCAATGATTTCTCTGCTTTATAAAAAAGTTTTTAATGTTCTTAAACCATCTACACAACCTAGAGAGTGTGTTAACCGGTTTCGGAACCCTGCCTTTCAGTAGACATTGCCTAGATTTACTAAAAAGCCAACTAAAAAGCCAAAAACTGATTTAAATTGAAATTTAAGAAAATTATTTCCAATGAAATTTTTCAAGATTATCTAAGAGAAAAATATGCAAAGATTTTTGATAAGCTTAATAACCATGGTTTTGAGGGATCTCTCAAGACATCGATTAGGCATGGGTCAGATTCCAGACCTCCGCAGGTTTATTTTCTCGGAATAGCTCTTTTTTCAAGTGATATTACAAAAATACGATTCTTGAGTCACTCAAGCAATGAGGACTTAGCACATTTATCAAAAATAATAATTCATATTTGTGAGGAGAATTGGGTTGAGATTTCAGACTTGCTAAGTATTCTCGAACGTCTCCAAGTACTTTCCAAACCTCTCATTACATTTCTAATAAATACTAACCTTTTATCACGTTTTATTCAAGAGGTAAAAAATATAGAAATTTTTCCAGAATTATGTAACGACTTCGCTGGTATTCTTGCACAATATGGGAAAAAGGAGGAAAGCTTGGTGTTTTCAGAACTCTTGGGAAAAGAGGATTTTAGGATTGGTGCTAAACTATCTCTATTCCTACTTGAGGAATATGAAAAACTAAGCGAAATTATTAATGAAAATAATCCTGCTGATCGAATCTTGGTACGTAGCTTGAAAGAATCTCCAGGACAACAGTTATCACCCCAAGAGTTTTACTTCATTGATTCTCTTAGGGAATTTATTCGTGGCAATATAGGAAGCAAGCAATTCATTCAAGACATTCAAGTATTAAAAAATTCCTATTCTGAAAATGGTTTGTTAATGAAACGATTAGAATCCCTCTTTAAAGGCGAGGAAAACATCAATGACATCTTCTATGCCTTGCTTGCAAAGAATAAAGCGTATTTTGATGTTATAAATGCAGTTTATTATATGAGTAGATCTCGTGTTGTTGACAAACAAGTGTCATTGACATTAGTTACATTTATGATGGACCTTGCGAACATCTCTGTGCTATTTTACAAGCAGCACGATGAGCAAGATCTCTTGGCTAAGGCCTATTTTAACTTAGGGAATTGTTATTATAGTTTAGATGATGATGATCTTTCAAAGTATTATATCCTAAAATCGTTCCAATTGAAGAAGGTTCTTAACTTTTCTACCAAGGATCCAAGTAGTCTATCAAAAAATCTCCTCTACTTGGCTGAAATCGAACTCAGAAGTAAGAATTATGAACAAGCAGAAAAAAAATGCAAGGAAGCCATAAGCCTCTTACCAAAAGAATATTTTCATAATAGAGGTTTAATAAATTCTTTGTTATCGCGAATATTTTTCGCAAACAAAAATGAGAAAGCCTATCTTGATTCACTCCTAGAATCACTTGAATTATTCGAAAAATCTGCAGATTTTATAAGCGCGATCAAAACCTCCGAAGAAATTGGCAGATATTATTTTATGAAAAATAGTGATTATCCTCTATCTATGAAATATTTCAAGAAAGCCTTAGACTACGCTCACCATATCAAAGATGACACGGAGAAAGCAATCCATCTGTTGGATATAATAGGGATCTTTTTAGAATGGAATTTATATGATCAAGCCCAAAAATGTTTTGATGAAATCTTCCAGTTAAATATTCAAGATATTAAATTAAATTCTATAATACTTCATGATTATGGATGCCTGCATCAATATCGAGGAGATTCAAAGGAAGCAATTGGATTGTTCTTTGAATCCATAAAATTAAAACGCCAAATAAATTATAATCCTGGAATTGGTAAGTCTTCGCACCATATTGGCATAATTTTTACTGAATATGAGTTGTTTGAAGAGGCCCTTCATTTTCTTAAATTATCCTATGAGATCGACGAGGTATGTGAAGATCACGTAGGAATGTATAAATCACTTCATCATTTAGGATATTTATTTTCTAAAATGGAGAATTATGATGCGGCTAAGGGAGCATTGGAAAAATCTCTACAAGGAAAAATTGCTTACTCAGCACCACCCAGTAGTATTGCCACCACGATGGCAAGTTTAAGTTACGTGTTATTTCATTTAAATGATTTAAAGGCTGCAAAAGATCTCCACGTTCAAGCTTTAAAAATCTTTAAGAGTAAAAAAATGTATGTTCAAGTTATACAGGTTCTAATCCAAGACCTCCTACGAGCGAGAGAAGATGAATTGAATAATATATTTATTTTAATACGTTACTACTTCCAGCTTGCTAGAGCGACCTTCTCTTCATTTACGGCAAGATCACTAATCTCGAACTTGCCCGTTAAACTTGTCATCGATAGATTATTATCTTATGATATTGGGCTAGCCTACGATGCCCACCTATTCTTCAAGAACCCGACCATCCTCAGCTTGTATAAGGGGGACTTTGAGATAGAGGAAAATAAGGAAAAGCATGAAGATTTTAAGAAAAAGATCTTGGAACTTGAAGAACAATATAAATACCTTCCAGAGGGTGGAAAAATAACAGGGATTCTATCGATAGAAAAAGAGTTAAACAGGTTATTAGACCAATATTCTCGGGATTTCCTCAATCAATCTAATTCCCATTTCTTTACATTCAGGGGATCCCCAGAAGTCATTGATTTTCATCTTGGGGAGGAATGTGGGTTCTT
The DNA here is from genome assembly GCA_016840125.1 of Candidatus Helarchaeota archaeon. Next base: position 3,705 of record JAEOSY010000369.1, on the reverse strand, counting down.
TTATGATGGAGCGTATAAAACCCTTAAGGATGTCGTACATTTCACTGAATTGGATATCGATGACAAGCTGAGCCTCGGCTTGTCTTGGATGCTGTTTTCAAATTATTCTCACAAATTCTCAATAAAAAGCGGAATCCTCTACATAGAATCATCTGTTGGTAATAAAACAATAGTTAACAAGCGAGTTCTCACATTAAGTAATAAAATTTGGTTGATTAATCTCATTTTCGAAGCTTTAATAAAATATCCCTCCGAGAGAAGATATAATTTAATTTATAGGATGATGCTCCATGTTGATGGAACGGAACTTAGTAAAGATGATAAGAAATGGCTAAAATCACTGCCAACTTCACGTCCTCTTACTAAGAATGAGAGAAACAAGTTATCTAAATTACTAAACAATTTGACACCGAAACAGAAGCAATTAATAATGAAAATAAGACAACAAATCCTCTATATCGAACCAATAATTTTTGAATTTAACGAACGAGCCAATCGCTTTCTAGATAAAATTAGTCCGATATTTCAAGAACTGTTAGACTTAACTGATAATTATCAGAATCTCATTATTTCTCCAGGAACTCCTTTAATGAATTTTCCCTTTCACTTATTACGAAAAGGGGAGAGTTACTTGTTTGAACACGTGAGGGTTACTTATTTACCCCACTCAGGTTTAAAACCAGAACTCGAGAAATCCGAACATTTGGAGGAAGATAAGCAAATATTTGCTATCTCGTCGAAAATTTTTAACTTAAGTGAATGGAAGTGCATTGCCGGGCTTTGCAATAATTCCCTATTCTTAAAAAATCCAAAAGCGTCTGAGTTATCTATGGATGAGTATAATTTCGCCGATGTGCTTCACTTTGTGGCCCATGCATATATTGGAAGCAAGTCTAACTATTCTTACATTGCTTTAGGAGATCATTATTATTTACCAGATATCATCTTCCTGAAGCCTGCCAATTTAGTATGCATCACCTCTTGTAACGTCGGATTACATGAAGAGGGGCAAGATTCTCTCTCATTCGCTACATTATTTCTTACCGCGGGTGCAAGAAAGATTATTGCTCCACTTTGGCCAGTTTCTGCCAAGGCAAGCAGTTATTTCTTCAGAATATTTTACTTGAATAGAAGTAAAGGGCATGATGATTACCATTCTTACGTTAAGGCTTTAAGGAGATTGAAGAAAAAAAGGAGATTTTCATTATTGTTTATGTGGGGCTCCATCATTTATTATGGTATTTAAGACTCCAATGCCATTCGGGATTGGTCAGTAGGAGTTCTCCATCTTTTTAAGATAGATAAAAAACCAAGTTTTTTTTATCTAGGAAGGAATTCAGGCCATTTATGTTTTAACTTTTTGAGATAAGTCCTTAGAATTTCAAGTTCTGGATTTTAAATAATTTTTTTAGGATATAAATTATAAACAGGTTGTTTGAGTTGGGTGCAAGAAAGGCAGGTTTCTGGATTGGTTTCCTAATCGTTTTTGGTCCAATATTGTTTGTTCTATTATCGGAAGTTGTGATGTGGCTCTGGGAATTGCTAGTTGACTTCTTTGAAACACTGGGAGATTTGTGGGAAATAGGTGAGGGATTATCAATCTTTATTGGTTAAAAATTGCATTCTGGAACATTGTTACACAACAGATTTAAATCTACAATGAGATTGAGTAAATGTAGCGACAAAATCTAAAATGAGTAAAAACTGGAGATCATTCTAAAATGAAAGCAAGAAAAGTTAAAGAATACATGCATTTTGGGAAAGTAATTAACTATCTTCGATTCATAAACGAAGGTTTTCCTGTCCACGGTTCTGGATACCCCATAAGTTCAGTAAATTCGATCTTCGAATATTTGGATAAATTTGAGTTAAAGTTTTGTCAGAATATCGTTTATGCAAAAAAATTAAAAGAGATTAAAGAAGAATTGGAAAAGACCGATGAGTCTTATCGGCTAACTGCAGATAAAGCGAGAAAAATTAACAAAGTTATGAATTCCCTTAACGAAGCTATAAATGCAGAGTGTTCTGAATTAGTAGCATATATCATAGTGGAAAAAAGATTAAGTGTCGAAAAACTGATGAATGATGTTGGAAGTTTAATGACACCCGGTATCTTCCAACAACTCAGATCCATTTCACAATATGATCTCCAAGAGGCAGGTAGATGTATTGCCTTTGAGCGGACAACAGCAGCCGCATTTCATGTCCTCCGAGGTGTTGAAGGGACTTTACAAATGTTTTATGAACTTATAACTTCTAAAACTCCCGTTAAATTAAGGTGGAATGACCTGATATTAAACCTTCGAAAATATACCTCGCCTCCTCCAAACTCGATTCTGGACCATTTAGATAACATCAGAAAGAGCTATAGGAATCCGACAGCCCACCCAGACAAGATATATGATATATACGAAGTCCAAGATTTATTCAGCGAGGCACTCGCCGTTATCAATCAAATGATGAAATATCTAAATGAATCAAATTTAATTTGAAAAGTTGTTTTAACAGATTCTTACTTTTAGACATGAACTGGAATCAAGGAATCAACTTCTGATAGTTTTTCGACAGCCGTTTTCGCATTAGAACCATGTCGAACGTTCCGATAGGATAAGCAACGGACAGCCTCACAATTTGTTCAAATCCCAGTTCTTTATAAAAAGAGGGAAGGAACCCACGTCCTTGGACGCAATCAAGATAAATTTCGCTCACGTTTCTTTTGATTAAATGTTCGCAAGCCTTCTGAGTAGCAATCCTTCCATAATTATTCCCTTTGAAATCCAGCGCCGTGGCAAGAGAGGTAAGCCACAGGGGCCGATCGACTGTAATATGCCCTCTCCATTGCTCTTTTTTTTCCCGAACAAGTGAAAGGATTACTGCCAATTTACCGTCAATGAACAATCCGTAATTCTCTCCCCTTTCCTGCCATTTCTGGTATATTTTTTTAGGTAAGGGCTTTGGCCACTGATGGATTCCTTTTTGATTTAACCAAATAGAAATGTCGCATAGGATTTGATAACCCTTCACTAACTCTAGAGATGTCAGCTTGCGAAAATCAAACTCCAGTCCGTTTATCCCTTTCACAACCTTCGATGGAAAACTTAATCTTCATAGGGGTGAGTATACAGTTCCGAAATCGCGAATCTTTCAATTTTGGTAAGTGATAAATTTGCACACAAGATGGACATTTCCTCATCCCTGAATTTGTATATTACTAGATGTACATAGATATGAGTTTAACTTTCAACAGGCACTACCTAGATTTACTAAAAAACCAGTTTGAAATTGAAGAGACGGATTCAATAAGGGTGAGGAACGAGAAGGAAACGCGCAAGGGTATTCTTGAATTTATTCTAGGGCAAGAGGGGAACGCAGCTACTATACAAAATATTATAAATCATATGAACATGAGTAGGCATACAATTGAAAAATATATCGCATTCTTAGTCGGGGCCAATTTAATTAATACTGTAGGGACGGCATATTTCATAACTGAAGAAGGAAAGGCACAAATTCCCCCAAAGAAAAGTCAGAAAGACAAGCCATCAAAAGAAGATCGTGAATAATCCAATTATGACGGCGGATACAGTTTCCCCGTCATCCGCACCGTTCTTGTTCCCCGGTTCGTATCGATAACTAAAAAGGCAGTCCCTTGAATAGTTAGGGAATATTTAATGGTTATTACCAAACTCTCCTGACAGCGGAGAG
>JAEOSY010000368.1 GCA_016840125.1 Candidatus Helarchaeota archaeon | reverse complement strand
CTTTTCAGATTGGGATATACATATATCGGGCGCAGGGGTTATCAATTAATTTGTCGGGAGGTAACGTAATACGACCCGATTCACTATTTATCTTTTCATTTTTTTTAAATCTAACCCTTTATAACTGGGAATCACAGGCAGTCGCCCACCGCCATTAATCCCCGTTTTTTTGCTATAATGACGGCAATTTTCGGATAAGTACGGATTGATTTTTGCTAGATCCGTGTATATACTATCGGTAGTATATATGATTTAAGACGAGCTAGCGCGTTTTACGAACAATTACCCACTTTAAAGGGGATTTCACGGATTTAGACGGGTTTGTTTGGATCAGTTTAAGACCGCCTAGAATGATTTTTTGCATTATAATTTAATGAAAAACTATACTTTTTCGAAGGCCAAGAGTATATTTTCCGGAAATGGTGATCGATTTTTAGGGAAGGACGATTTTCGACGGTTCCTTTTTCCAAATACGGTATTAAAACGGATTGGTTCAGATCGCGATAGAAATGTTACCTAATACACCAGAAAATTCATTTTAGGTTGACCTCCCATAGATTGAACCTGCATTTCGCGACGTTCCATTTTATTTCGAGTAACTATATGTAGTATGAGGGTTTCAAATTGTAATCACACGTAGGTGTATGCCATTAATTTTAAATACAAACTCGGGTTACTTTACATAATTTCAAAGGAGATATTTAGAATGCGAGTTGGTATCCCCATACTGAATAATAGTGGCTTAGAATCAGATATTTCAGGGCATTTTGGACAGGCACCCTTTTTTATTATTGTGGATTTAAAAGATAAGGAAGAGAAAAAAGTAATTCGAGATAATGATATAGACGCTCTAGTTAACAATTTCTCAGTAGTTAGAAATCTAAGAGAGCACGCGTGTGCCTCGGTAGTTGAGTTGTTAATGAGCAATAATATTGATGCTTTAATAGTTGAGGGCATTGGAGGGAGACCTTTTATGTTATTTCAGCAGAATGGTGTGAGACTTTTCACGGGGGCGTTCGGTAATTTAAAGGAAGTGCTCCGAGATTTCTTAAATGGAATGCTAAAGGAATTGCAAACCAGCAGTTGTGGTCAACATGATCCTGGGCATCATCATTGAACACCTAAATGCAACCCCTTTCCAAGATTTTGACTAACTAGAAATAACTATGATGGAAAGCCGTGATACCGTGGTCAAGTTTTTGACAATATATATAAACATAAAATAAAATACATCAAGTATGGAATCCAAAGAGTTGGCTCACCGAAATATTCTGATTCGTATAGCGAAAGTGGATCAATTTCTACGGTTTTTTACTTTAGCAAAAGAGTTTTCAGTTAATAAATTTAAAAAATTATATCAAAAGGGAAAAGAGTTGATTCATTTCTTTTCCAATACGAAAAATATGTTAATCCTCTCCCAATTTACAATAAAGGATGGAATCTCATTTTCAGAACTCCAAGAAGAGATGCAGATTTCTTCTTCGTTGTTGTCATACAATCTCAAAAAAATGACTGAACTTGGCTTTTTAGAGAATACTAAACTAGAAGAATCTGGTGAAAAAAGGTTTTCTTTTTATAACGTAACTGAATTAGGAAGACGGGTCATTTCACAAATTTTTACTCTCTTGTAAAATAAACCATTTCTCAATTTTTTTCTTGTCAAATTTTTGACCAAGTAGTTTTATATATATAAAATATCTCATAGTGATTATACTTCAAATTATGAAGAGAGGGGGAATTGCTAAGATCCTTTTCTTCAGGTATTTTTATGTGAGGTTTATTTATGAAACGGAACAATGGAGTTAAAATTGTCTTAACTGCATCAGAAACGGAGATATCCGACTTCAGAAACAATCCATTCATTGCATTTTCTGGGAGTTTTCCGCATAGGATGCCGTTATGGAGCTCGCGAACGTTTCTCTTCCCACCCCCACCTGTTGAGAATGGGAGATCGAAATTTGCACCATATGGGCTTCGAAAGGTAGAAGCTTCTCTTTTAGAAAATGGATTTAATCAAGAGGATATTGCAACGGCTATTCCTGATGATCTTAATAAAGTCATCGGACCAAATACGCAGGTTTTGGGAATTTCTGCAATGGATCCGTTAGGATTGGCGTATGTATCGTTTACCTACTCAACTTTCTTAGGGTGGGGAAGTGAGCCAGAGAATCTTCATGCATTCCAAAAAATCTTCCGAACGAAAGCGGTGAAGAAATATAAACCCAAAATAATCGTAGGTGGTGCCGGTTCGTGGCAGATTGGAGCGGGAGCTCAAAAGAAGTTGGGGATCGATACAATTATTATAGGCGAGGCGGATCAAATCGCGGTTAGAATTTTTAAAAAGGCGATTAACGGTGAACCGCTTCCGAAAAGGGTGAAGCAGAAACAATCTTCGCCAATAGAGAAAATCCCAAATATAAAAAACGCATCTTTACATGGGACAGTGGAGATTTCAAGAGGATGTGGGCGGAATTGTCAGTTTTGCACTCCTACAATGCGCAGAAGGCGAGATATGCCCATAGAAAAAATAATAGAGGAAGTTCAGGTGAATGTGGCAAAGGGAAATGACCTCATTACACTAGCTACGGAGGATCTCTTTCTCTACTGCTATGATCGGACAACAAAATTTCATCCGAATGCAATGGCAGTCTATAATTTAATTAAAAATATTGCAGCAGTCCCAGGGGTCAAGGCAATCCAACCAGCGCATATCAGCCTCACACCCGCGGTTGTTGATCCAGAAATGATCAGTGGGTTGACCAGCATAATGCAAGATTACTGTCGTTATCATTATAGAGGGGATCCTATTATAACGGCAGAAACGGGGATTGAAACGGCGAGTCCTCGATTAATAGGAAAATATATGCGTGGCAAGTGTTTACCATATAAACCTGAGCAGTGGCCAGAGCTCATATTAGAGTCATATGGAATCCTCAATGATAATAACTGGACACCCCTTTCTACGATTATTATAGGACTACCAGAGGAACAAGAATCCGATGTAATTGCCACTCTAGAATTAGTAGATGAAATTTTTCATTACCGTTCGTTTCTTGTCCCGAATTTATTCGCAAATTTACATGAGTGCATATTACGAAATGAGCGCCGAGCAAATTTTGATGCGTGTTCAGATGTTCAGGTAGAACTCTTTCAGCGATGCTGGGAATATAACATTCACCTGTGGAAAGAAGATTGGTTGGGGGAAAATAAAAATCCCATCGGATTCGCGTTACAATTGGCTTCAAATTTGATCTTTAATGCGGCATACCTTATTTATTACAGATGGGGGCAAGGAAACTTAGCTAAAATCAGAAATAATCTGCTGATGAAGGTGGTAGGAAAGACGCCAATTGAAAAAGTTAGTACAAGCTTAAAGGCAGTAAAAAGTGCGCTAAGTTGATGCGTCAGCAACCATCTTTTTAATTTGTTTCGCACGGTTT
>JAEOSY010000367.1 GCA_016840125.1 Candidatus Helarchaeota archaeon | reverse complement strand
TGTTCAAGATTGCTCTCGAAAGTAACATTCCATATGCTTTTCCCCCAATAAAACCCGTTCCGATCATCCGTTTCCGTATTGTTAGAACCTCTTTTAAGTCGAAATATTTCAATGCCAACAATAATTGGAGGTCTTCTTGGACAATTGCCTTTCTTAATAATTTACTTTTAAAAATAGTGGATTCCTTAACGGAAATTTCCCCTAAGATAAGTCCTTCCAGCGTTTTTTGGGCTTCTTGAAAGCTGAGATGCCATGCATCAACGTGTTCTTTTGTGAGATCCAACCACTGATAATGTTTTTTTGTAAGAATTTCTGCTATTTTTGGGCTCTCTTTTATTGTTTGGAATTCACTTGCGGAGTTTCCAACTTCAATCCACTCATGTAGCATAAATATGGTTGAAGAAAAGCGATTGAAAACTTTTAGTGGATGAATATATATCGCATTATTCTCATCATGATACACATCTATAATGACTTGAGCCGTATCTTGAATATCTTTAAATGTTTGGGATTCATGAAAATGACGGAATAGTGCAAAATATGCTACTGTCTTCAATTCAAACAGATATGGACAAATAAGCATGAAAAAATTACCTAACATCACATCCGAGTACCAATCTACTGCTAAATCCGAAAGTGAATCGAAAATATAACACGCCCCGAGCCCATGTTTTTCTATTACACTGATTATTTCTGATATGAAGTAATCAAAACCCCTCTCAGGATAAACTTGATACACCGAAGCGTTGGTTTTCTCTTGAAGTAGATATGGATGTTGTGCAAACCGAAAGTAGACTAGATCCAAATTCGCTTTATTACAATAAGAAGAGAATGCTCGTACAAACGGAATATACTCCTCTAATGTTTCAACTTGGAATACCACATTATCTCCTGCAAGAACACTTTGGAGGATCTTATCTAATGTGGGAATTCCGGAGCTATACTTTGGTCTTGAACTAGTACCCATTTTCTTGTTCAATTACAATAAAACTATGAGTGTAAATAATTCTTTTTATTTTCTCTTGAAAACGAGTATAAAACTCTCCATCAATTGAAATAGCAATATGCTTTTTGTTTAAATGTATCAGAATCGAGTCGTACCTTGAGTTCTATCTCTTGAGCCTGTACGTCTATTACTCTAATAACATCCTGATACTTTTCCGCATCAGGTATTAGTTCATTAAGTAAATTAGTGGCGGAAAGTAAAAACTGCTTATTGATCTTATCAGTTTTTGTAGGATTTATTGCTAAATATATCATATCATTTTCAACTAGATCATTGAAGAAATGTGTCCCTAAAGAAACTGCTGGGATGAGATTCTTATGCATTTCAGCAAGTTCACAAACGATGGAGATGTTGTTTATCTCAGCAAAGGTAGTTGTCACACCTAATGAAGGGCTTGTTGTTCCGAGTCGACCTGGACTTATGATCATTATGGTTGTTTTCTCTTTATCATGAAGTCGATTCAATTTTCCAATAATTCTAGCTACCGCATAACGATCTGACATTGGCATTTGCCCATAAATCTCTGGTACTATGTAAATCAGACGGTCTATAACTGTTGCGACTGATTCACCTATGATAGGTCCTGAAGTCTCAAAAATTAGGTTCTCCTTCTGTATATGTTCCGGAGTTTTAATTGACTTGATTGCACTCCGAAATTGAAAAGGTCTGCATTGAAGGATGTTTATTTTGTAATTTTTCAAGTCCATAAAATTCGCTGTAAATTCAACATCTACAGGATTCTTATACGCTTTATGTAGTAATTTCATGATTTCTTTCATATCTGCGATGAATTCCGACTTTAAGAGCTTTTTAAAAGTCAAAGTATAAGCAAATCTATCCTTCATTGCCCGAGAATCATAAATCTTTTGGGCTTCTTCATCAATTGTGGCAAAAATATCCAGAGGTATCTCCCTACTATTTTTCACAATATCTTCAAACCGCCTACTAACCAAACTATTTTCCTTCAGATCGAGAATATCTGCCTTCTTCTGGGTAAATTTTCTAGTCTCAGAAGTTCCCATTGTTGGAAGAAGGGTTGGTTCGTTCAAGGCGACAATTCGTGTGTAATCATCATCAATTTGATTTACCGCACGCGTACCCAGACCAAATACTAATCGGATCATGCCTGAAGCTGGGTCAATCTTTTCGTTCCATACGAATGGGTTGAAACTATAAGCAACTCCTGCAATTTGCGGATAAAATGAATCCCCATAAAAAGAACCAGATACTCTCATAACTAAAATTGACATTTGTTCATCTTTATCTAAAAGAGCTCGCTTATCACGATACAATAATGCTTTTTGACTAACTGTACTTGCATAGACTTTCTTGACAGCTTCAACGAAGTTCTTCAGACGTTCCTCAGGGGTTCCTTGGTTGGGAAGAAAAAAGCTATCATACTTCCCCGAGAACGAATTATGATACGCATCCTCCAACAGGCTGCTGGATCGGACAATTATTGGACTCTGGCCAAAATATTCCAGCAACTTTTTGAATTGGAATATAATATCCTCAGGAAAATCGCCCTCCATGATTTTCTTGTGAAGTTCTTTTTCAATTTCTTCAAAATGTTTTATATCTCCACTCTTTGTCTTGATAGAATTTCTCTTCCACCAAATATTATTTCCTACTAAGAAGGTATAATATACATCTGACCCTATAAAGTAGCAATCCTGAATTTCCAGCAATTTCTCATATTTTTCAGGATTGTTATTTTTTAAAATATTTTGAGCAACAAGCATTCCTACGGATTTACCCCCAATTAATCCCGTCCCTATCATTCGCCGTCCTATACTTAATACTGCTCCCAGATCTAGATATTTCTCTACCAATTTTATTAATTGAGGATCTCGCGTAATGGCCATCCGAATTAGTCTTTGATAAAACTGCTGGACTTCCTGTGGATTCTTTTGATGTGGCGGTAATTCCAACAAATGTTGGGCACGATTAAACGTTCTAGACCATATATCTTGTATTCGGGAGGTAAAATCAACCCATGGCTTTGATTGCTTAGTTAAAATTTCGGAAGTGACTGCTGAGTTCATTACGGGTTTAAATTCATCACCAATCCAATGGTGAAGCATATACATTGTCTCAGAGTACCGTTTCCACACTTTTAGGGGATGAAGATAAATCTCATTATCTTTTCTGAACACATCAAAAACAATCTGAGCAGTCTGATGAATTGCATCCATTGTCTGCCTGCTATGTTGATTTCTAATAATCCCAAAATACGTTCCAGTCTTAAGTCGATACAAATATGGACAAGTTAAAAGAAAGAAGTTCCCAAGCATCCAGTCACTGAACCAGTGTTCTGTCAGCTCAGAAAGGCAATCAAAAACGTAACACACGCCTAATCCAAATTCCTCGATTACTTTGAAAACCGCATCAATGAATGATTCAAACCCTGCCTCAGGATCTACATGAAAAACTTCTGCATTGACACCTTCAGGTAAAAGAGAGGGGTGCGTGGCAAACCGAAAATACACCAATTTTCGTTTATGAGCATCTGCGTCATAACAAAAGGAATGAACGAATGGAATGTAATCTTCAATTCTGTCCACTTGATAAACGAGATTATCGCCTGGTCTTACTCCCTTAATTACTTTATCTAATGCCTCTATTCCTGTGCTGAGAGAAATATCCAATCTCTTTCCTCCAAATATGTAAACTCAATTTTGAGTGATTTTTAAATTTTAAATTGGTTTGGCGGTATAATACGCGGCAAATGGTCGATGGGAACCGGGAACCACTTTACAAAATGCGCGATTCCATATAAAATCCCTATCCACATCAAAATACTTACAATAATCTTCAATAATTGGTTTTAATACTGCTATATCTTCATTTGAAATCTCCTTTTTTACTGTCCCTACTCCGAGATAACCATCGGGGACCTCACCGCGGATATATATTCGTCCACCATGAATTCCACTCCCGACATTTGGAGCAACGGGCTGAACTAGGTTGGAAACACTTCCGGTCTCAAATTTTAATCCAAGAGATAGCAGAATCCCACCAGCCATATACTCTCCAAAAAACTCCTTCGCTGCGCCACCGATGACGATGATTGGAATCTTTTGTTTGTATTCCTTCATGTGGATGCCGATCCGATAACCGGCATTACCTTTTACGAAGATCTTCCCGCCTCGCATGGAAAGTCCTGCCACATCCCGGCAATCGCCTTCAACTACAATACGTCCCTCATTCATGGTATTACCAATTTGATCTTCCGCATTACCTTTAACTGTGATTTTTGGGCCATCCATGAAAATACCAAGGTCATTTCCAGGGACTCCATGAATTTCTAGCTTAACGGACTTCTCTAATCCCGCCGCGATGAAGCGTTGTCCAAACACATCGGTTAATTTGATGTGAGTGTGATTCTCCCGAATAGATTGCCGAATTAAGGCATTTAATTGCCGATAGGTAAGAGGTAAATCATCCTTTTTCGCTTGAATTGTATACCAACTACTACTCGCCTGCATGCTTAACCCCCAAAACTTCTGCAATATGTGGATTTGTGCCAACATAACGCAATCGATCCCGATTACTCCGTAAGCTCTCCACCGAATCAATTCCCATTGCGCCTAAAATTTCTCGGAGTTCTTCATTCCAAGCATGGAATAGATTTGCTATCCGTTTCGCCGAGACATGAACATCTAATCGCTGGACTAGATCATCCCGCTGCGTTGCAATGCCCCATGTGCATAAACCCCGATGGCACGATTGGCAAATGGTACATCCCATGGCTATTAATACTGGGGTGCAAACCTGTGCCGCGTCTGCCCCCAAAGCAATGATTTTAATCAAATCGGCAGAATAACGTATGCTCCCTCCCGCGAAAAGGGTTACATTCTGACGAATCTTTTCATCTCGAAGTCGTTGATCGACTGCTGCAATCGCCAGTTCGATTGGAATTCCTGCATGATCTCTGATGATCCGTGGTGCCGCTCCAGTGCCCCCACGAAATCCATCAATTGTAATGAAATCCGCACCTGCCCTTGCAATACCGCTACAGATGGGTGCGACATTATGGACTGCAGCGATCTTAACACCGACTGGAACTTGATATTCCGTGGTCTCTTTTAAGGCTCCTATTAATTGGGCTAGATCCTCGATTGAATAAATATCATGGTGCGGATAGGGTGATAACGCATCAGATCCTTGGGGGATCATCCGCGTCTCGGAAATCATCAACGAGACTTTCTCTCCTGGAAGATGTCCTCCATGACCTGGCTTCGCCCCTTGCCCAATTTTAATCTCTAACGCTGCTACCTCTTTTAAATATTTATTATCCACTCCGAACCTCCCGGATGCCACTTCGCTGATGACATGATCCTTGTATTTGAAGAAGTCCTTATGTAGTCCTCCTTCACCGGTGCCTGCCAAGGTTCCGATCTCTTTCGCTGCTTTCAGAATGGATAGGCATGCGTTATAACTGATGGATCCCACTGACATATGCCCTACTATAATTGGGGTTTGGATTTCGAGAAATGGTGGGTATTCCATAGCTAGTGTAACATCACGCGTATCGACTTCGAGATCGAGCTGCGGGAGCTTCCCCCCCACAAAAGTGCGCGTTTCAATCGGTTCCCGTAGTGGATCAATTGAGGGATTGGTGACCTGGCACGCATCCAGTAATAAGTCATCAAAGACATGGTGGTAGGGGAGATCATTTCCAGCAGACGCTAACAGAACTCCACCCGTGCTGGATTGCTCATACACCATCCGTCTGATCCGATCATCGTAATTATAATGAGGTGCATATTGAAATTGATTTACTGTAATTTTGATCGCATTTTGCGGACACATGAGAGAGCAGCGCTGACACATTACACATTCATAATTATCCGCCACAATCCGCTCACCGTTAAATGACATGGCCCCATAGCTACAATTTATTGTGCATCTCCGACACAGGATACAGCGCTCACGATCTACATTCACGATAAATTTTGGAGGTACTTTATGCCGTATATTCGATTCTAATGCCATCCCTTCATCCTCCTACTATTTCCTGCGATCCTTTTGAGGGTTGTAATAAACGTACCGCCCCATCAGAAATTAATCCCTTCCCTAACTCCGCTATTACCGGATTCCCTGCGGTGGGTGCCCAGACATTTGATACGTTCTTCAGGACATACTTTATCGCACTCTCTTCACTGCTCATAATAATAGTATTTTCATCGTCAGTCATACCCGCTATGAGCGGACGCAGTTTTTTCCGGTCCGTCAGTCCCAGCAATGAGGGTACAGGACGATTGCACGCAACTAAAATACTGAATGGTCCATTCAACATTGCCGATCCGTAGTTGACACGTAGTAACTTGAAAATGTCTTGCTGTCCATTTGTCATCCGCTGAATTTCATCATAATAAGGGGGTGCAACAACGTTGCTGGCTACGAGCTTAGAGAGGCCATGCTTTCGCGTTAGTAAATCAAAGAGGTAAGCCACAACCTCGGTATCCGTCAATAATCGACATTGGTATCCCCACATCTCAAGGTACCGTTTATTGGTTCCATAGGACGTTATTTCCCCGTTATGTACTACAGAGTAATCGAGAATATTGAAGGGATGTGCCCCACCCCACCAACCCGGGGTATTCGTTGGGAAGCGCGAATGACCAATCCATAGATAACCCTTATACCTCTCGATCTGATAGAATCTCGCAATCTCAGTTGCCCAACCATTGCCCTTAAATACCGCCATATTCTTTCCACTGGAGAGACAAAACGCCCCGAGAATATCTGCATTGATATTCATAACCACCTCAACTATCGCATCATCTGGATTGGGCAACCGTTCTGGGACATCGACGAAAAAGCGCCACACGATGGGATGCGGTTGAATGTTATTGCTAACGGGACATTCCTCCTCCTTCACAATTTCTACCACTTCTTTCAGATATTCCTCAACCTTATTATAACTAACCATATCGTCTAAGAGCACTTGAATACAATACTGATCCTTATATTCAGGCCATACCCCATAGACCGCATACCCGCCGCCTAAGCCATTTTCCCGATCCTTTAGCACTGACATCATCTGCGTTACTTTACGACCATCTTCGAGACTCCCATCCACATTGAGGAATCCCGCAATCCCGCAGGCATCAAAGACCTTGTCATCTTTGGTTAGGGGCATATTTGCAAACGATATTTTACTCATATCTCTACATCCAACTCTTTATTTTTCTTTAATAATTGTTTTAACCCCTCAATTCCTTCAAGGGTCTTCACGGGTAGATCTAATCGCTTTCTCGCTGAAGCGCGTTTTCCCGTTACCACCCCTTCCTCGAAGAATTTCTGGGATTCTTTTGAAATTGAATCAGGAATATAGCCATGTTTGATTGCCGTATTCCGTAAAATCGTAAAAAAATGGGCCAATCCCATTCGTTGGGGACATTTCTCCAGGCACCCTAGACAATTCAAGCATTTCCAAATGCCTTCATCCTGGATCGCCTCTTGAGGCTTTCCTTCCACAATCAGATCCACATACTTCAGGGGATCAAAATCTAGCGACATCACCAACGAACAATCCTTGGAGCATGCTCGACACCTTGCACAGTTCTTCAAAAGATCTATCGATAAATGCTCAAGTAATTCCTTCATCAATTCCGTATCGTACGGATTGGTAGGAAATTTGGGCTTAATTTTATGCATCGCCAACAAATCATCAATATCTACCCCCAAAGCGAGTGCGATTAATTCTGAAAGATGCAGCACGGGGATCGAGATGAAGATATTTTGCTTCTTGAGCTGCAACTGCCCTACCTCAAATTGTAGATAGCAGTACGGACAAACCACAACAATGCAATTCGCGTCAGTCTTTGCTATATTCATAATTTTCTTCTGTATAATGCGTTGGGAATCGACGGAATTGGTTAAATTTAACGAGCCCCCACAACACATATCCTGCTCCTCATAGTTAACCACTCGTGCATTCGTCGCCTCGATGATTTGCTCCAAACTAACTGGTTTCTGATGATCATTGAACTCCACAATCTTGGAGGGACGCGTGAGATGACATCCATAGTGAATCGCGACATTTAGGTCTCGTAGTGGATTCTTTATTGCTGTTTTCAGCTTCTTAATTCCTATATCCCGCAAAAATAGTTCATGAATATGCTTGATCTTTATCTTCGCATGATATTGCAAGCCAACCTTGTCCAGTTCGTCATTCACTTCATTATGGATCTGAAGGTTTTCCTTGATCATAGAGGAAACCTTACGGAAAGTGCTATAGCAACCATTACAAATCGTAAAAACATCCAATCCTTCTTTTTCTGCAAGCGCAAGATTCCGAGCTGCAGCGAGCATCCAGAGTTTTTCATTATAACTCAGCATCCCCTGCGGATCTGGACAGCAAGTGAAGCCTTCGGGCTCTCTCAAACTTATATCGAATTTCTTTGCCACGATTCGGGTGGCTTTCTCGATATATGGAAACCTATATGAAATCAAACATCCTGGATAAAATATATATTCGCTCAAACTCGTCATCTCTAAAAAAAATCTCAAATGAACAAGAAATTCATATTTATTATAATTATCTAAAATGCTATAATATTATATTTTCGTGTGAACTGCAAGCAGTTTTACTTCCTAAATCTCACTTTTCTGCACAATAATGAAAATTAAAAAGTATGATTTTTTATTACAAAAATGATTTTTTTTTGAACTGAACGTTATCATATGAAGTCCACTCAGATCAAACTTTTCTTTTATTTTCAGGTTTGATATCTGAACAAAAATACAAACCATGTGATGAACAAAAATAGGGTAGGTTTAACATTTGGTTAATTATCATTCGTGACACTTTTACATTACGTAAAACAGAATGTGTAATTAGAAAAAATGTGTTCAACATTTCTACAAATCATCGATAATAATTACTCAACTAATTTTTTATCTCATTTCTGCTAATTTAATGTTATAAATACGTAATTAATTAGGAAACCTACTAGATAACTTTGCTAAAGTAGGTTACCAAACATTAAAATAATGTCACTACTGATAATTATATAATTTTCTAATTGTTCTGAACAGAAACATAAAAACTTTAGATAAATTGAACAAAAAAAAATTGAAATAGGATTTGATAATATATGGAAATTAACGAAGTTAAAAATTTATTAAACGAAAACGGAGTTAAATGGGTGCTGAACGCATTCACGGATATTCGAGGAATTTTTCAGAGCTTCAGTGCACCAGTAGGAAATATTACTGAAGGAGAGCAGTATTTCGATGCGGGAATCGGCTTTGATGGGTCATCCATTCGCGGTTTCAAAGACATTCATCACAGCGACATGGTCTTTTATCCAGATAAAGATGCTTTGTACATTCTTCCTTGGTCAAATGGAAACCAAAAAACCGCGGTCATAATCGGGGATATCCGAGAACCCTTTGGGAGTAAAGAGGCGTCAGAGGTCGATCCTCGAGGTTATGTTGCAAAGAGAGCCGTTGATGCTGCTAAAACCATGGGTTATAAGGCTTATTTTGGTCCTGAAATTGAATTTTTTGTATTCAAGTCAATCGATCCCAGTAAATTGGTTTATGATCAGTTTGTCTCACCTAAGGGTGGGGCCGGTGATTCCTGGGGGGCTCCACGGATTAGTCCGCAATCATCTGATACTGAAGTTGGAGGGTATGTTTTACGCCCTAAAGAGGCCTACTTCCGTAATCCGCCTGAAGATACGACCACCGAATACCGGAATGATTTAACTTCTGCGTTGTTAGAGATGGGGTACCATGTGGAAATGCACCATCACGAAGTTGCGACGAATGGGCAGATCGAAGTGAACTATAGTTACAGTAACCTAATTGAAACCGCTGATCGGGTTCAAATCTATAAATTAGCTGCTAGAAATATCGCCAAGCAATATGGTTGGATTGCTACTTTCATGCCCAAACCGATCTATCTTGATAATGCTAGTGGAATGCACATACATAATTCGCTATACACTAATGGTACGAATGTCATGTACGATGAGAGCGACGAATACGCCGAACTCAGCCAAATCTGTCGTTACTATATTGGTGGACTTCTGGATCACGCAGAAGCCTTGACGGCCATTTGCGCACCAACGGTGAATAGCTATAAACGCCTCGTGCCAGGATTTGAAGCCCCAATTAATGTTGCTTGGTCTCGCCGTAATCGTTCCGCCTTAGTTCGGATTCCGATGTACATGAAAGGTCCAAAATACGCAAACCGTCGCCGTGTTGAATACAGAGGTGTCGATCCCAGTACCAATCCTTATTTGTCGTTCGCTTGTCTTCTCACTGCGGGATTGGATGGAATTAAGAAGAAAATCGACCCCGGCGACCCCGTTGATGAAGATATTTACGATTTGACGGATCAGGAAAAGAAGGATTTGAATATCAGACAGCTACCAACGACTCTAAGAGATGCCCTCGATGCACTCAGCTCAGATGAAGTCCTTCAGGGCGTCTTAGGAAGCCATATCTACGATGCTTTCATGGATTATAAGACCGGCGAATGGAACCAGTTCTGCCTTTACGTAACCCCGTGGGAGATCATGAAATACTTAGATTAATAAATCTCTTTTTTCTTTTTTTTTCAAATATTCTTAATTTTAACATATTTTTGTCGAAAAAGTGAAAAGAAAATATAAAATTTAAACAGTTTTGTGCAAAATCTTTAAATAGCTGGAATTAATTGTTCATCTAGAGCTAATGAAATTGAACATTCAACAAAAGAAAAAAACAATTAATGAAAAATTATAAAAAGAAATTTTAGAAATAGATTGTTTGTATAATGGTGAAAAAAATGCTTAAGTTACAAGATACAGAAAAACTCGATTTAACAACTCCAGAGAAAAGCATGTCCCAATCAATCCTGGGCCATCTTTACTACTATTTGGATAATGGATTCACTGAGAAACAAATTAGAGGAGTTCTTCATAAATTATTAGATGAAATGGAAAAATAAATTCCTATTTTTTTATTCCTATTTATTCTTCGAGGGGCGAGAAGACATTTCAATTCGTAAAATCGAATTGAACATTTAGCTATATCTTTATAAAGTGTGACTGTTTTTTTTCTCATAATTTATGAACAAATTCATATTTTGTTAATAAGAATAATGAAAAATTTTCAGTGGAACTGTGATTGAATGTCTAAGGGACCAAAGGTGGATGAAACAGACCTCAAAATCTTGAAAATTTTGGAGGAGGATTCCAAAACAAATTATCGAGAGATTGCCTCTCGGCTGAACATTGCGATAGGGACCGTGTCCAACAGGATCAATAATTTAAAAGAACGAGGAATTATTAAGAAATTTACAATTGATATTGATACTGCGGCTATTGGCTATGAAGTCACAGCAATTATACTGATCCAGATAGATGGCAAATTTATCCATGAAGTCGAAGAAAAACTTGCGGAAAATTCCAATGTCTATGCTATTTATGACACAACAGGGGATTGGGATAGCATCATTGCCGTCAAATTCAGAAAAGTCCTGGACTTAAATAAGTTTTTAAAGGATCTCAATAAAACGAACCACATTAAGCAGACCTCAACATCCATTTGTTTAAATGTGATCAAGGAACACACGTTTTTTCCCATACAAATCGAAGAATAAATATTTTTTAAAAAAAAGAAGAAATGATTTTTTAGAGAACGGACTCACCACGTTCTCCTGTACGGATTCTGATGGCTTCCTCCACGGGAATAATGAAGATCTTCCCATCACCGGGGTTGCCGGTTTTTGCGGTGTTTATGATCGTCTCGATTACTTTCTCCACATCACCATTGATGACAATTTCTAGCTTCAATTTATCGATCCATTCCACACAGTAGTCTCCAGTGCGTCCTACCAATTTAATTCCGCGTTGGCGTCCATGCCCTTTGACTTCGGTAATACTCATCCCACGGATATCCATCGCGAAGAGGGCTTCTTTGACCGGTTCCAATTTTTCAGGCCGAATATAACATTCTATTTTTTTCATTTATTCACCACTCACCTTACAGTTTTTCACCATGTTGGGATAGATCAAGCCCGATGTATTCTTCGTCGGCTTTCACCCGGAGCCCCATTATTTTATTGATGACAAACGCTAACACAAAGCTTACCACGAATGAGTAGCCAACAGTTACCAAGACCCCCACGGTCTGAATCCAGATCTGCCCGACGTTTCCCGTTAGTAAACTGGTCGCGCCCACTGTCGCAAAAATACCGGTAGCAATCGCACCCCAGATGCCGCCTACACCATGCACGGCGAAGGCATCGAGGGATTCGTCAACTTTGGATTTCGTCCGCAGACTTAATGCGAAATAACAGATCACACCTACGACCGCGCCGATTACCAGAGCTGCCCAAGGTTCGATGAAACCCGCGGCTGGGGTAACTGCCACTAAACCTGCGAGTACGCCAGTCACTAGTCCGAGAACACTAGCTTTCCCTGTCTTAAACCAACCGATAATTAACCACACGCCACCCGCGGCACACGAGGCCATGAACGTATTGAACATCGCAAGTACCGCAGTTTCATTGGCGGCTAAAGCACTACCACCATTAAAGCCAAACCATCCCAACCAGAGAAGGGCTGCACCTAGTAGGACATAGGGGATTTTAGAAGGTTCCATTGGTTCTTTTTTGTATCCTTTTCGCGGTTTGATCACCAACGCGATCGCCAAAGCTGAGAATCCCGCATTGATATGCACAACTGTTCCACCTGCAAAGTCAAGCGCACCCATTGAACTTAGCCAGCCACCATCTCCCCAGACCCAATGGGCTACTGGGGAATAGACGAGTAAAAGCCAGATAATGATAAATACTATGAACGAGCTAAATTTCGCACGTTCTGCAAACGGACTTGCAACAATCGCAACGGTTATCACGGCAAACATCAGTTGAAAGACCATGAAGAGCATGTGGGGGATCTCGACTGAGTATACTGCATAGGCTCCCGTGCCAACGCCTATTAAAGCGAAAAAGTCAAGATTACCAACGAAACCACCACCTGCATCGGGTGCAAAGGCAAGGCTATACCCGAAGAAGAACCAGAAAAGCCCCACAACCACGATCGAGATGAAACACATCGCCATCATGGAAATGACATTTTTCTTCCGTAGTAGACCACCATAGAAAAAGGCTAAACCTGGAGTCATTATAAAAACTAGACCCGTACAAATCAGAATAAAAGCTGTATCTGCTGCTGTCATGTATATTCCTCAAATTACTGCAAAAAAGACGATAAAGGTGCTAACAATAGTAATTTTAATCTGTATTATCGCTAACGCAATTTTCTCATCAGTTATTGCCATAATATCATCTTTCTTCAGTTCATTATTCTATACACTTTTTCTCGAGCTAATAGCAAAAAAACTATTTATAATATAATTTTATTCGCATTTACTTCGAAAAATCGTTATGATAACGGTATGTTCAGCATACTTAAATATTCCTTAGTACAAAAAAGCAGAAAAAATTTTATAAATGTAATAAAGTTCATTATTATTCACTTGAATATGAACGAAAATAGCATCATTCTTAACATAAAATAGATTTTATATATATATAGCATATCCTTTTAATCTCTAACGGGATATATACAAACGGGATATATTCCTCTAAGGTTTCTACTTGGAAAACAACGTTATCTCCTGGAATTATATTACGAAGTATTTCATCTAGGGCGGGTATTCCAGAACTATATTCTGAATTTGAACTTTTAGCCATTTTCTTGTTCCATAAAACGTTAATCGTAACGCCCATATTTCCAAACAGCTTTGTTAAATTGGGTGATATTTTCTACCAGAACACCGTAGTGGTAGGAATGATCAGTGGCCGCAATGAATGGACCTGGTAATTTCAACTTTTGAAGGACATCAGCAGTTCTTTTCCATACTGCTTGGAGAGATTGAGGCTGGGCAAATATTTTATTGTTGTCCATCCCACCAACCATCACAACGGAATGATCGAGTGAGTCACGGATGGCTTCTAGATGTGCTTTGCATTCCAATAAGTCATTACAATCTGCCTGAAAGCCGTGGATTCCATTAGGTTTGGTCGCAACCACATGATCCAGAAATATAAATGGCTTTTCCTGATTATCCTGTTTCCAACG
>JAEOSY010000366.1 GCA_016840125.1 Candidatus Helarchaeota archaeon | reverse complement strand
GTTAAATTTACCTCACAAAACTCAAACTTTTCCCGTCCGGTCTGAAAAAACCAATAACTCTCATACACCCGTCCCACGGTGATGTCCTTCGCTGATTCACACTCCACAATCACCCTGCCATGCCCCATTAGGGTTTCAACCTCAGGTTTTAATGCAACATTATAACCCGGACGAAATGGAAAGTATTGGTAAGTACACGTTGAGAAGTGTACATAATCTACGGGTCGGTGTTCAACCCCTACATTAAAAGTGCAAGAGTCTGAAAATGAAGTATAGAGATATATCGAAAAGAGGTGATAATCTGAAGGAAAAGTAGTATAAGTCTCGTAATAGTAAACATCATCCTCCCATGGAAGAAGATCTTCCATAGGTAATCCATTTCCCAAATACTCTGGCGAGCTCGGAATTGTAGAAAATTGAGTATTTAGATTTGAATTAACATTTGGATTCCTATTATGATTTACAGATATTAAGGAAAAGATTATGAAAAAAAATGCGAAAAGAGGAATGATAAACAGCTTTTTCTTCAAAAACATAATTTCCGTCTCCCTCTGTTTTTTATACTATTTTCAATCTCATAAATATTTTCATCTTTACAATTAATCTCCAATGCTAAGTTTCAACTAGGAATTATTAATAATAATGAAGCTTGAGGATTGTAACAGTATTGTCGTGTCCCATGGAACCCACTCGCTCTGGAACTTGGTGATAGTGGCACCTGAAAATATCCTCCTCTTCTCAAAAAGAGCTTTCTTGGTAGGATAAGCCAACTAGGTCGCCTCCTGGGGGGGCTGCTGTTGGGCTGGTTTGGGAGGGATTAAGCGAAGCAGAGCGGGTTGCGTGAGTTCCAGCACTTGGTGGATTTGGTCGAGCTCGGCGAGGGTGTGGAAGCAGTGAAACATCCATCGGAGCGCATCCACAAACTCATCCATGTCCCCAGGGTGGATCTTGTGCTCGTTCGCGATCTTATCGATGTGGTAGTTAAGGTCCGTGTAGTCTTCCTCCAGCAGCCACTTGATAGTTTGACTCATCTGTGCCTTCGCCCGGAATTTCCGCTCCATGTCATAGGGGTTACGAGATGAAATAAATGAGTAATATTACGTTTATCCCACCAAAACAAGCGTTTGGAAGGTATGGATGTCTGTGTGACAAAATTGAGTCAGGTTTATAAGGAAATTTGGCAAATATTACTTAAATGAAGAAAATTTAGGTAAAAAAAAAATGAATAAGTTATTAACTTCTAGTATTTTTATTACGGCACTTTTTACTTATACTATTTCCCTTGTAATCCAGATGCATTTCGCATTATCCGGATTAGAGGCAATCCTCTTTCTGTTGGCGACTCTCCTAATTTATTTTAGCGTTTTACTGACCTGCATCTTTCGGCGGAGTACCAGCAGGGGTGAAAAGGCGGTACCTCTAATTATAGGACTGATCATACTATCTATAGTCCTCCTATAAGCAATTCCCTTAAAAAAAGGGAGGGGCAACACCCAAAACCACGGTCAATGAAATAGTGAGATATTAAAAAAAAGAAATATAAAAAAAGGAATAATTTATCATTACAAAAAGTAATTGTTTGACACAATCAATTGGGTGATAAAAAGTTCATAGAGGTCGCTTCCTCAAAAAACATGGATTACTCTAACAGGTGATTGTATGGAACATCAAGATGATGAACACACTCATTCCCTCTTTCAAGAATTTAACGCGATTGAGGAGAACTTTAAGGTTGTTCAAGACAGTATCGGAAATATTAAAAAAATGATTGAAACTCTGCTCATGAAAAAAGCTAAACCCCAGAAGAAATTGGTGAATATTGGTGTAACCGATCTCTTGGATCTCCCCGAAGAACTGCGAAAATGTGTTATAGCAGTTATGCGATCGGGCGATGGCACTCTTGGAAGTGTTTGCGAGAGGACAAATCGTGAGGAAAATTTAGAAAAGGGCTATTTAGAAGCACTGGTGGCAATGAACTATCTGAAGAAAGTGGAATCGGAATCGGATGGTAAAGTTTGTTACCGCTTGGGAATCGGAAAGCGAAAAGCACGCATGTCAGATGATATCTGGAAAATTCTAATTAAGGATTCTGCTGAGATGGTGACTTTCATCTGTAAGATGGAAATTGAGAAAGCCCAATTGAAAATCTATGATATCGATGAAATGCTCCAAATGGCACCTCAGGCGGAAAAAGACCTGGATAAAATCAAAACTGAAATTAAACATTATATTACAGCTTTAGAGGAGATAATGGTTAGATATTAAACCAAAACAACAATTTTATCACAAACCTCCTATTTTTTTCTTTCTTTTGACTAGAGCAAAAATAGATACAGTTATTTTTTTCCTTCTTTTTTGAAATAACTATATAAATGAATTAAATCTACTTTCAAAAACAGAATATTTACTCTGGAGGTAAAATTATGAGCTTTGAATATGTACAGAAATCAAAGGTTTGGGCATATTTCAAGGAGAAAGGTGTTCGTGTGAGTGGCGAGGCAAAACCTAAAATCATAGAACTGTTAAACCAGGGTATCTCAATTGAGATAGAGAAAATAATTGAAAAATTACCGAAATTTTCGAAGGGGCAAAACAAGGGCGAGCCGAAGCGGAAAACAATAAAGCTAGAAGATTTGAAATAATTCCTATCTTCTTTTTTTCTTTCTAAATAAATTATTTTTTATCTTAATTTAAACTACTTTACGAATATTCTCCTGCCATTCCATAATTTTGTGCACAATTTCGTCCCTTTCTTGCTTACTAAGTTCTCTTTGAACGGGATACCCCTCTAAACGTTCAATGAGCACTGACACTTCATAAAATATCCTATTCCAAGAAAACAATTCAAAAATCTTCTCTTTTATTTTATTCAAATCACCTATTACAATTGTTGGATTGGTAGCCCTGAGTCGTTTTTGGAGCTCATCAAACATAGAGATCACGATATTTTCTTCCAACGTCGCACTAGGCTCCTTTTCAAAGGATATTGGATGCTTTTCCAAATATTCTTCGAAATTAACATGGTAATCCGATAAATATCTTTTGATAATCGTAATTAATTGATCTGAATTGACTTTTGTGTTGCAGACAAGCATCAGCAACTCGTGAATTTTCACGAAAAGAAAAAAATCCTTATTTTGAAGTTTGAAATGCTCACCAAAATTAATTGTATCTGTTTTGTACCGCGATAAATTCTGTGCTACTAGCAGGTCCGTTTCTGACCACGCCCGATCCCGATAAAGTACTTCTCCTTGGTTAGATATAATTGCCACCAATAATTGAGACTGGAATTCCGTCTTTAAATCCTTCAGAATTGTTGTTTTGACTAATTCAGTTATTTCAGTATCCCGACTGTATTCTCGAAAGACCACCCCACCTAATGACAAACTCTGAAATTCCGGACAGAATTCCCAATTTTTTGATCCTAAACAATAATGCTCAGCACTACCACGTAATTGCCTTGTTTCAGCATCACACCTTGTGATATAGGGACAACTCTCGAGCATCGTGATTTTCCTCTACTAATTATGAACAACTTATTTCCATATAAATGAAGTGACGATTCCAACTTGACACCTGAGAAGAGTGCAATTTCCCTATTATGAGAACTGAAAAAAGAACCATACAAAAAGGCTTTTAAAATATTACTTTTTAGCAAGAATTTTTCTTCAACGAATTAAAGTCGGTATCTTCACCCCTATTTCTCTGCCTTTTCCCTTTTTAAACCAATAAACTATAAATAATAAGATTTACTTCAATTTACTAATAGAAACGCTCCTAAATTGTGAGATGTTCAAATGGCTTATGGTCATAACTCCATGCAATGCGCCCGCTGTGGTCAAGATCGAGTGATACTTTATATAAAAGTGAAAGGTCCTTATGCTATACTCAAAGCGATTTGCCCAAATGATCGCTCTAAAGCAGCGATCCGCCTTCCGATAGGTAGCCGTGACCAATGGATACATATGGTTGCCGATAACATCTACCGTTGCGCTATATGTGGTCAACCACTCCAAGGTCCTGCTAAAATTGGTCGGGAGGGTCGGTGGATTGTGCTTTATATGGAATGCCCCACGCATGGATTAAAAAGTAGCAAGAGACATGTAATTGATACCATCTATCCAGCTATTGAAACCATTCATAATAATCCAATGGGTGCAATGAGTGGTCCTGCCACTTTCAGCCCCCCTGGGAATGGCTATCCTCCGCCACCACCACCACCATCTATGGCAAATGCCCCTCCCCCTGATATGACGGTACCCCCACCCCCACCCCCAGACGCCTTTGTGGCTCCGGCACCTCAAACCCCCTCTGGCGGTCTTCAATTCTGTCCGGACTGTGGTGCGCGAATCCAACCCGGTGCGCTCTTTTGTACCGCCTGCGGCACAGCTATCGAAGACGACTATGACCAGTTCTGATTACAATAAAAATAGCTACTCTACTTTTTTTAATCTAACACAAAGAATGGCCTTAAAAATTGAAAGGTCTGGAAGGAACCTATCCAAAACTGAAACAAGAAATCCTCCCTTTTTAAGAGATTCCAGAGTAACTCTTTTCCCAAAGAGATTTAATAGAGATTCTTCATTATATTCACGTAAGTGTCCTGCTCCTAACGCATCAAATCCATAAATCTCTGAAAAATTATTAAGAATACGCCAAAAGATAGATTTTTGGGGAACTGTGACAATAATATTGTGTTTTGACACTCGCACGATCTCCTGAGCTGCGCGCTTATCATTTAAGATATGTTCAAGTGTTTCGGAACAGAGCACCCAATCGAAGGTATTAGATTCGAATTCCAATTTTTCTGCATCCATCACAGAGAAGTCACAACTTAAATTCATTTTTGAAGCTATCTGTTTTGACTTTCGAATTTTCGTTGGCGAAATATCGACTCCCGCTGTTTTTAGTCCCCTCGCTGCCATTTTACGAACAAAGTATCCTAATTCACAACCTACGTCTAGAAATGTCTCATTTGGTTTACATAATTTCAACCATTTTTCAAGAATTGCACTACGGCTTCCATGTGTCGAGAAAAACCGAAAGACTCCTCGATAATATCTATCCACATCACTTGCTTTAAGATGTTTCCCTTCCGCTTCATAGTATGCGTGTATCTTCTGGTTGTTCACAATTACACCAATCATATGTTCTTTTTATAGCTGAAGTCAGGACCTCGTAATAAATACTCTGGTAATTTCCTCATATCCTTAAATTCATATGAAAAATAACGTGATTTATTTCCACTCCGCATCTTCTGGGAAAATTTTTTTATAATAGGTTAGTCAATTTCAAAAGAAGGAGATCTAAAACTGTGTCTAAACATCCGAGGGTAGCTGTTAGCATCTTTTTGATCTCAATGATTATATTGCCTGCTATCTTTATTTTGGGCATTCTTCTTCCTTTAGTCATATACAACGCATTGGAAGTGCATTTAACCGAGTATAAGGACTTCTTCACCGGGTTAGGTATTTCCTTCCTTATAGTACTGCTTATTCCCCCTTGGGATGCGAAAAAAAGAGCCGTTGTGTCAAAAACCTTTAGGCGACTTTCCAAAAGTTTCTTTAAACCAAAACATACCGAAGACCTAGTTTTCAAAGATACGATCATTCACTTTGCTGCAGCGGAAGATTTTTCAAATGATTCTAATTTGGCAAGTGAAATTGTTGAAAATTTTTTTGAAACATCTAGTTTTTTTGATGTTAAACATCTAATAAACAGATGTAATGAAAAAAATTTCACTTTTGGTAGAACCTTTCAACCCATTAACTGTCAAACAATGTTTAATAAACACGTTTACTCTGATTTTCCTGACTTTGTTTTAGATCATGTAAAAAATTTAAAAAACTCTAGTTTTAAACTGAATTCAAACCTGTTTTTCGAAACGAATTGTAAAAATACTACTTGTATAGAAATTATTTGTTCTGGAGGGGAACAAAGGAACATTCACTTCATGTATGGATGTTCCTTAGACGTAATAAAAAACAATATAAGAGGTAATTAGAATGGGTAAAAAATTATATTTGATATACGGCGGAATTTTGGTAGGTATGACTGCCCTGATCCATTTGTTCTTTCCCTCGGCTTGGTCAAGCTGGGTAACGAAGACGAACCAATTGTTTGCTGGAACTCGACCTCAGTTCCTTGGATTATTTATCTTGGGATCTTTTTTCTACTTCGCTTTCTTCCTCTTATGGGGGATAGCTTTTATGGCATCTTTCGGGAAGGTGAAATACCCTGAAGGTTCGGAAGGATATACTCCTCCCATTTCGGTGCTCGTTCCAGCCCGCAATGAAGAGAATGTCATTGTTAACACGCTCGAATCCTATAAGAACTCGAATTATCCCAAGGAGAATTTGGAATTAGTCATCATTGCCAGCGGCTCAACTGATAAGACCGTCGAAATATGTGAAAAATACAAAGAACACTTGAATATCCAAATAGTTACTGAGGCACAGGAAAAGAAGGGAAAACCTGCAGCATTAAATCTTGGCTTGAAACACGCCTCACATGACATTGTTTGCGTCTACGACGCCGATAATCACGTGGGCGCCGAAACTTTAAACGCTCTGGCACGACCCTTCTACGATTCTGGAATTGATGTGACTGTTGGACCAACACAAGCACGTAACTGGAACGTCAATAGTTGGACGAAAGCAGTATATGTAGACTTCTGCTACTTTTGTTCCATGGGGCTCTACTTTGAAACCCGGGCTCGTTTGGGAAGAAACTTGTGGATTTTGGGACGAAACTATGCGATACGAAAGAATGTCCTCGAAGAATTTGGTGGATGGAATGAAGATGCCCTAACCGAGGATCTACATCTCTCGGTGCAATTAACGGTAGCTGGAAAGAAATTCTTTCATGCACCGGAAGCGCTCTCTACTGAAATCACACCAACTACCTGGGATGGTATCAAAGCGCAACGAAAGCAGTGGGTGGCAGGATATAAACAAAGCCTCGATTCAGCAATGGAACTTGATAAACGATCCGTCATCCTGAGAAACTTTGGGATGCTTCACTTCGGCCATGTCGTCAACTTTTCCGTAGGTGCCATTGTAGCAGCTTTGATCTTCGGATTTATAGGCGATTTCTTTATAATGTTAGTATGTTTGAGCATTTTTGCTTTCTGCCTTGGCTTGATCGTGAATGCACTTCGAAAGTATGGTGAAGGTAAGTACAAATTACTCCTCTACTTTCCATGGTACTTTGTTCTGATGTTCTATATGTTCGCAATCCAGTTCATGAATCTGGAGGATATCGAATGGGATGTGACACCTAAAATGGAATCTCCAATCCAAACTCCCGTCGAATAAAATTTTCCCCTTTTTTTATCTAAATCGGAGAAAGAAATCAAAGGATGGTAATAAATATGAAATTTATCTTGAATGGCGATTACGATAACCAATTAATTGATAAAATTTTAAGAAAAAAATTCCCTGTGACACATTATATTGTATATGTGCCTCAGAACTCAATTGGGAGTAGTTCTATAGTTTTGCCTAAGAGTCTCCCAACTTGGGCTGAATTTGAAGATTTTATAGCGCATTTAAAACAAGCTGAGATCACACCTATCGCGCAGATCGATTCCACCTGCCAAGGAAATTTTGAAGCCCACGCGGAGCAGTTTCGCGCTAATATAAAACTCATGGAACAACTTAAACATCTTGGCATTAAAGAAGTAGTTGTTTCATCCCCAAATAATGTAGGTTTCATTAGGGCGAAATTCCCTGATATGAAAATTTATCTATCCTACTCCCAACTTGTGACATCCATGAATCGGGCCCGAATTTTCTTTGAGTTAGGAGCTGACACCATAATTCTCCATCCTGATATTGCGAGGAACTTGAACGCATTGAAAAATTTCCTATTACTCCCCTCAAAGATGGAACAATCACAGGAATTCGATTTTATACTACCATTAAACTTGGGGTGTGATTGGGGGTGCATCCAGTGGTACTATCATCACAATCTCCAGAGTCACAGGACAATGTCATCACCCATAACTGAAAATCAGGCTAATCTATCCAATGTAGAAAATGAATTTGATTACCCACTTCTTTACTGCTGGAAGAAAAGATTACTAGATCCTAAAAGGATCTTGAAAGCCTGCTGGATTTCTCCAGTCGATGTTAATCATTATGAAGAACTGGGATATAAAAATTTCTTACTATTTATTAATGGAATGGATTCAAGCGAATCCATAGCAATGATTGACGCTTATATCAAAAAGACAATTGATCGCTCATTTAACGAATTTTTACAAATTCCTCACCCTTATGGCGATTACTGGTTTAAAGATCTCGCTAAGGATTCCTTGATTCAACTTACACCAGAAATCGTTCGGGAGTTCAGTGGGAATTTACCCCGTAATGGAACTCACACTGAAGAAGATCTCGATCGCTATTATCAAGAGTATTCCAAGAGATTTCCACAAGGGGATTCAAAAGCGCAGAAAACTCTACTCTCTCTTATTGAGGGGAAATTAGAAGAAATACGAAAAGGAGCTATTCGGAGGTAGAAAAATGAGAATATCAGTTCCTTGCAACTGGCAAAGGAGTTTATTACGGGCTATCGAAGAAAACCCCGCAGTTAAGAAGAATGTCCATGATTTCTACGGTACTTTTGATGAGAGCTTTACGGGATCCGGGCGTCCATTTTTTCTGTTCCCGAAAATGGATCGTGAGAAGGTTCAAAATTTCATTAATACCGTTCATGATATGGGATTAAAATTTACTTGGCTGTGGAATGGCGAGTGTCTTGGGTACTTCAAGTTCAATAGAAAAGAGCAAACGAGGGCAATCAATGAACTTGACTGGTTAGATGATATGAAGGTTGAATACCTTACAGTTGCTGATCCCTACTTAGCGGAATTTGCCCGAACGTATTCTAGTATCCCAATTAAGGTTTCTGTGATTTCAGAAGTGAATACAGTTGGTCGAGCTTTGGATTGGCAAGAACTCATCGGTACTCAGGGAATTATCTCGGTTTCGTATCTAGCAAACCGTAACTTTCCATTGTTGGAAGCCATCAAGAAGAGTGTGAATTGTGATTTAGAGCTGCTTGCTAACGATTGTTGCTTACAGGATTGTCCATTCCGATTTTTCCATTATACAGAATGCTCCCATGCAAGTCAGAATTACGATCCTCTAAATTGTTATTATAACGATTGGTCAAGCATCGCCTGTATGAACCAGAAATGTTTTCACTACGAACAACTTTTGATGTGCAGATGGATTCAACCTGATGATATAGAGAAATACCTCCATTTAGGGTATGATTACTTCAAGATTTCAGGTCGGCGATACGGTACCGAATGGATCTTCCGCGCTTTAAAAGCATACAGCGAACAAAAATACGAAGGCAATCTCGGGGTAATTTTTAACGCGTATTCGTTCGTTTCAGATCCTTTAGAGCTTGCATCCCCCCAATTCTCAGAATTAGCTGCTAGAAACGAGCCTATGGGAAGTGCTGACGTCCAAGGTACGATGTTAAGCATTCCCGATTTCCAAGGGGAGCTGGTTTCAGATGAATTGAAAAATTTTATAGAGAAATTTCCTAATAAGGGTGCCACATGTGCTGAAAATTGTGGTGTAAAATGCTTTTATTGTTTTAAATATGCGGATCAAGCATTTCAGAATCCATCTGCTAAAAATGAGCAAGATTATAGAGAATTTCTATTATATATTCACCAATACCTAAATTATGGAGATGGGTTCGTCCCGGAAGAGGAACGGGTTCTTAATAATCCCATGAAAACCCCTTTATCCGATTCATTTACTGGCCTTCCTTGGGACCCATCGGCTCAGGATTTATTTGATAAAGTCATGATTATCGTGCCTGAAAAATTTCGAACTGCTGCACGGGAGGGCATTGGTTTTACAGCAGAAAGAACTGCAGAGAGAACTGGAGCAGAAAAAGTAGAGAAAGATCTGGTAACTTCTGTAATTCTTAAAGTTGTACCCACCCCTTTCCGCCATGATGCATATGATTTTCTCCTCGAACAGGACATTAATCCAAGTAACTTTTTGACTGCCGATCAAATCGATGAGATAAAAACATTACCTTATGGAACCCAAGAAATGGCAGACAAAGCTCGCGAACGAGGCGACTTAACAACTGAATCTCAGCTACCTCAATCGGAAGAAGCTTTACCATCTACGAGTTTAAGTTTAAACACCAAAGATGAATGGGAGGCGTATCTAACCTCATTTATGAAAGCATTTAATGGATTACCCGAACTAAAAACCCAATTAAAATCCATTTCACCCCTCTTCTTTCAATACAAAATCACTGACAAACCTGAAATGAGTTATTGGCAAATGTTCATGGAAAATGAAGTGCAATGGGGAATGGGATCACGGGCGGAACCCGACATCCCTACAGTCATCCATAAAACAGATTTCGAAACGATTAAAAAAGTCAATTCTGGGGAATCTAATCCGGTCCAAGCCACTATGAAAGGAACTTATGTCATTGAAGGTGATACGGCGAAACTCATGGCTTGTACACCAATCTTACCACTAAATGCCAAGGCACACGAGATCTCGATAACCGGTTCTAGTGAATCTGTTGATATCAAGTGGGACGATGGTTTAGTTGAATTAATTCAAAGGTTCAAAAATGAGGTTGCGGAGAAGGTAGGTAATGATTTCATCAATAATGTTACCCAAACAGCTGAGGCGTTGGCAATTGAAGATAAGAAGACCTTAATAACAAGTGCATACCTTGTTGAAGCAGTTCTGAGTGAAGCCGGAAAGGAAAAAAAATATTGTTCTAAAAGACTTAAAAAACTCGGCTTTGATGTAAATGCCGGGAAAAATCAGGCTAAAAATCGGGCTAAAGGCATCGTATGGCCTGATGAAGTAGAGGACTTCTTTCTACGGGTCATTTCTCACAGCGGCCGAATGGTTAGAGGCATTGCAAAACGGGCGGTTTCGAATGGAGCAACAAAATACGCTTTGAAACGACATAGTAAAGAAATATCAAGGATGGATGTGATACGATCGAATCTATCCGAAACACCTGGACCCTTTCGAAAAGCAATGTTCAATGGACTACGGAGCGAAGGTGTCACAGAAGAGGAGATCAAGGACGCAGAGCGTCTCAATTCTGAGTCCCCCCCTTAATTTTGTTAATATGTTCCTGAATTATTGACTGGATGATCATATGGGTAAAATACGCTACTTAATTTATGGATCAATCATCGTGGGTTTTTTTATTATCCTTCATTGGATTTTTCCAAGGGATTGGTCATTGTGGTTGCGTAACATGGATCAACTCTTTACGACTCCACCCCTAGGATTTCAAGTATTAGTCGCGATTGGAGTTTTCTTCTTTTTTGCGTTTGTATTTCTTTGGGGAATTGCATTTATAGCTTCATTTGGTAAGGTACATTATCCTTTAGGTTCTGAAAATTATCATCCCCCGATTTCGGTCCTCATTCCTGCTTTAAACGAGGAAAAAGTAATCGGTGCCACTCTAGATTGTTTCAAGAAATCCAGCTATCCCAAAGAAAATCTCGATTTTGTTATTATCGCCTCGGGCTCCACAGATGAAACGGTCGCGATTTGTAAAAGGTATCAGAATGATCTGAATATTCAAATTCTAACCGACCCCCTTCCAAAGAGAGGAAAACCAGCTGCCCTGAATCTGGGTTTAAAATATTCCAAACATGATATTTTATGTATTTACGATGCGGATAATCATGTCGAAGAAAATACCCTCGAATATTTAGTTCGTCCCCTTTATGATCCAACTGCAGATGCAGCGATAGGACCTGTATCAGTTCAGAATCGTGAAACCAATAAAATCACAAAGGCGATTGCAATAGAATACACCTTTTTATCCGGTGCAGGGTTATACTTTGAGCTGCGACAAAGGCTCGGGCGACAATTGTGGCTATTTAGCCGGAATGTATGTATCCGAAAGCGCGTTATAGAGGAGGTAGGGGGATGGAAGGAAGATGCCTTAGCCGAGGATATGCATCTATCGGTCCAATTAGCAATGCTCAAGAAACAAGTCAAACATTCCCCATTAGCTTATTGTTCCGAAAGAGCTCCTACTGATTGGGAATCTTTCAAAAAACAGCGACAACGCTGGATTGGTGGTCATAAAAGCTCCATGAAAGCCGCAATGGAGATAAAGCGGTCGGCGGTTGTCACGAGAAACTTCGGAATGAGCCACTATGCACATATTAATAATTATGCACTTGGCGCTGTTGTAACAGCTCTTATCTTTGGACTAGTAGTCAAGGACTATTTTGTCATGCTTATTTGTATCACAATTTTTATCTTCACATTTGGAATGGGCGTAAATGGGATACGGAAGTATGGAAACCGCCGGTACCGTTTGCTTCTGTATTATCCTGTGTTTTTTGTAACCAATCTCTATATGTTCTCGCTAACATTCAGAAATTTAAAGAGTTTAGAATGGGAGAAAACGGAGAAGTAATTCAGGTCTCAATTTTTAAAAGATTTTAACTACTTTTTTAAAAATTGTTTTTTCGTTGTGCGTAGGACGCACTGGCCGAGACCCACGACCTCTGATCCCGTCCGCCGATGGCTTTCGGGATTGCTTGTAAGTAGACTTTAAGTTAGTCAATTTGTTTAATTCTGAGAATTTGACGGAATAGGGGACCAACTCGAGCCCCTCGATCACATCCGCTGAAATGGCTTTCGGGAATGCTTTCCGGAGGATATTATATCCCCCATTCACATCACTATTAATGATTTTGCCAGTAGCCGTTTTAAATAATCCATGGCTAACTTTGCCAACTCCTCCATTCTTCTTCGATTGATAAACGCCACGCGTACCGACATAGGCATCATGATGTTCAATGGATTCCTTATCAAGGAACGAACATTTACTTGTATGACTCTCATTGTCTGTCACCACATCAATCCCAACTAACTCCGCTTTGTACTGAATCTGATCGATAAGACGATAAAAGGGAATATTCACGAAATTTTGGTTATTCCTTCGCCCCATTCTACAGTTTTGTTTCCACCCTTCATTGTATCCAACTACTATGGTACCTATCTTATAAGCCAAGCAATAATTGATAAGGGCCCGAGAGAGCTTATGGAATAAATCATTGATTTTATTATTGCGATGACGTCTTAAGCGATGGATCCGCATTGTAGTTCGCTTTAAACCATTAGCAGCATTCAATTTCTGATAATTTGCTAACAATTTATTGAAATATTGATTGACCGACTTTACAGGACCGCCCCTCACAATAAAGGGACGTAGACCGATGTTATTTACCACCGTCATAGTATTCCGTACCCCTAGATCAATACCTACCATCCGATCCTTAGGTATATTTGAATCTTTTATATTGCTATAATATACAATTTCAAGAATATAGTAACTCCCCCGTGGTAAAATACGAACCTGCTGGAAGTCCTGTACACGATTTCCATTCACTCGGACAGGGGGCAAGTTCGCTTTATAATGAAATGAAAGGTAGTAGTTTTTTTCCTTTTTGCTAAACTTAATTCGGGCGGTTTGATTGGTAAAAACTATCAAATTTTCCCCGTTTTTCGGTTTATACCTTGGGGGTTCTGGCTTATTTAGATATTTTTCTGGATGTTTCTTCCAATCTTTGATTGCCCTAAAGAAAGCCTTCCAATTTTTTTCAACCAGCCTCAAACATTGTTGTGCTACCTGTCTTGGTAGTCCTTGGTAATTAGGAGAAGAGTATAGTTCTCGTTCTAAATCTAAAAATTTCATCCACTTTTTATGACCGTTCTCTGTTTTAGTTTCATACACCGTCTTCACAAGGTAATTTGCTTGGTTATACAAATTCTTCGATATATGGCATAAATGATACAATTGTGTGGATTTTTTTAACTGAATTCGCTCAACTAACCTCATCTTTTTAGTTTTTTCTTTTGACGGAGTGTCCTGGCGTATAAATTCATTAATATCATCAAAGCTGAATCCATGTGTCCAAATCCGCTTTATGATCTCCTCCTTAGTACCTGAGATTATAATTTTTTTTGCCTTGCAGAACCGCCGCAACTGTGGTTTTAGAAACATATGGAAAGTCCCGATAAAGTATAGCTGGTCCAGTAATTTGTCTTTATCCCAAACTCCACCATAATCACTCGTTATCAGCTTTAACTGTTTGAATGTTTGTTTTAAAACTTTCTTTTCATTGGTTGATGTAGTGATCATCTTGCTTCCAAGAGCTTTTGCTTTTGATCTCTTTTTACTGTTAGCGACTACCATTATGACCACTGGAAATCTTTTTCATATTACGATATATAAAGACCACTAAAACCGGCGCTTCTTTGAGTTCAGATGGAGTTTAAATCCCCTATAATGTATAGAATTAAAATTAAACTTCCCAAAATAAGATCTAAAGAACTGTAGTATTCATAAACTTTTGTTCATATGAATTATGACAGGAATATCTTTTTATTTCAGAGAGCGAACAATAATGAAACTATAATCAAATAAGTAATCATGGCGGAGGAACGTCAATATGGGTAAAATCCGATATCTGATAAATGGCTCGATTATCATCGGAATTTTTGCGGTGATTCATTTAATTTTCCCACCGAATTGGTCACGATGGATAACTAAGGCAAATGAGATGTTTATAGGAATTCGTCCCCAGTTTATAGGATTATTCATTTTAGGTTCTTTCTTCTTTTGTGTTTTCGTTCTTCTTTATGGGATTAATTTTATAGGGTCTTTTGGCTCCCCAAATTATCCAAAAGGGTCTGAAAACTTTACTCCTCCCGTTTCAGTAATCATCCCCGCGCGAGATGAAGAAAAAGTTATCGGTAACACCCTTGACTCATTTGTAAACTCAAGCTATTCAAAGGACAATCTGGAGCTAATTGTAGTTGCAAGTGATTCCACCGATAAAACTGCAGAAATTTGCAAAGGCTATCAAGATCGTCTGAATCTTCAAGTTCTGACTGAATCGCTTCCGAAAAAAGGGAAGCCTGCCGCTTTAAATTATGGGCTCAAGCACGCATCTTACGACCTCATCATTATCTATGATGCGGATACCCTCATACGGACGGAAACATTGCAGTCTTTGGTTCGCCCCCTTTATGATCCGGGGGTTGCCGCGACAAGTGGTCCGGTCACCGTACGGAATTGGGACACTAATTCACTAACGAAGGGGATTGCGCTTGAATTCACTTATGTTTCTGGTACCGGACTCTATCATGAAGTCCGTAATCGTCTTGGTCGAAGTCTGTGGCTTATGGGACGTAATTATTGCATTCGCAAGGAAATTCTGGAAGAGTTCGGTGGGTGGAATGAAGATGCTTTAACGGAAGACCTCCATCTTTCTGCACAGTTATCTGCGGCGAAGAAGAAAGTGAAATACGCGCCACATGCATTTATTTCTGAGAATGCTCCCACTACCTTCAAGGCTTTCAGACAGCAAAGACGTCGCTGGGTAGGGGGTTATAAACAGAGTCTCGATTCCGCCATGGAACTGGACAAAAGAACGGTAATTTTACGCAATTTTGCCATGATGCACCATGGAAATTCACTCGACTTCTCCTTTGGGGCTCTTGTGACTGCAATTATTTTTGGATTAACAGCTGAATTCTTCGTTATGATCGTCTGTCTCAGCATTTTCATATTTGCTTTCGGAACCTACGTTAATGCAGTGCGAAAGTACGGGGATAGAAAGTACAAACTGCTCCTCTATTGTTTCGTAGCCATCTTTATTGACATCAACATGTTCGTGACGCAATTCAAGAGCATCGAAGAATTAGAATGGGAAAAAACCACAATAGAATAGTGCTAATACTCATAATTCGAAAGCAAATGGACATTCCCTATCCTAACACGAGTTAACCCCTCAGATTTGGCTACTTCTAAACATCGTTCTGCATGGTTTTTACTCGTTGTTGGAAGGTCATTCAAGAAAAAATGTGGATAAAACCCTAAGAGTGAATAAGGAATGGTAGGATCTATGTTAGCGATGAAGCCTGCGATTTTTTGGACTTCGGGCTCATTAATATAACCTGGAACGAGGAGAGTGGTCGCAAATAATAACGGCAATTCAGGGCGTTCTTGAACTAGTTGAGCAACCAGTTTAAAATTAGCCAATGTTTGCGTATTAGTTACTCCACAAAGTGCAATATTCAGGGATTCATGAAACGCTTTCAAGTCTATTTTGATATTTCCACCGCTCTTGATCGCATACTCAGTCGCTTTTTGCATCAAGGATGAATTCATGCTTCCATTCGTTTCCCAGCAGATGCGTAAGATTCGATTTTCTCGTTCTGCCAACTGAGTAGCATGTTTAGCAACAGCTAATGAATGAAGCATCTGAGGTCCCGGGTCTCCACCAAAATAACAGATACAACTCACACGCTTGTGGACCTTACTCACTAATTCTTCAGCTGAAACGATTGGTTTTAACCTCCGAGGCATCTCTCGATACTGACTATTCTGACAAAACAAACAATTAAATCCACAAGATCCGTAAAAAACAGCTAAGTTGGAGTAACCATGCTCTGGCCCATCTTTGTATGCATATTTTGGGTATGTATGACCATATGCCGGGCAGATAAAAGCACAACAATTAGTGGGTAATGGATCGTAATACCAATCTAAAAGTCCCCTTTCGGGCGTTCCAGCTTTTCGCACCAAACTCCCATCGGTATTAATAACCAGACCACAGTATCCAACTTCTCCCTCCCCAACTCTACAATCATTGACACACAGACCACACTTCAGCCCGTCATTGGATTGGGGTGGTGCATCTGGAAGATTAAAAGGCTTCCGACTCTCAACATGCACTTGCTGTGTCAGATTTACTGCGTTCGAGGACTTTTCTAAAATGCAATCCCTACATACTCCCAGCTTTTTCGAAACTAACAACTTGGTCTTCCCACAAACCTTACAGGGTGGGCGTTCTAAGTCCTGCTGCCTAAAATTTCGAAACATAATATCCTCTAAGATACGGTCTACCTTATCTTATAAGAAAATAAATGGTTGGATCTGATCATGAGGAACTTCTAAGAGGTCTGGGAACACTCTCAATACTTTACCCATGTCCTTCAGAGCTTTTTCTCGCTCGATCCTTTTTTTTAGGGCACTGGGAAAATAACTTTCTTTATAAAAAGAATGATAAATATGAAAGCGCTAAATTTCAAGGATTTCGCCATAGAAGTACGTGAAAACCAATAAGCTACGGGCGGACTAGATGGAGACGTCTATCATACTAGTCTAATTTATATATGAGAAAAACTAACACTTCTCCATTCAAAGGGTTGATTTTACTAATACATAGAAGGGAATTATTTGCGAACAAAATGGACATGCATTTCCGTCGTTTTCATTCTTTCATTTCTTACGATGACCTGTTTCAATAACATCCAGCTGACTACACCGGTAAGTGGGTCAGAATTTGAGTTAAGAATAAAGGCGGACCCACCCATCGCCATAAATGGGAATATTGCGCTCAATAACACCGCCAGTTCTGGAAATGGCACGGCTGGAAACCCCTATATTTTAGAAGATTATGTAATTGATGCAAATCTATTCGGGGCTCATGGGATATACATTCAAAATACGGATGCGCATTTTGTTCTCCGCAATTGCACTGTTACCAACGCGGATACTGGTTATGATGGCATTAGACTTGAGAATGTGATAAATGCAAATATCACGAATAATACTGTCAATCAGAATGGAAAACATGGGATTATATTACAAGGTAATAAGAACACGCTGACTCACAACATCGCCAATGACAATAATGAGAATGGAATTCAACTACAAGCTTCTAGTGAGAATAACTTAACCCATAACATCTTATATAATAATACATTTCATGGAATTTGCTTGTGG
The DNA here is from genome assembly GCA_016840125.1 of Candidatus Helarchaeota archaeon. Next base: position 342 of record JAEOSY010000366.1, on the reverse strand, counting down.
AATACTAACTATTTTAACAGACTTATTAATAATACCGTCTTCGAAAACGAGGGTGATGGAATTTTTATTCTTGTTTCATGTGGTAACAACACGCTGACCGGCAACACCGCCAATAACAATACCCAGCATGGAATTTATTTATACGATGACTGCGATTTTAACACGGTGACCGGCAACACCGCCAACAACAATACCCAGCATGGAATTTGTTTAGGAAATAATAGCGATTTTAACACGGTGACCGGCAACACCGCCAACAACAATACCCAGCATGGAATTTGTTTAGGAAATAATAGCGATTTTAACACGGTGACCGGCAACACCGCCAACAACAATACCCAG
>JAEOSY010000365.1 GCA_016840125.1 Candidatus Helarchaeota archaeon | reverse complement strand
TATACGAAAGAATTTGAAGATTTGCCGAAGATAATTGATAATATCACTCGGATGCTAGAACAACCATTGGAATTAGATGAATTTGCACCAACTGAGGAAATGGAGAAAGGTGCAAATGTAATGAATGATTTATTCTCCCAATTGAGGACTAATATCACCGAATTGAACTCAGCGGTGAAATCGCAAACCGGAGCACAGGATTTTTCAAAGAACATTTCAGGATTGATGGAGCTAGTTAATAAAACGATGGTGACTTTTTCTCAAAGTGAGAAGATTAAAAGTGAAAAACTTAGTAAAGGAATTTTCGAATCTATTGATATATGTAAGTCTTTGTTCAATTTATATCAGTGGTCTAAACCAGGGGAAAGTTCATTTAATATTCAAAAAACGCTTGAGAATATTTATGCAAGGATTAAACAAAAATTCCCCGAACTCGATTTGATCAGCTTAATGGAAGATCGGATCAGTCAAATAAAAGAAGAGCCAGAGAAATTGTCAGAGCATAGTATCTTCAATTTGAAATTTGCGATTCTAACTTGGATAAACCGTCTCATGAATATTACTGCCTCGAATAGAAAACTTTACCTGGAAAGTGTGGGCGAAGGAGATAAGGAAACTTCACAAAAGCTGGAGGTTGAATTAAATGCTATATTCAGCCATTGGATTCACGAAGAACATAACTTTTCACAGCTGATCTTAGGTTATGTAATTATTACCAAGATAAAATCAGGAATACCTATATATCGAATGAATTTTATTGAAGCAGCTTTCGATCCAGATCTTGTTGGAGGTTTCTTATCGGCTATTCAAAGCTTTGGATCCGAAATTACAAAAGAAAAGACAAGTATGGAGAAGTTAGCTTACAAAAATTTTACAATTAATTTTTATGATGGTGAATATATCAGATGTGCTTTAATTTTGAAAGGTGAAATGACGGATTTGTTATCTAAAAGGATGAAAAATTTTGTAATCGAATTTGAGGAGACGTTTCAAGCTATTTTAATAACCGATACTGGAAATGTTACTGCTTTTGAGAATTCAGATCCTCTTGTTAAAAAGCACTTTAGTTTTAATTTATAATTAATCAGTTGAGAAGAACATGAATATTAGTGAGAAACTTAAAAGAGTTGCAGAATTTCATGGTCATCTAGGACCCTATTTAGTGGTTGGTTTAATGATGGGCGAGCTTTCCAATGAGATTCTTGGAAAGGAGGGAGGTGCTGGTACTGGGCAGCCCCAAAAGAAGGTAATCATAAGAACTGGTACTAAACCCCCGATTTCTTGTATAATCGATGGAATCCAGTTTTCTTCAGGTTGTACCTTGGGGAAAGGTAACATAGAGGTGCTTAACCAACAAATTCCAGAAGCAACTTTCATCCTGAAAGGAAAGAGATTGACAATAAAACTAAAGAAGCCACCTGATATTGGTGATCGTAATCTGGAAGAGATTGCTAAAGAAATTTATAACACACCAAATGAAGAACTGTTTGATATTATACAAAAATCTTAGATTAGATATTACCTGACAATTAGTTCTAAATTAAATTAAATTACTCATATTTGATTGAACTCAAAATTCAATGAATTTTTATAAAACTAGTTTTAAGTATATTATCACATATAATTAGATAATTCTTAAAATTTTGTTGAAAGTAATCGATTAGGACGAATAACAAATAAGAATTTCTCGAAGAATCAATAAAAGAAGGGATATTTGAGATGGAGCAATATAAAATTGTAATGGCTGGCTTAGCCAATGCGGGAAAAACCTCGATCACCTTAACCCTAAGACGACAGTTTAGTGAACTTTCTGCAATTAAGCCCACTAAAGGTATAGAACGGACTGATATGGATATTCTAGGATTTAGAATTGTCAACTGGGATTTAGGCGGGCAAGATATCTATCGAGCTGAATATAAGAAAAAAGAGGCAATTATTTTCTCTGAAACCGATATATTCTTCTATATTATTGACATGCAGGATATGGATGCGTATGAGGATGCGCTCGAATACCTTCGGGAAATCTCGGAGATTTACGATCTAGTGGACCCAGACAACCTCCCATTTATGGTTGTTTGCTTCAATAAATTAGACCCAAATCTTATAGTGGATTATTCAAAACAAATCGAGGAATTATCTGGAAAAATTGTTACCCTTCTAAAAGGATTTGAATATAAAATATTTAAGACATCAATTTACAACCTCCCTTCAATCATTGAGGCCTTTAGTTGGGGCATTTCAAAATTCCTTCCTAAACAATCCGAGTTAGAACTACTTCTACGGAAATTTCTATCTGAAAATAAAAATGTCAATGCAGTAAATCTCTTAGAAAAACATTCAATGTTTTTAATTCAGTCCTATCGCGACGAAAACGCACAACGATTTTTTAATCTGCTTAAAGAGGGAATAATTTCCATTGTAGAGAAATTATCCAATCAATTGACCATATTAACATTTGACATCAATAATGTATACAAGTTATATGTGGAAAAAATGACCGTTTTACAACGGGACTACTATTTCATCTTCATGGGGAAAGACATCGATTTTGATGCGGTGCAGAAGAGCCTGATTAATGTTTATTATGGACGTGTTCAGGAAATTGTCGCATCAGATATGAAGTAAAATTCTACTCTCTTTCTTGAACCTTCTTTATGCTAGTTCTTAGTCTTTTTATACAATGCAAGTGTATATATATAGTTAAACTAGTTACAATCGCAATTTTTAAGGAGGTTACTACTCTCTCGGCGCGGTGTCTCGCGGGGCAATTGCAGGGGGACATCTCAGGGGTGTTTGAAGATATAGAAATATAAAATAAATAAATAATTACTTCCTCTTATAACTAACAAAGTTTATACATAGTAGATGTTACTATACCTAGATATAGGATCAAAGAGGTTTGTGAGAGGGATCAGTTGGAATTTTGCTCGACTTGTGAGATGGTGATGCGAATCAAAACAGAGGGTGGGGCGCACTATCTAACCTGCCAGTACTGCGGGGGTAAAAAGGAACTTCCGTTTCGGAAATTGGAAACCCCGATGCCGAGAGACGACCGACCGTCTACCATCGAGATTGTGAAAGACGATATTCAAACGCACCGTAAAACCCAGCTGAGCTGCAAGAGGTGCAAC
>JAEOSY010000364.1 GCA_016840125.1 Candidatus Helarchaeota archaeon | reverse complement strand
GAAATTTTCTATTCTCGAATAAAAAAATTAGTGAGATTTCCTCCTATTTCAAAATCTCCTCCAAACTAAATGCGTAGCTGATTAAATTTGTTAATAGAGTTCTTGAGCTAAAACGATCGAGAGATGAAAAGGGATTAAAAAGGTTGGAACAAATCGTCCGTAACTTTGAGCAGATACAAGACGGTCAAACAATAATTTCTGAGTTTGATCTGTAAATCACTGGAAAAAGTACTAAAAATTAATTAATACAAAGAAATATCTCATCTTTATGAGTAGGTTAGATGTTTTTTTTAATCCCCGCACAATTGCTGTTATTGGAGCCTCTGAGACACCCGGATTCGGCTACTTCACAACGGAATACCTGTTGAAGTCAGACTTTAGGACGTTTCCTGTTAATGTAAGGCGCGATCAAATATTAGGACATAAAGCATATCAGAGTATTCTCGATATTCCAGAGGAAATAGAATTAGCAATTATAATCGTGCCCGCGAAACACGTCGTATCAGCAGTTCAAGACTGTATTAAAAAGGGAGTGGAGGGAATAATCATTGAGAGCGCGGGCTTCGCAGAAACAGGTGATCAATATTATTCTCAAATTCAACAAAATTTAATTTCCATGATAAAAAACTCTGACGTGAGGGTAGTTGGGCCAAATTGCTTGGGAGTGACGAGTACGCAAACTAAATTCACATCCGCAGAAACCGATTTTACGAATGTGCGCGAAGGCAACATCTCGATAATCGCCCAGTCGGGAGTCCTTGGAAATATAATACTTGATTGGAGCTTTCACGAGGGAATCGGATTCTCGAAAGTCATTACACTCGGTAATAAGTTAGATGTTGATGAAGTGGATTGCTTAAACTATCTGAAGGATGATGCCACGACGGATGTGATTTGCTTATATTTAGAAGAGATCCGTGATCGAACACGATTTCTTGAAGTAGCTAGAGAGGTTACACGTGTTAAACCAGTTCTAGTAGTAAAAAGCGGGCAGACTGCATCAGGGGCGCGGGCTGCATTAAGTCATACGGCAAGTATTGCCGGCGACGATAAATTATATAACGCAGTATTCAAACAAGCGGGGATAATTCGAGCCGTGGACTTCTATGAGATGTTCGACCTGGTAAAGGGGTTTTCAATGATGCCGCTCCCTAAAGGGAATCGAATTGCCATAATAACATCTTCCGGGAGTTTGGGGATTTTAACGTGTGATCAAATGGAGAAGCATCAATTAGTACTCGCAACCCTAACACCCCATACCGTGGAGAGAATGAAGCAGGTGGGACCAGATTGGGTTTCTCTAAGGAATCCAGTAGATATTGGACCAGCTCAACTACAAATGATGGATACCTGTATTCAAGCTGTACTGGAAGATGAAAATGTGGATGCTCTCATCTGGATCGAAATTATTCCAGAGAGGGTAGTCAAGGCAATTGGTCTCCCACTCCGAAAACCTGCAAAGCTACTAGATAAATACGGAAAGCAACGTGGAAAACCAGTTATTGTTAACACCTTTGGTAGTCCAGCTATGAAACGTCTACTGCATCAGGGGCTCGATAAATTTCAGATCCCCATCACTACCTCAATTCCCAATGCGGTGAAGATAATAGCCCGGATGCTTCAATATCGAATGTATAAAGCTAAATTTACATAATTTGAAGAAAAGTTGTTAAAAAACGCTTTTATTTAAGTTCCCCGCAATAGAATATAAGTTAATTAAAAGGTAGTTGATTTGAGATGAGCGAGCAACTTAATGCCCTTGAGAAGGCGATTATTGAGATCGAGCCAGACAAGGCCGAAGCGATTACGAAAGAGCTTGTGGACGCGAAAGTGGATCCGAAAGACCTTGTGAATGTGATTTCGCGAGCCTTAGAAGTAGTAGGGAAGAAATTCCAAGATGAGGAATATTATTTACCCGAATTAGTGATGTGTGGTGAAATTTCCAAGTCGGTACTTGCAATTGCAGATCCTATCCTTAAATCTGCAGAGCAAGGACCCAAAATAACTATTGTTGTGGGGACTGTGCAAGGTGATCTTCATGATTTGGGAAAGAATATCTTTGTCACTTTCGCGAGCAGCGCGGGCTTCAATGTAGTTGATCTGGGCAACGATGTTAGCGTTGATACCTTTGTTGAAACAGTGAAAAAAGAGAAAGCCCGAGTTTTAGGCTTATCCTGTCTTTTAACAGCCACAGATAAAGAACTCAGTAAGGTCGTTGAAGCCTTAAAGAAGGAAAAGATAAGGGAGAAAGTGATGGTGGTGGTGGGTGGGGCTGCGGTAACCGAAGAGCTCGTGAAAGAGATCGGGGGCGATGCTTTTGCCCCAGACGCAATTACGGGTTTAGAACAGATTAAAGAATGGTTATGATTCGAATGTTAGGAAATATTGATCTCATATCTATTGGATTTTGGATAACAGGTATAGCCATTGCAGCAGGTCTCGCTCTTATTTTATTTTGGAAGTATGAGAAATTTGAGGATAAGACCAAAGTGCAACTGGCTTTTTGCTTGTTTTTTTTATCTCTAGCAATAGGACGATCAATTCTAGTATATGCCGATTATTTTATCGTGAAACTTGTTCCCAACGATTATATGTATCATATAGAACTATGGAAAGTAGTTAATCTCTTTCAACTCCTCGGTTTAGGGTTTCTCATTCTTGTTTCAGAGTACGCAGTGTTTAAAAATAAAGATTATTACATCTTTTCTATTGGATTCGGAATTGTTGTCACCATTGCGATGCTCCTTCAGGATTTTATCCTAATCCAAATGGTCTCCATTGGTGCAGTCGCTTTCGCTGCTTTCATCCCTATCAGTTGGATATATTTAGCCATTAAATTACCCCAAACTCGAACTAATACAATGACAGTTTTCATAGGTTTTCTCATCTTTGGAGCCGGATTAATTCTCTTAAATATAGGTGTCGTCGAAGGATTACCAATCTCAATAAGCGATGCTTATTTAATAAGCGCCATACTCCAAGTACCTGGACTTATTATAATGGGTTTGGGAGTTAAACGATTATATTTTGCGGAGTAATAGCATCGATGAATAAAAAACCATTAAGAAAGGAATTTCAAGAAGGATGATATATCATATCTTTTTTGTGCATAAGGAACGGGGACTCAATATCCTTCAACACAGCTTCTCAGGGAGTAAGTTAGATGAAGATCTGGTTTCAGGGTTTATTTCAGCGATTATCTCTTTTATCGGAGCACTCCACCCTCCTAAGCAAAAAGTAAAAGAGGAAAAACTTATTAGGACTATAGATCGCGGGGATTTCAAAATATTAATTGAAGCCGGCGAATACATTATGGGGATTCTCTTTGTGAATATGGAAAAGGTTGAAGTCCGAACAAAACTGAGGGAAATCTTAGTTGAATTTGAAAAAAACTTTGAGTTTGAGGGGTGGGATGGAACTTTAGATCTTGAAAAAATGGAGACCTTCAAGGAGAATATTTTCAGGAAATTCGCTACTGAGATAATTGCAATTTCGGATGTGCCAGTCCTCACCCCATCTGTGAAAGAATTTCTCGCCACGCATGATGAGCTTGATTTGTTAGGGGAATTGAATTTATCTGCAGGACTTCTTGAGTTATTAATAAGGAT
>JAEOSY010000363.1 GCA_016840125.1 Candidatus Helarchaeota archaeon | reverse complement strand
TTCAAAAAAGGAACAGCTGTGAAGAGCTGGATCATATATACTTTCCTTCACGGTACTACTCATTACATTTTTTTCACATATCTCCCGATTTTTGTCATGCAAGTCAAACATGGGAACGAATTTGTGATAGGAAGCATGGCAACGGTCTCAATGATTCTGCCTTTCACGCTCGCAGTATTTGTAGGGCGGTTGGCAGATAGTTATGGGAGAAAAAAGGTGCTATATGCAACGATTCCTCTCTATGGGTTATCCCTTGTTTTTCTAATTTATGCCCAAAATATAACAATGTTGCTCATTTCTGGGATTCTCCAAGGATTTTTAATGCTTACCGCTGTGACTCACGGTGCAATAACAGCTGAGTTGGTTCCAGTTTCGATGTTGGGACGATGGTACGGTATTAGGAATTTGTCTGCGGGGTTGGCGAGTATTATTGGACCTGTAATCGCTGGTTTAATCTGGGAGCGCATCGGTCCTATCTACGTATTTTTCCTTATCATTTGTGTAGAAGCAATCAAGTTTATGATCCTTTGGCGGACTGTTCCCGAAACCTTACGATTGGATCAACCAACAAATTAATACTGCCGCCTATAACGTTTATATGGTGATAATTTAGAAAATTATAATCAAATTAATGTAATAGGTGAGTATGATTGGTTAAGATTTTGCAGCATCACACGGTAATTCGTGATAAATGGCATAATATGACTGTAGATTTAGCGTTTTGGCGTGATTACTATTGGATTGTATATCGTCGAGTATCAGGTCATTATGATATTGATGGAGTCGCCGTGGTTTTACGTTCAGTGGATTTGAAAAGATGGCAAAAAATAGCGGAGATTGATTTTGATAGCAATTGTTGGTCCCCACGGTTTTGCGTCACTGAAGATAACCTTTTTGTTTATTTTTTTGGAGCTTCTTTGTTAGATCGAGAAACAAAAAATCGTTCTTCCTATTGTAGCGTGACCAATGATGGTATCAACTGGTCGAAGCCTAAACCGGTCTTAAAAAATCAATGGATATATAGTGCAAGATCTCATAAAGGCAAGATTTATGCAACGGCGTATTCATGGCAAGGTGAAATTCATGATCGAATCCATGGACCCTTGAATTTATTGAGTAGTAACGATGGTTTTCACTGGTCTAAAATCTCGACCATCGCAGGGTTTGAAGATAGAGTGAATGAGGCGGATTTTGTTTTTATGCCTGATGAAGAATTATGGGTCATTTCTGCTACTTGGATGGATACGGGGAGCTGGATGAAAAACGAGATGATTGGTACTTGGCCTGGACCCAAAAACTACTCGCTTTTCTTCTCGTCAAAGCCACCGTATCAATCATGGGAAAGAACTAATTTGCAGACGACTATTCATTCTCCCAGTGTTTGCATGTGCAATGGAACTGTGTATGTCGCAGGACGACGAGAAATGTATGAACCGTGGATACCCCAACCTATCCCGGCAGGAAACACCGGAATCTTCACAGTAGAAAAAGGGACGGTTACTCCCTTCTTAGCTTTACCTTCTATTGGAGATATGTGGCAACCAGGATTAATTTCAAAGGAATCTGGAAAACTCCTCATCTGCTACAATTCACAACATGCATATCTAGATGGAATTATCCCAAGCTATGTTCCAATTCCTTTTGTTGAGCGCCCTATTATGGGAGAAAACGATATCTACCTCGCTGAAATCAAACTAGACTAAGTTCAAATACGAATCATAGAATTCGACGAAAAGAGCTCTCAAAAAAAGGCTATTGATACGTACGCTCAAAATATTCGAAAAGAAAACGATCTTGAATAAATGAATAGACTTAAAAAAAGGAAAAAAAGAAACGTCAAGTTGGAGCGCACCTATTTTTTTACGCTACTTGTTTTAAACAGGCTTCAATAATATTAATGGCTACATCAGCTTCGTCTTTCGTCACGATCAATGGCGGAGTAAGTCGAATGATATTATTATGGACTCCTAATCCTGCAGCGATTTGTAAGCCTCGTTTTAGCGCTTCGGGTCCCATCCTTAAAGTTTCTTTGGAGGCCGGTTCTTTGGTTTCTTGATCTTTCACTAATTCGATTCCAATCAACAACCCTAATCCTCGAACATCTCCAATTAGGTCTTGGGTTTCAGCTAATTCCTTTAATCGTTGAATAATGTAGTTACCTACCATTGCTGCGTTCTGATCAAGCTTTTTATCGATTGCTTCTTGAATCGCGGCGATGGCAGCGACACAATATATTGGATTTCCTCCAAGCGATCCTGTGTGAATTACTCTGAGGTTCTTTTCTTTCTCCATGAGCTCGCGTTTACCAACGACTGCTGAAATGGCTTGAGTCCCGTTTGATAAGGCTTTGCCGAAGAACATTAGGTCGGGCGTGACTTTCCAGTGGT
>JAEOSY010000362.1 GCA_016840125.1 Candidatus Helarchaeota archaeon | reverse complement strand
GCTTCTAATGCTTCACGTTCTGAAAATTCTTCGAATTTTTCTGGTGTACTGTCAGGTAGTTCTTTTTCAATAGCAATTATCTTCATACTAAGACTCTTCTCCATATTATTTGATCCTTATTACCTGAAATTAGGATTTTAATACTCGACAAATATATTCACTCCGCTATATTTATTTTTTAGTGGAGGTCAATTATTGAATCCCTTTTCACATTCAATTCAGATACCATTTACAAATAAGCTTTCTAGTTGAAATCAAATAATAAATTCCTGAAACCATACGAATTGATAAGTCCAAACGAGCTAAAATTAGGAGAAGAGTGGAATATCAAAAAATCTTGGGATAATATAACCGAAATCCTAAGCGCCCGATCATGTGAGAGAGAGAAAAATATCGAGAGATGTCCTCTGCAGGGATTATTTGATTTAACTTATAGGTTAAGAAGATAGAATTGAGAATTGGTAATTTCTCTCTTCAAGAGATGTTACAAATATTTAAGTGCCATTTCCGCCATTTTTTGTACATCAGAACCTTTAGAAGATTTTTTCTTAACCTCTTTGAGTATATTTTTAGCTTTAGATTTCTCATTGATATGCTTTAATGCATTTGCTTTACCTAATAAAGCATAAAAATGATGTCTTGATCTAGGATGATGTTTAATTAATAAATCGAACGTTTCTATCGTTTCACGGTATTTCTCAAGAGATAATAACACTCCACTTTTCCCCATCAGTGCATTTTCATGATTTTCTTCAATTTTTAAAGCACGATTAAAACTCTTAAGGGACAGATTCAGTAGTTTAATTTCATTAGGAGTGAATTTGTAATGAATCAGTGATTTAGGTCCATTAGCTTTCAATATTTTCCCTCTCCTTGCTCCTGCAAGTTCCCTGTAGGAGTTCCCCATATTAATCCAAGCTTCAACGTGTCTTGGGTCAAAATTAAGTACAGTTTTCAAAGATTTAAATGCTTCTCTGTATTTCTTTTGTACAAATTCTACTTCACTTCTTAAGAGCCAAGCACGTATGTTCACTGGATCTTTTTTAATCACTTCCTTGAAGATAGAAAGTGCTTTGGCGAGCTCATCTTTTTCTATATGATTTGTGCCTCTTTTAATCCAATCGAAGGAGCTGTTCATAATTTAATCCCAAGTCAATCATTCATTAAATGGATTAGTTCAGTATGGCTTTTCTATGATTAATCATTCCCTCTTTGGTTTCATCCCAAAGAGAAAACGGGTGAAACGAGTTCGTTTAACAAAAATATCATAGAGAATGAGTGTACCAACTAAAGATGAAACACTGATTATCAGAAATTTAATATACAAATTAATTTTCCAAGGTACTATAAAAAATCCGATAATAACTATAACTGTTTGATGCAATATGTAAAAAGGTAATTGCGCTTGAGTAGCATATCTACCTATTCTATCAATTACTTTGGTTTCACGAACTTTGTAAATGACTTGAAAGTTGTTAAAATGACTAGATTCAGATGTCGGATGCTTAGAATCCCTTCCTTGTTGACTTTTATACCCGATATAACCCATGATAGTAACAATCCAACTCCAACCAGCAATCCCTTGGAATATTCTCAAAATAATGCTCAATATATCGTAGGATGTCAAGGGATCCAATTCTAATCCTTCCATAGTAATTATTCCTAAGGTAAAATAAACCATTGTTGTGATCGTTGCAAGAAATAAGGCATTTTTCCAGTGTCGTTGCAGAGATAATCGTGCTTTTTTATTACTTGCCAAAATAAATCCATAAACGATGAATGCTACATAAGCATAACGATTCCATCCTCCAAAATCAATTTCAGCAGTAAGTATGACCTCAATAAAAGCAAGAGGTATTATCCCTAAAAAAATCATCCATGGACGACCAATGAAGTCACCAGCATGATCTAGAAAATGTCGGTGCGAAGGATTCCTGAGATATATAAAAAATGGGAGGAGAATTAAAGTAAAAGCAAACAGTAACACTAAGAACCAGAGATGTGCAGTCTGAAAATATTCTCCCTCAAGAATAAACGGGAAGTTTTGTAAATTTAAGGTGACATCGAACAATTTGGGAAATAACTTGAAAAAGGCCTCTAGATCGAAAAATAGTGCACGCTCTTCTACGGGGAGGTCAAATATCACTCCAGCCCAAATTTGAGGGGGAACTATGACCAACACACCAAAAATCAAAGGAATGAAGAGCCTTCTGAATCGTTCAAAAATAAATTCACTAGCTGTGCGTTTTGCGAGAGAATACCAGATAGCCATTCCAGCAATGAGAAATAACAATGGCATACCAAAAAGACCTGCAAATATAACCAGAAGCTG
>JAEOSY010000361.1 GCA_016840125.1 Candidatus Helarchaeota archaeon | reverse complement strand
TCAGCGTTTGCCCAATTTGAGCGAGACATAATCTCAGAGCGGACTAAAGAAGGTCTCAAACACGCAAAGAATGTCGGTAAGCGTGGACCTGATAGAAAGAGACGGAGAAGGTCTGGTTATTATCGAAGATGGGATAAAAATAGAGAGAATAATTATTAATTTAGTTTCCATTACACATTAATATGAGAGAGAATGAAAAATTACCTCCTGCCGAAGAATTGGATGAAAAAACTCTGGAGCAACTTGAGGTTAAAAAAAGAAAATGTCAAGAAGATTTAGAGGATGTTATCAAATATTCTTGGGGTCATCGTACTTCAAAAAGGATTGGATACGATTTATACAAAATAATGTTTTATTTGGGTGTCATCGGAATTATCCTTGTTATTATATCTACCATTGTTATGATGCTACCTGTAACACTTAATCCTCCCACCCAAGAAAACATAGAACCAACCCTTAACCCTTGGGCTATGGGTCTATTTTTTGTAGCAATGATGCTTGTTATGTTTCCATTTAATATTGCTGCCAATGACCCTGCAAAACCACTGCGAAGAAAACTAAATCACCTTGAACAGGTAATTAGGATTAAAAAAGAAGTCGAACAGGGCGATAATTTTTCCTTTGACGAAGATAAACACACTGAATATAAATCATCGTTCAAATATGATTATAAAACTAAGAGTCCTAATCCAATATTGGTTAAAGAGGTTGTTACTGGCATTCAAGGATTTCTCAATTCAGATGGAGGTAGACTGGTTATAGGTGTCTCAGATAAAAAAGAAATTCTCGGGATTGAAAATGACCTAAAAATATTAGGTGATTGGGACAAATTACAATTAACAATACAAGACGCAATACGAAACTATACTGATAAACCAATTGCAGAATTTATCAGTATAAAAAAAGTTAGAAAAAATGGAAAAGAACTATGCGTAATTACATCTAAACCATACCCAAAACCTGTCTTTTTTATTGAAGGAAATAACCAAGATGCACTGTACATACGAGAGGGAAACCGAACAATAAAACTAACTACAAAGCAGGCTTTTGATTATATCACCTCTCACTGGGTCGAAAAAAAGAATTGAATCATTCCATTCAGGTTAAAAAAGGGTCCCCTGTAAATTTTATATTTTTGCAAGGAGATGAAACCAAAAACAAATAAACGGACGTTTGTTTGCTACTTAACTTATACTTATCAAAACGTCATTAGATAACTCAATTTGATTTTTGAACAATCAATGGAAATATGATTTTATTTTTTCCAATCATAGATTTTACTACCACAGCCACATCTGATTCTCTTTTCAACAGGGTCATAATACTTTTTTAGAGAAATACATTTGTGGCAAGACGGACAATAAAATAAAGCTTCAAATTCCTTTACATCTCCCCAAAAAGCCTTGAAATCACTCATGCTTGGTATAAATGAACTAGCATGAGAACCTTTATTCCCGATGAATACAGATGATAAAACCCTTTCAATTATTGGACTATCTGTTAAATCTGCACATTTGTGACTTTTAATTTTACTTTTCAATTCAGTTAGCAACTCATGTGCCATTCTGTTTTCGTTTGTTTCATTAAATAGAAAATTTACCTTAACTTCTACGTTAAATGCAATATACTTGAGAATTCCCTCTAGGTATTTTCTAATATCATTTCCCAATCCCCCTCCATCATTTTCTCTAATCTTCTTTTCGATTCTTTCCTTTAACTTTTCAGGGGGCACATCGATATACGCCCCCTTTTCTTCACTCCATTTTATAGCCTTAACTCCCCAATTTTTTCCTTTTACCCTAGCAAATAGATAATCAAACCAATTTTTCTCATGAGTTAGTAAAATAATCTGATACTCTGGAAACTTTTCAATTAACAAATCAGCAAAACGTATTCTGTGACCTGTATCAAAACTTGATATCACATCATCCAAAATAAAGAATTTATTGTTTCCATTGAATGCCTTAACAGACGTTAGAAACAGTGCTATGCCTAAGCAATTAAGATGAGATTCGCTCAAATATTTATGGGGTGGTGCCACCTCATTTTCAAAGAACTTATATCTAATTGTTATGCCAATTAGTTCACCATCTTTTTCAAGTAGTGACAGTTTTATATCATCAACTTTTTCATCAGGATGCATAAATTGATATATGTCGTTTACATCTTCCGAAATATAAGATAAAAAAGTTTCTAACCCTTCTTTTTGTTTTTTCACAAACTCACTAAATA
>JAEOSY010000360.1 GCA_016840125.1 Candidatus Helarchaeota archaeon | reverse complement strand
TCTTGTTTACTTTTAGTTTTTTAAGAAAAGTGAAAACTTCATCTAGAGCTTTTCTTGCCACAAGTTTATTATCGCCCTTCTCGACGGCGGTAAATATTACTACAAGGTCTTCAAACTTTCTTTCAGTGATTTCTGTTTCTTCTGCTTCAATTATTTCTTTTTGAACAGGTTTATACATTATGTAATTGGAGTGCAACTGTAATATTCGCATAATACGGATCCTCTTCTAATTAAGAGACGTTAAATCTCCATTTTTCTATGCGTTGTTCACTCTTAGTTTTTTTCTTATATTGCTTATAATGCTCTTTGCATAAATAAGCACGTTTTTCATTTGCATCTATCGGTAATCCAGCTGATTTCACTTTTTCTATAGAAATGGAACGGATTGCTTGATTGGTGCATTTTAATACTTGACATTGCTCCCCTTTTGATATTCGACCCACATTAACCGCCTCATAAATTGTTTAAAGTTACTTTATCAAATATACCTTACCGTTTAATTCTTTTACCATGAAGTATATTGGCTCACCTATAAATTTCATTTTTATTGAACGGAAATAGTGGACCCAGACGTTCAATTACCAAATATGCAGTTGCAACGCCGATACAAGAGTAACAATATCAAACAAGCTAAAACTAGCCCTTTGTTTAAACAATAATATAGTTATGCAGTGTTCGGGTAATTTTAATAATTGTGAATAAAAAAAATCGAATTAAAGAAAAACGGTCATAAAAACTACATATTTTTTAATAGTTCTTCCCCAAACTCTGAAGTTTTTAGAGTTATACTTGAATCCATGGTGCGAGCTAGGTCATAAGTCACTCTCTTGTTAAGAATCGCTTTGTCCAAAGCATTTTTGATTGTTTCACCAGCTGCTTCCCAACCAATATATTCTAGTAACATAACTCCGGAAAGTATCATGGCACTTGGATTCACCATATCTAATCCAGCATATTTTGGTGCGGTTCCATGAGTGGGCTCAAACAAGGCTGTGCAGGTTTCGAAATTAATGTTTCCACTTGGAGCGAGTCCTATTCCACCGACTTGCGCTGAACAAGCATCAGATAGATAATCACCGTTTAGATTGGTAGTTGCTATGATATCGTATTCTTCAGGTCGTAGGAGAACTTGTTGAAACATGGAGTCAGTGATTCGATCCTTAATAATGAGCTTGTTATTCACCGAAAACTGGGAGTTAGTTTTTTCTGTCTCTATAAGAATATGGTCTCTAAATTCCCGTTTAGCAAGCTCATATCCCCAGTCTCGAAAAGCGCCTTCCGTAAACTTCATTATGTTACCTTTATGAACGAGGGTGACAGATTTTCTACCTTTTTCTAGTGCATAGGTGATTGCTGCTCGAACAAGTCTTTCAACTGCAAAACGACTAATTGGTTTGACACCTATTCCTGAATCTTTTCTTATTGATACATTCATTGTTTCAGTCAGAAACCGCCATACTTCTTGGGCTTCTTGAGTACCTTCTCGCCATTCAATACCTGAATAAACGTCTTCAGTATTCTCCCTAAAGATAATGACATTAAGGTTTTCGGGGTGTTTAACGGGACTTGGAACCCCTTTGATCCATTTACAGGGTCGAACACACGCATAAAGATCAAGTAATTGTCGAAGAGCTACATTAAGACTTCGAATACCACCTCCAACAGGAGTAGTGAGAGGACCTTTAAGGGCAACCACATAATCTTTAAGTGTAGAAACGGTTTCCTCAGGAAGAGAAACACCCTCAGATCTATATGCAGTTTCTCCGGCAGGTATCGTTAGCCAAACAATTTTCTTGTCACCACCATATGTCTTCTCCACTGCAGAGTCAATAACTTTTAATGTAACGTCAGCAATTTCAGGTCCTATACCATCGCCTCTTATCAACGGGATTACTGGATGGTTAGATACTACTAGTTTACCATCGATCACCGTAATTCTTTTGCTTGAAATTGAAGTATCACCCCTTTTTTTCTGCCCTTTTTTGTTTAATAAAAGCGAGTAAACCACCTTTTAAAAGAATGTTACGTTTTCTTCTTGAGAGGTGACTCACTGTACTAAAGATATAATTTCTAGTTACGTTTTCAACCAAGAATTCGGTTTGGTTGTCAACAATCTTTGAACGTATATCACTAATTTTTAAAAAATCACCAACACGTATTTTTGCATAGTCAGAACTATCAACAAATTTAAGAGGAACAACTCCAAAATTTATGAGATTATTCTGGTGAATTCTAGCAAATGATTTTGCCAACACCGCCTTTACCCCTAAATATTTTACACACAACGCTGCATGTTCTCTACTTGATCCTTGACCATAATTATCCCCTCCGATTATGAAGCCT
Organism: Candidatus Helarchaeota archaeon; assembly: GCA_016840125.1. The sequence goes on along the minus strand of JAEOSY010000360.1, from coordinate 785 downwards.
TTGCCTTTCGTTTGGGCGCGTTTTATGAAATGAGGATCAACACTACTTAATGTGTATAATGATATTTTGGGAATATTACTTCTTAATGGTAAAATCTTGGCACCAGCAGGTAAAATATGATCTGTAGAAATGTTGTCAGATAATTTGGAGAGAACACTCCCATGCAGAGAAGTATCAAGAGGATTATTCAGAGGGGGTAATTGCATGTGTTCACGTTTAATCACTTTAAGGTTAGATGAGTCATGAGCAGGATGAATAAAAAGGGCCGAATCAGAAAGAAAGTGCCTAGGGAGAATTATTTTCTTGGGAGGTGGGTATTTCCGGGGATCTGTGATCACGCCAAATATGGCAGATATCGCTGCAACCTCGGGACTAACCAGATAAACCTTTGCGTTTTGAGTACCACTTCTACCTAGAAAATTACGATTAAACGTTCTAAGGGATACACCTTCAGAGGGGGGTGCTTGACCCATACCAATACAAGGCCCACAAGCACACTCTAAAATTCGCGCTCCAGCCGATAACAAATCGTGAAGTGCACCATTATCCAGCAAAGCTCTCAAAACTTGGCTTGAACCAGGAGAAATCGTTAAACTAACATCTGGATGAACGTGATTACCCTTCAGAATTTTAGCCACCCTCATCAGATCTTGATAGGATGAATTGGTGCAACTACCTATACAGACTTGATTAATTTGGAGACCTTCTATGGTTTTTACTTCAACGATGTTTCCAGGACTATGTGGCGTCGCAATGAGAGGTTCAAGCGTTGAAAGATTGATCTC
>JAEOSY010000359.1 GCA_016840125.1 Candidatus Helarchaeota archaeon | reverse complement strand
GTTACCTAAGTTACCTTATGAGGCAGAAGAAAAAATAATTGAAATTGATGAATCCATACCAATGGATGACCAAAAAATCTTCCCGGGGGAATTGGTACGGGAATTAATCGATCAAAATGAAACCTTTGCCACCGTTTATTGTCAATGTCGGGAAATTGCCAAAATGACTGGTGAACCTTGTCAATATGCTCCTGAAGAACTTGGGTGTTTACTGTGCGGGTTTACTGCCCAATTGGGCGTATCTCAAGGTTGGGCCGTTGAAATATCCAAGGAGGATGCGATTCAACTAGTTAAAGATAGTGAAAAGGCAGGTTTGATACATTACGGGATGAATATCGGTGCTATAACTTTCATTTGCAACTGTTGCAGAGATTGCTGCACAGGGCTAAGAGGAATGGTAGTGCATAATTTACCTCACGGCAGATCCAACTTCGATCCCCGCTGGATACCGGACAATTGTGTCTTGTGTGAAACGTGCATAAAAAAATGTCCTATGGGCGCGATATCCCGTCTCTATCCAGTCAAAGATGAAAAAGATCAGATCACCTTCAACTTGAATAAGTGCTTAGGTTGTGGTGTCTGCGCCGCCAACTGCCCTAAGGATGCAATTACACTTGTCAAAGTCAGGACTAATGACACACCAGAGGTCACGGGAATAGGTAAATTAATAGGCGAGCGACTCATGGGCTGATTAGGATAGTTTTTCGAGAGGAAAAAATTAGAATACTTGCCTTAATCATTTTTTTTATAATGATGAAAAAGAAAGATGAAAAAGATCAGAAACGTTGGTATGCGATGAATGGATTTACCCCTTGGAAAACACCGTGAAATCTAACACCTTCAATTGTACTAATACACCATACCTCGATACGCTGGGTGTGGGAAACGTTTTTATAGAATTTTGACCAACAGTTCGAACAATATCATAGTAGATGAATTAATAAGTGTTATAAATGACATTCCTTTTTCAGAGATTAAAAAGAAGAAGAGATATCGCATGATAAAGGAAAAACCCTCCGTTATTATTAACAAAGCAAAAGAATTGAGCTTGTATCAGTTACCTGCTATTAAATTATGGGTGACGGGGACAAAAATGCGGCGTACTTTTGGGGGAGGAATCCCGAATGCCGCCGATTTACTCACAGGTTATCTTACGGAAAATGATGATCAATACCTTATTGGTACTAAAAAGACCATGAAGGGTAGTTCGACTTTTTATCATCTCGCACCAACTTTAGAATTATACGCGGAGGTCCAGATTATACCTAAAGGGGCTTGGAGCTCAGTTTATAATCCTGCTAATTTCATGACCGAGATACGTTTTCATACAAAGAATCCGGAACACATTAAAACGGTCGTTAAAGGGGTTAATGAACTATGGGTCGCCCTCGGGCGAGGACCAATGTTGGATAATATGGTTTATCCAAGATATCAGAAAAAACTTGGGGTGACACCTGAACAAATTAAACAAGCTTGGCAAAAGTGGTCTAGCTTAAAACAATCCACACCCTCTACCTCAGCTCCTCCCACTTCTCCAACTCCCTCAACTTCTCCCGCTTCTCCAGTACCATCTACCTCAACTCCCTCTTCTTCACCCACACCCTTCACCTCAACTCACTCCTCCTCAGCCGCACCATCTACCCCAACTCCCCCCTCTTCATCCAACCCCCCTGGACCCCCTTGCTCAATATGTAATCGGGCCACCACTTGGATCCCGCAATACAAACGCTATTATTGTTATCCATGTAAGAAATATGTTTAATTTTCAATTATCTGAATCATAATTTTTTGAAGGTTTCTTCCGTAGAGCATTCAAAATGGAATAAGAAACTATAGCTATTTTCATAATACTCATCATAAAGATAAATTTCCAGCCGGGATAACGTTTATAGGCTAAGAACTTTCGTATCTGGATTGACAAGCCTAAAACGATTCCAATGATCATCGCTATTGGGGAAATCCAGAGAAGAATTGCATATACCCATGAGAGTACAATGGAGGAAAGTAGCAGCATTGACGGGCGCATTGTATCCGAAAATTGTTCCTTGGACGGGCGTAGAACCCGTAACTTAAGGTTGTGAATATATATTAAATCTGTATAAGACTTGCCATAGTCCCTCCAGCGCTTGAATTTTTGGATGAAATGTGTCGGGTTATCATGATAGACAATTCCCTTTGGAACATACCACAACCGATATCCCATTTTTAAGGCACGCCATGAAAAATCTATATCCTCCAACCGATAACTTCGAAATCCCCCAAGAGATTGCCAAACTGCTTTCTTAAAGAGAAGATTACTGGTATTAATGAAATTAACATTGGAATTGAGCTGCATTTCGCTTTCCGAAGGGATATATGTGTGAGGTGCCATTCTGTGCTCCGCATAATCTCGAAATTGAACATAACCGCCAATAAGATCAAAATCTGCTAAATAAGGGCAGAGTTCTTTGAGCCAACTTTGACTCAGGACACAATCCGAATCAGTTAAAGCAATAGTGGGATGACTAGCGTTTTGAATTCCTACGTTTCTCGCATTGGCGGAACCAATTGAATGAGCTAACCGGATGTGAGTTAGGGGATATTTATCTAATAGTTTAGAAGACCCATCTGTGGAAGCATCATCGATAATGATAATCTCATATTTGGGATAATCAAGATTGAGCAGGCTCTTTATTAACCTAGGAATCATGTTTTTACGATTTTTAATAGGGATAATGATAGAAATGGGAGGATAGCGCTCCATGCGTCGATACACTTATTTCAATTTTCTTAACTAATAAAATAACATTGCTTTTTAGTATTAAAAACTATTATTTACTGACGAAAATGCCTTATCTTCAGATAGATGAATCCCGTGTGTTCTATGAATTTATTAAAAGAGAGGGAATTCCGTTAGTTTTCATCCATGGTTGGGCTGGAGACCACTCTAAATGGGAAAAGCAAATAGAATTTTTCTCAAATCATTATCCTGTCATCGTATATGATTTAGCAGGGCATGGAAAGTCGGGTCCTGCAAAGGATTATTCTATTAAGCATCATTCCATAATGTTACACAATTTTCTACAACAACTGAAGGTAACTCACATTTATTTAGTTGGACATTCAATGGGTGGTATGGTAGCGCAGCAATTTGCGGTTGATTTTTCAGATTATATCCAAAAATTAGTATTAATTAGTACTACCTCGAAAATTATTACGTCCCTTAGAAAACGGCTAGCCGTTTTATTTATGAGGTTCCTCCTTCGTATTTCTTTTAATAACTTTTTTAGAAAGCTATTATCTTACACCCAAACACCCGAAAAATCTCCAGAGGAATTGACCGCGATGATAAATTATGCATCTTCAATACCGCCTCACATAATTCGGAAAACATTTGCAAAAATGACATCCTTTAATTCTTCTAAAAATATATCACCTGTTGAAAATCCTACATTAATTATAGTGGGTGATAAGGATCCGATTATTTCCGAACTGATGGTTAGAGATCTTCAGAAAAAGGTTCCGAACAGTAGTTTGAAAATTATTTCAAATGGTTACCATGAATTAATGGTTGATAATCCAGACGAAATCAATAGATCTATCCTAGAGTTTATCGAATCACGGTAGAAATTGTTTTAATGGGTGTTTTACTAAATTGGATGGCATGAAATAACAAGGTTTTACGCATTGGCAACCGGGAAGCTTAAACTTTTTTATCTTTCTATGGCGCTCTTTGGAAGATAAATGCTCCATATCCCAAATTTTATAGTTAGTCAGAGTTTCCTCACATACCATCATTGTACCATCATTATTTATACTAAAATATAAATCTCCTACGTCACATTCCCACTCATATTTGCCTTTAAACCAATCAATCATAGTACTATAATAGTTATTTGTACCCCAAATGCGGATTTCCTGCTTTTTCATTGCAGATATAATTTTAGCTAACCATTGGAGATCGTTTATCGATAAGACTAGATCACTACAATAATCTCTATATAAGAATGGATGATTTGGATGCGGTGCAGAATGCACTGGATCAATTGAGAAGGCGGTATTAAGATTCTCATTTATTTTGCGGATAGTCGCAACTAGATTATGAATGTTCTCTTTTGTGACGATAATGTTTATACAATATCCAATTCTATCTGGGAATTTCTGTTTATGTTCTTTTAGTAAATTGATTACATTTTCATCATAGATCTTCTCTGATGAATTAGTTGGGATTAAATTGTCAATACTTACCCCTAATAAAAAATAATCATATGATAAATCAGATAAATACTCTTCTGTTAATAATTTTCCATTAGTAACTATGTGTGTAAGCATTCGTCGTCTAACACAATGTTTCAATAAGTCAGGAAGGTCATCCCTTAATGTAGGTTCCCCACCATAGATCGTTAAATGCCGAAGGCCCCAGTCATGCAATAGATCTATAATATTATACCAGTCCTCAACTGGTAAATCCTTTTTGGGATTGGGAATACGAGCCGTCTTACAATATGCACACTTCATGTTACAATTTCTGGTAAAGAAGAGACTGGCAAATACGGGATTTCGCCCAATTCTAAGAATGCGTTTTAAATAACTCCCCGCAACTTCCTTGAAAAAGGCAAATTTACTCGTCATCCCTTATTTAAACCCTCTTTGATTGATCAAGAAATAATTTGTAACATTCTTTTTAAATTATTTCTTTGAAAGGGGGATTAGGCGGTAATCAGTTCTATAAAAATGGACCTGTTTTCGAGATTTTATTGGTCGCAATTGCTTCGGGGGGACCGGCTGCAATGATCTCGCCTCCATTTGGTCCACCTTCAGGTCCCAGCTCGATGATCCAGTCCATATAATTAATCACATCGATATCATGTTCAATTATTATCACTGTATTCCCCTGCTCAACTAATTTATCAAGAATTGTTATTAATTTGGATATATCTGCTGCATGTAAACCCGTCGTCGGTTCATCAAGCACATAAATTGTACCACGTTTCTTGGTTTTCGCCAACTCTTTTGCTAGCTTTATTCTTTGAGCCTCGCCACCACTCAAAGTAATTGCAGATTGTCCCAGGGTAATGTAACCCATTCCTATCTCATTTAATACGCCTAAATATTTGATAATTTTTTGTTCCCCCTTGAAGAGATCAAGAGCTTCTTTTACTGTTAAATTTAGCACGTCATGAATATTTTTACCTTTAAATTTCACTTCAATTATTTCAGGGCGATATCCCGTACCTTCGCATTCCTCACAGGGAATATCTACACTGCTTAGAAATGATATTTGGAGATCTCGAACTCCTAACCCCTTACAGGCTGGACATCTCCCTTTATCGGAATTGAAGGAGAAATGACCAGCAGAAAACTTCTTCTTTTTAGCCGAGGGTTGCTTTGCGAACAATTTTCGGATATCGTCCCAAATGCCAATATAGCTAATGGGATTTGAAGTTCTTGTCCGCCCAATTGGCGCCTGAGTTACAACTACACAATCAGCAACTGCCTCCCAACCCGACAACTTTCCTTTAATATGGTCGAGATGAAGTGTTTCTTCTTCATCCCCATTTTTATCATCGGGCTTCTTCGAGAAATGCTCTTTTAGAAGGGGAACTAATGTATCCGAGATGAGAGAACTTTTCCCACTACCGGAAACTCCCGCAACACCAACCATCACTCCCAATGGGATCTCAGCTTGAATCTTTTTCAAATTATTTGTTTCTACATCCTCAAGGAGTAGCTTAGATGTCTTAACCGTCACTTGCCGCCGCTCTTCTAAGCTCTTAGCCGGAAAGTCTAGCTCTCCTGCTAGATATTTACCAGTATAGGAGTTTTCCTCTTTTTTAATATCATCTACGGTTCCTTCAAAAACAATTTGACCCCCCTCAATCCCAGGACCCGGACCAATGTCAATCACATGATCCGCGATTTCAATAATATTCCGGTCATGTTCTACAACAATGATAGAATTTCCGAGGCTCTTCAATTCATTGATCATCAAATCAAGATTTTTCTTCTCGATTTCATGCATGCCTAAAGTTGGCTCGTCCAGGATATAAACCAAACCATTCAATTCAGATTCAAGTTGGTTCTGAAAACTCAAGCGTTGGAGTTCTCCACCTGATAAAGTCGGTATGCGTCGATTTAACGTCAAGTAACTAAGTCCAACTAATTTGAATTTCTGTAAACGCTTCAAAATTCCCGATTTCAGTAATTGTCCTTGACCCGTTTTGAAATTATCTTCATTGATTGTGGTTAAGAATTCGATCAATTCATCAATCGTTAATTCTGCAAGTTCTCCAATGTGTTTACCAGCAATTAAGCTATTCCTAGCGCGCTCATTAACTCTATACCCGCCACACACTTCGCATGTGACCTTACTCATATATCCTTTTTCAATTTTATTCCTGCGATAGGCGCTTGTACTCTGTGCCATCGCTCGCTCTAGATGTGGAATGATCCCTTCGAATTTTGCCTCGATTATCCCCTCAAACCGACGTGATTTCCACTTCAGCTTCAATTTTTCGCCCGTACCATAAAGAAGGATATCTTGGATTTTTTGAGGGAGTTCATTGTATGGCGTATTGATATCGAACTCTAAAGCATCCCCGACTCCTATCCAGAAGTTCTTCAAGTCTGCAAAAGCTGCGGATCCAGATTTAATTATTTTTAGGCTGCTCCAGCTAGGATCAGGTATAATCTTTTTTTCTTCAAGATTCATTTGATACCCCCTTCCCCTGCATTCAAGGCACATGCCTGAAGGTTCATTAAAACTAAAGTGTTTAATTTCTAGGTTCTCCACTTGCATCCCACAAGTATCACAAAGCAACTCATCATTCACCGGGACTTTACAAATAGGACAGTTCTGCTTGCCCTCCAGCGCATACAAATGCCGCATAATTGTATAAATTGTGGATTTAGTTCCAACAGTGCTTCTTGGATTTGCCCAGCGTAACGTTCGCTGTTCAAGAGCTATGGTTGGAGCAAGCCCTTTAATTGAATCAAATGGTTTTTCCTTTTCTACTTTTGGTGGAAATCCAATGGATTGAAGGTAGCGTCTCATCCCCTCCTGAAATATAATATCAAATGCTAAACTCGATTTACCTGAACCGCTGACGCCGGTAATTGCGACAATTTTATTTTTCGGGATATTCACGTTAATATTTTTTAAATTATGGAGTCGAGCGCCTATAATCTCAATTTCATCCATATTAACTCATCCTTTCAGATTTTAATCGCTTTTAAATTATTAAACACAAGTTCCTCCAACTCGAGGATCTCCCATCCTAAGCCCTCTAATTCTTTAAGATCAAGATTATTTACGCAATCTTCTTTGCCTTTTTCTACTGCCTTTTTGAGTTCTTTTGCAAATCGAGTCCAGCGTTGGGCTGATTGTCGAATAAGCTCTAATTGCTCTCTTACTAAATCAATTTCATCAGTTCGCCACGGACGCACTCCACCTGTGATCTCGGGATGGCTGATTATTTCTTCTAAAAAATCTCTAAAAAGATTCCGAAAGAGCGCCCCTCCAGTCCCAAATTCCTCCATATAACCATACATTAATTCAAGGGTGACTGCTGGTTTTTTACCTGTAATAATCTCTTTCCAGCAAGGAATCGATTGAATAAACATCTTCATGCCTTGAAGTCCTAGAGAATTTACTGAGGCGGCTAACATATTTTTCACCGTCTGCTGGATGGCTAATTTCACGGCTGCTGATAAGGGGGGTCTCTTAGGCCTCTTCTCCAAAATATAGTGCGCATTTTTTGGAGGAAACCAACTATCTTCTTTGGAACTACGCCCTCTTTTTAAGACATCTATGGGTAGTTTGACAGGATCTTTCATGTCCCGTTCATAGAGAAAGGCATCTTCACTATCAAATCCAACTATTGAAAGGATATGACCTCCAAAATATTCTCCCTCTGGCAGTTTAATATTCGGTAGGTATGCCATCTCAATGCGAATTAATAATGGAATCTTTTTTAAAAGTAAGGCTTTTGATCGTTCCCACGCGGTATCAGCCGATTGAAATTGTTCTTCAATGATTTTAACTCCCAAAACGCGACACGCCAAGCTATTCTCAGTAATGGTTCCTTGCTTACCCCCCACGAAAATAGGCATTGAACCTTGCGTCTGTCCTTGAAAATAAGAAAATCCCATTGTCGCGTCTAGTCCGAAGACCATGGGTTCTGAGAGGGGTAATCCTATGTATTCTAAGACATCTCTCATTGAGGTTGATTCACAATGCTCTCCTAGAACATGATTGAATTCTTTGATCATACTGCTTTTCATTACTGTCATCGAGTAGACTTAGACCATTTCACATATAAAGTACTGCAGTTTTCCCCAAGTCAACCTTTAAACTGGATATCACAATTCTTTTATCTATTAAACATCCATCATATTTCATAGTTCTTCTTTATGGAGATGGGATATTTATGAACAAGAGAAGCAAATTCTTTTTCACAGGAATAATATGTAACTTGCTAATTATTTCAGCTATAAATATTACTTCAATGAACCTCATAAATCTATCATCAGAAGCTAATCCATCGTTACGAACGCTAGATCCTCCGATCATTATTAATGGCAATGCTGCAATTAATCCCTATTCAAGCGGTGGAAATGGCACTGAATCGAATCCCTATATTCTCGAGAGTTATGTGATCAACGCCACAACACTAGGGACTCCCGCGATCAGCATCCAAAACACTGATGCACATTTCACCTTGAGAAATTGTACTATAATTACTGATATTAGTGAGGAAGGAATCTTTCTCAACAACGTAACAAATGCCCTAATTACAAACAATACAATCGACGATCCATTTCAGGAGGGTTTTGGTATTTTTCTGCAATATTCTCGGACGAACACAATTTCCAATAATACCCTTAACGATCTCGCCTACCCAATTTTCCTATATACTGTTTCACCGGATAATCGGATCATCAATAATACTATTGTAGCTTCACATTATGCTCATGGAATAATGGTATTTTATTCAGATAATAACACCATTCTCAATAACACCATCAAAGATTGTGATTACGATCTGACTTCGGGGAATTTTTTTGGTATTTGTATAACCTACTCGAATGAGACCACTATAGAGGACAATACTATCAAAGACAGTTATGGGGACAACGTTTTAGGAATTGCACTTTTTGAGTGTAATAATTCCTTTATTATTGATAATAAAATTACGAATCTTAATGGGTCATCGTTAGGTGGAGGCTCTTATGGGATCTATATATCAAATTCCTTTGATATAGTCATCTTTTATAATGATATCTCCAAAATTTTGACTGGGGGTGACGATAGTTCAGCATACGGGATCTACATTCAGAATGGGCATCACAATTTTATTATTAACAACTCTGTAGAGGATATTCAAGCTGTTCACTTCGTAAATCCACTCGCCATCGGGATTGCACTCTCTTCAACTGATAATAATACATTGTCGTATAATGAGATATCTGACCTCAAAAACAGAGGAATCTCCCTAAGCAGCTCTGATAATAACACACTAAAACACAGCACGATCGAAAATATTAACGACAACGGAATCTATTTAACACAATCAAAAAACAATTCACTCTATTCCAATACTCTCGACGAATGTCAAAATGGTATTCTTCTCTCAAACTCAAACAACAATACCTTAACTGATAATACCGCGCTTAACAATCTGAATGGGATCCAATTGAGTTCTGCTACTAATAATACCCTAATCAAAAATATTCTCTTCAATAACACAAACGGCTTACTATTATCTTCCGCCGGGAACAATCAGTTAGTTGAGAACACGGCACATTCAAATGATCTTGCGGGGATATATTTGAGTACCGCAACTTTTAATGTATTTATCGATAACAACGTAACTCAAAACAACAACAAGGGAATCTGTCTGAATAGTACGAGTTGGTGGAACCAATTTGACAATAATACAGTTACAAATAACACACAATTTGGTATGTTTATCGATATAAGTTGTATTGGAAACACCTTCACAAACAATGAAATTGTTTATAACGATGGGTATGGACTGCAAATTCATGGAAATTTAACTCTCTTCACACGAAACATCATTATCCTGAACAACCAATGCCAAGCTGGTTATCAAGCGGATGACCAAGGTATTTCAAATGTGTGGATTGACAATATCGTCGATTGCTTTGGGGATTTCGACACGGATGGTGCACAGAATAAAAATGAATTCACAAACGGAACCGATTTATACGACCCTGATACGGATAGCGATACTCTTCTCGATGGCTATGAACTCGCCAATGGTACGAATCCTCTAGATCCCGATACTGATGGGGATGGGTTAGACGATTATGAAGAGATTTTCGTCCATCTCACTAATGCCACAAACTCAGATACTGACAATGATAATGTGACGGATTTTGCTGAACTCAATGTCCATTCTACCAACGCGACTAATCCCGATACGGATGGCGACGGATTATCTGATGGAGATGAGATAGATACTCATCTAACAGACCCAACCTCCACTGATACTGATGGTGATGGTTTATCAGACCCTGATGAATTAGGAAACAATACGAATCCCTTGCTCACCGACACCGACAATGATGGGTTATCTGACTTAAACGAGTTGGGGAACAATACAGACCCCTTGGACTCGGACAGTGATGATGATTATCTCCTCGATGGCGTTGAGTTAGCTATAGGAACGAATCCCAACGATAGCGATTCTGATGACGATGGTTCAATTGATGGTGTTGAGGTCGGCTCTGGAAACGACCCCCTCGATCCTGGTGACTACCCTGGAAAAGCCCTAGAGGACCAAAACCTGATTTTACTCATCATTCTAATATGCCTAGCTGGGATTTTAGCTGCTGTAACATTTGTTTTCATAAAAAAACGTAAATAGAATTGAAAATCTACTTACTCCTCAACCTTTTTTTTCGATTTTCTCAATAGTTCCATCTTTTAAAAAAACAATTTTATTGGTCATATTTGCAACAACCGGATCGTGTGTAACAATAAAGATAGACTTTTTTTGGGTTTCATTTAAATTTTTCAAGTATTGCATAATTTCAATTCCAGTTTCCGTATCTAAATCGCCCGTAGGCTCGTCCCCAAGAATGAGGCTTGGGTTATTGGCTAAAGCACGAGCAATCGCAACACGCTGACGTTCCCCGCCAGATAATTCTTCAGGTCGATGATGCATTCGATCACCTAACCCAACAATATCCAGTAATTCCTCGGAACGGCGTAATCGGTCTTTTCGAGAGACACCCGCAGCCATCATTGGTAATTCCACATTTTCAAATGCATTTAATACAGGTATTAAGTTATAGAATTGAAAGATAAACCCGATTTTATTACGTCGGATGTTTGTTAATTCAGTATCGTTCATGAGAGAAATGTTATTACCTTCGATAAAAACTTCCCCTTCAGTAGGAGTATCTAAGGCTCCGATAAGATTCAAAAGCGTAGTTTTTCCAGATCCTGAGGGTCCCATTATTGCCAAGAATTCTCCAGGCTCAACTTTTAAGTTCACATTACTGATTGCTGTGACTTTAAGTTTACCCAATGTGTATAAGCGCGTTACATTGTTTATCTCTACAATATACTTAGTTTTTTTAATAGGTTTCATATTTTACTTTCCTCGCATCCGAATTGATTCTATAATCTCCATTTTATTCAAATTATAGGAGGGTATTATAGATGAAAACAAAGATACCCCAATTAAAATGCTCCAATATATGGCTAGAGTTGTCCAAGATATTGTAAAAATTACTGCCAACCACTCTATGAATGGAAATGAGTTAATCATGAAAAAAGCTGTCGAAATTCCTATAATTGAACCGAATAATATTCCTGCCAGACTTATCGTCAAAGTTTCTCCAAAAATCATACTTAAAATTTGTCTCTTGCTTATTCCCATAGCTCTTAGTATTCCTATCTCGGTTCTTCTCTGTCTAATACTAATATTCATGGTGATTGAAAGGCCTAGCAATGAAACAATCAAGGCAATAATCAGTATTTGATTTAAAATGACATCAACTGTATTAATTATCCCACTGAAGTCTTCGACTTGAGTTCGCACAGATTGAATGGCATATTCATGGACGGGTTGGAATTGCTCAATTATCGAAGTGAATTCAGTCCGTACTACAACATCGTTCGAAATATCATCCAATCCGATGTTAAAATAGATATAGTAGGGAAATGTCGTTACATTATATCCAGTCATAGTGAAGAGAGTATTCCAAGAGATAATTGCAACGTAAGTTGGAAATGAATACTCGTGGAACGTGTACCACATCCCCGGCATCCTCCCACATAAACCAACAATCTGTAAAATAGTCGAATTAAATAGCGATGAAGTTGCGTTGACATAGTTTCCCACGTCTTTCCCAAGACTCTCCCCTAATTTGTGAAAAAGGATTGTACTGTTTTCTTGTTCCAATCGATGAATGAAATCATGTACGGAAAGACCTGAAGGTGAAATGCTCTCTAATAATGTAGGTTCCTCATGTAGTTTCGCATACTCTGAGGTGTTTATCACATAAAATTGGATATTATAATTAGTAGTTGGATTATCTATGATGCTATTCGAGTAGAAACTCCATGTAGCGGCCACAGCAGTCACATGTTCTACATTTCTGAATGCAGATGTGAAATTGAATGGTAGGTACCCAACGGTCCAACCCACTCTCATATCACCACCCATTGATAATTTGGCTCCTGGGTATATTCCTGCACTTAACGACGTTGTTAGAGTAGAAACCGTTATTAAAAAGGCTAAACCAATCGAAATCATAGCAAAGGTGTTTTGAGTACGTCTCGAATTCCTAAGCACATTTCGTACCATTATAGTTCGCATAAATCCTAGAATTGGTTTTAGCAAATAGGAGAGGCCAGAAATGATGGTTGAAAGGAGGACACACCCGAGAAACACCATCCCAATTACAAAAAACATTCCCCCAATAAGTGGTTCTCCGACTCCAATGATACTTAAAACTGTCAACCCCTCGAGGATTCCCCCAAAAGCTAAAATTAGTTCGATTGCACCCAAAGTAGTAAAAATTACCCCAAAATATAAGAACTGAACCTTTTTAATTTGAGGTATAAGCAGGTAGATTCCAATTGAAGCAATTATTATTCCTAGAGCACAAAAGAGGAAGTACTCCGCTATAAAAATGATGAAACCCATTATATAGTTAGCTATAACCAATACTCCTAGTACTAGGCTGATCGAGCTAACTATTAATTTGATGGTACTCTTGGGGATTCACTTTTCCTCCTTTAACCTTGGATTTAATGCTTGAAGAACATTAATATTTGCTGCTGAAATAGCTGGAATCATTCCAAACAGCACACTCACAATCATTCCCGCTGAGACTGAAAATAATATAGAAAATTCTGAAACTGTCATGAAAACCTCAAAGTCGGTTCCTACAAGGGGTGAAATATTAGGCGAAATTGAAATAGAAAGGATTTTTAACGGTCCTAAGAATAAATGTGATACTAGATAACCGAATAGAATTCCCAAACCTGTACCCAGTATAGAGATTATCGAGATTTGGGTGAGATAGATACGAAATATTCCGAGTTTTGAAACTCCGATGGCACGCATTATTCCGATTTCCTCCATTTGCTCTTCCTTCGTTACTTCAAACAAATTCTTTATCAAAATCGCACAAATGAGCATGGAAATCCCCGCGAACAGTGCTAAAATTATTGTGAAAAAATTAAACATATCACTTATTTGCTCATCAAAAAAGGATTTTAGATTAAATCCGTAAAAATTGGTTGAGTTGATTTCGGCAGAAGTACTTGAATTCAACCTGTTTAGAATATGTTCTATAGTAGAATCAATCACTTGGATATTGGGGGTATGAATTAGGATGAGATTAACCTCTGTCACATTCTGATTGAAGATATAACTATCTGCTACGTCAATATCCACATAAATGGCATCTGTTGGGGGGTAAATCTCCCAGAGCTGGTTGATTGGAGGACTTAACCATTCGAATGACTTGCCGCGATCTTCAATAATACCTGTAATCGTGAAATTAACCCAGGTTGATGAATCCATCCAGTCAATTCCTGTCCATGGGTTTTCGGGATAGATGTAAATGTTTTGTCCAACAACTAAATTATATTGTTCTGCAATATGCTGTGTTATTACACAGGAGTTTTCGATTTTCGGGTCGGCTAGAATTTCTTCGAGTGTGGTTAAGGTTTCATTAGTAGTACTATTGAGAATTATTGTCCCAAATTTACTTTCAAGCGGATTTGACGCATTGATCCCAACAATTGGCCACCAACTTGAGAAAATGGTAGATGCGTTCGAATAGGGGGTGGCACTTCGACGCTCGCGCATCTGATAGGTCCATTCAAACTCGACATCGGTGATATTTCCTAGCTCATTCTTAATCAAATCAAGAGGGATAGAATTGTAATTGGGAGAATCCTCATCAAGTAATAAGATATCAGAGTACCCGAACTGCTTCGTTACCTGATGATTCAAGGAATATCGAATCGAATCGGAGGCGACCGAGGTTCCCATAAGGATACTCACACCTAGCAATATAGCCACAATTGTGAGGATCGTACGAAATTTACGTCTGGATAGATTCCGATAACCTATCTTGAAATATGACATAATTCAACCTCAGATTCTACTAGGGGATGAAATTACAAATAACGTTTTGGTACTCTTATTTTAGGAGGAATTCAAACGTGGAAAAAGCTTGAGCGCATTTTCATTGTTAATTTTACTTCGGATTTCTGAGCTAAATCCCTCATATTTTTCATAAACTTCAAGCATAGTATCTAAGAGCGGTTCAGGGAAAAATGGAAAGTCACTACCGAACAGGATATGGGTTATATCAGCCAATTCTTGTAAGGACCGTAAGGAGAAAGGAGTAGCTGAGAGTGCGATATCAAAATAAAGGTTTTTTAACGATTGGATTATTTTTCGCTCCCCCATCGAGATTCGCCAAACAAGATAGGGAACCGTTCCACCTGCATGTGGAAATATAAATCGAATATTAGGATATCGCCTCAAACTACGAGTGTAAATTAAATTTGCAACTGCTCTTGTGGTATCAAAGACGAATTCTAAAATAGCGGGTGTTACTTTTGTTTTCGGTAACATGTCTTCTGGGAGCGTATTTGGATGAACAAAAACTACAGCTTCTCGATGATTAAGCTCAAAAAAGAGTTCTTTGAATATTGGATCACCGAGATATTTCCCAAAATAATTTGAAAGCATACCTACTCCATCTAAATTTAATGTTTCTAAGGCGTACTCTAATTCCGATAATGCAGCATTCATATCGGGTATAGGTAAAACTGCAAAAGCACCGAAACGCTTAGGATATTTACGGATAATGTCCGCGGTGAACTCGTTACATTCTCTTGCAAGTTTTTGCGCGAACTTATTATCTCCAAAGTGTATTCCAGGCGCTGAAACAGAGAGTATCGCCGATGCAATGTTCTTTCGTTCCATAAACGCGAGCGAACTATTTATATCCCATTTAGGGAATTGTACTCTCGCACTCGTTTTAATTCCAACACTTGCAAGCGCCGAAACATATTCTTTAGGTACAATATGGTGATGTACATCAATTCGATTTGATTTTGGGGACAACTTTTGCACCTTATTTGACTAATAAAAGATGGCAGAAACTACCTTTACTTTTTTATGGATTTGAATTAGATGTTTTAATCACTTCAAAATATTAACAAAGTTCGTAGGTGAAATGAAAGATGGGCTGGTCGCCGCCAAAAAAGATAACCGTTGTTGTATCTCTCTTTATTTTAATCTTCGGTGTTCTTCTTTCAGTAGTAGGAGCAGGCTTTATGCAATTACCTGCATTGGTTGATTTCTTCGGTGGGAATCTGGGTCTTATGATCGTAATTGGCACAGGTCTACTCCTTCTTGCTTGGGTTGTAATGCTTTTAGGAGTCGTAGTTCGAGGTATGTAGTCCCAAAATCCTCTTTTTTTTTTTAAGGGTCTATTTACAATAAAAAAGAAAGGAAAATAGATTCAGTTTAACTCCAGATTGTTGAGGTTTGTACAAGACAAAATTGGGTAGGATGATTCTAAATGGAGCAATTAAAGGATAAGATAAAAAACAAAGCGTTTGATATGGGTATGGATTTAGTTGGTACAACAGACCTTTCCAGACTAAAAAATACCCCCAAACGATTTCGAGCAACAGATTATTTACCTGATGCCCGCTCTGTGATTGTAATCGGCTCAAAAATTCCAGAGGGGTCCGTCGAAAATTGGGCACGAACCCCCTCCTCCTATCAATACTATGGATATGCCTTGCTGAATAAAGAACTAGGGCGTGCTTGTTATCATATTTCAAAACTCGTAGAAAAGGAAGGCTATCGGTGTTTTCCTATTGTGCCTACGGGGCATTCCAAGGATTGGGACCATAAAAAACAATTAGGCGAGTTTTCCCATCGCCATGCGGCCGTTGCGGCGGGACTAGGCGAATTTGGATATAATCGCCTAATTATTACTCCTGAATATGGAAATCGCGTTCGATTTTGCTCCGTTATAACAGAAGCTCCATTACCACCGGACGATATGTATAACGGACCCCCATTATGTGATCGGTGTAAAAAATGCATTAAGGCTTGTCCCACCAGCTGTCTTGATGAATCTGATCTTCTATCCTGTGTTATTGGAGAAAAAACATTTGAATATACGAAATTATTTCACTTTCGCTGTTTTTCTACCCTTTTGGGCTTAGCTCCGGGATCAGGGGCTGGGCTCGATATTCCATTTCCAAAAAAGAAAGGCGAACTTTCGCAATTTGGCTTTCTAATAAGATATATTAAGGCAGCCATTCTCCGGTTCCAAAAATTCATTTACATTAGAGAGCAACAATCGGCGGTGGATTGGTTTGAGTTCTGCGGACGGTGTCTGCATGTATGTGATAGACCTAAAAACCGTTTTAAGTCTGATCAGGAGTGAAGGAGATATAGGAAATGCATGGAGAAACTGAAACCTCAATGAAAACTCGCGGTTTTAATACAATACTTCATGCCATTATCATTGGAATTGTGATATGGATCTATTTTGGTGGAGGGATTGTCTTGATTGGGAGTTGGTTTGGCATTCCTGTCACACCTGGCGATTATACCCGACGAATAATTCTGTTGATTTTTGGTATAATATTATTTGTTAGGCTTAGTCTAACCAATTTCTACTTATTGAAACGCAAAGTTGATTGGAAAGAATCGATGGGCATACTTTTTGCCATCATCTTCTATCAGATTGGATATGCATTATGCGGGGCAGCCCAATCCGCCCCGATCGGTGCCTTTGATTATGTTGCTATCGCGATTTTTACCCTTGGAAGTTTCCTCAATACGGGATCTGAGATCCAACGAAAAAGGTTTAAAGACAAACCAGAGAACAAAGGGAAGTTATATACTACGGGTTTATTCAGCCTGGCACGCCACATAAACTATTTTGGCGACACGCTCTGGACCATCGGCTGGGCGATACTAACCCTCAATTGGTGGTCTGCGATCTTACCTGTCTTCTGCACCTTAAATTTCATCTTCTTCATGATTCCCATGCTCCACACATATTTAGATGAGCGCTATAAGGAGCAATATGTTGAATGGACTAAAAAAACAAAGAAATTCATCCCGTTTATATATTAAAAAAGTAGCAGTGAAACGAGTATAGTTGATTCATATGAAAATAACTATGACGTCCTCCATCAACTTTTAATGTTGGATAATCTTCTTTAATTATAATCACTGCTGGGTTAAGATTTTTCTGAAAATTTGCTCACAAGTTTGTATATCAAAGAGTCTGAGAATAGAATGCGGATATTATTAGTAAATCCTACCACCCGCAAATATCAAAAAGGTTTATCCGTAAAAGCGCAGGCACCTATGGCTTTATTGTGTTTAGCTTCAGTACTCAGAGAAAATGGACACACCATTAAAATTTTTGATCATAATGTTGAAAATAATGGGATCAATTGGTGCTTGAAGTTCAATCCCGAGTTAATTGGCTTCACTTCGTTTACAGGGCCAATGATCCGTGATGCTTTAACCCTTTCAGGTATTTTTCGGAAGTACCTTGAAGTTCCCATAGTGTGGGGTGGAGTACACGCCTCTCTATTGCCAGTTCAAACAGTAAACGACCCACGAGTGGATATGTGTGTTGTAGGTGAAGGGGAAGAGACAATAGTCGAATTAGCCGACAATCTGGAACGAACCCGTGAATTAAATGAGATTAAAGGGCTCGTGTGGAAAAAAGTTACGAATGGAAGCACTAAAATAATCGAAAACGCTCCGAGGGCATTTATTAAGGATCTCGATGCACTACCGTTTCCTGCCTGGGATTTACTCGATGCGAAAAAGTATCAAGCAACGTCAATGGGTTTAAAGAGAAGTAGTCAAACCCTCTTTGCCATTCAGTCGTCACGCGGTTGTCCTTTCCAATGCGGTTTTTGCTATAATACTATTTTTAATAAACGAACTTGGCGCTTTAAAAGCGCGGAGCGCGTTATTGAGGAACTCTCCTTTTTAAAAGAGAAATTTAAAGTGGATCGTGTTAATTTCAAGGACGATAATTTCGTGGTCAATAAAAAACGTGCAGTAAAAATTTGTAAAGGAATTTATAAAGATAAGATGGACATCAATTTTGCCATTGATTGCCGAGTAGATTTACTTACAACCCCATTGGCTAAATACCTAAAGGTAGCTGGCTGTGACCAAATCTTTTTTGGGGTTGAATCAGGCTCTCCGAGAATCTTGCGCTTTATTAAAAAAGGAATCACTCTAGATCAAGCATACAAATCAATTAAAATATGTAGAGATGTTAAAATTCAAAGCACAACCTCGTTTGTGATAGGATTCCCTACAGAAACACTCGAGGACGTTATACAAACCAAGAATTTTATCAATCATCTAAAGCCTGATAATCTCTTATTAAAGATCTTCGTCCCATATCCCGGGAGTTTCTTGTATGATTATGTTGTGAATAATGCCTTGTTCTCCCCTCCAACTAAATTGGAAGATTGGGCAATTCCATGGACGAATTCAAACTATAAAATCAGTCAGGTTCCCCCTGAAATACTCAATAAACTTAACAGAAGGATTATTTCATCATTTTATCTAAAAAAAGGGCCATTCATGACCCTTAAGCTCCTTAAGAATGTCCTAAGTGGAAAACTCTTGCCACATCGATTGTTTCTCCAAATCATCCAAGGAGCGATCGCCGAAAAAAACTGAGATGGAATCTCATTTTTGAATAGTAAATGGCGAATCATGTCCAGGGATAATAATATCTGCTATTTTCACAATTTTCTCCATAGAATCGAGGGCTTTCTTAGCATCTACATGGACTATAGGTGGAATCCAATTGTCATAGTTTCCTTTAATGGGGATCGCATCACCTGTAATCGCATAATTTTTGTCAATTTTAACGATAACAGTTAAACTATCCCAGGAATGACCCACCGTTTCAATTAGCTCAATCCCCCTTTCTAGTTTATATGGAAAATCCTTTATTTTGTCAGTATTTATAATGGGGCAAGAGTAATGGGTAACAATCCTAGCATTGGGAAATATCTCGTTATTTCCAATATGGTCTCGATGGCAGTGTGTATTTATTATGATATTTATATCTTCTAAAGATAAGTTTTCCTTGTTTAAGGAATCAGTTAGTGAATCCTTATCCTTCTTTAGTGATGTGTCTATGAGGATATTACTTTTTTCACTTTTTATTAAGGTAACCGTCGAACGCGCATCTAGAATGACCCCCGTCTCAGATCGCACTAAAATGCCAGGCTTAATCACTTTTATCTTTATTGAATTAGATGGCATAGCCCTCTTTATCTCATAAAATCTTTTATTAAATCTGGATTATCCCTTTTAAAATTGATATGGGATGGTTGAAAATCAAAACTGAGTTCGATGAATTGATTTATAATATACGCAGTAGCACCCCAAATCTCATAATCCTCCCAGTAATAATAATATAATGGGTATTTCACACCGTTACGTTCCCAAGACTTTTCGGCAAATTTATCCTTTGTTAAAAATAACTTCAATGGTACTTTTAAAATCTCTGCAACTTCTGCATCATTTGATTTCAACTTAACTCGTCCATGAATAATACCTATAAACGGAGTAATAATGTATCGTGTAATTGTAAATAAATCATCGAGCCTTCCAATTACTTTAACTTGTGTGGTCTTAACTCCAATTTCTTCTTCAGTCTCTCGTAACGCTGTTTCAATTAGATCCTTATCAATCTTTTCTCGACGCCCCCCAGGGAAAGATATTTCTCCTCTATGATGCTTTAACGATTCTGTCCTTTTTGTTAAAATGAGTTTAATCGTGTCTTCCTCTGAAAAAATGGGGATGAGAACAGCTGAATGCCTAAAATTGGGTGGATCCAAAGTTAATGGTTCCCTTTCTCGGAATTTGTCTTGAATTAAGTCTTCAAGTTCTGCTAAAGAATCAATTTTCATCTATCTATTACCTGTTTGAAAGGAAATATAAGAATTTAGAACTGCAATTAGGATGCAATTTGTTGAAAATTTTCTTTAAATTCCTTCTCTATTGCGTCCATCTTTTCTTTAATTTCGGGGTTTGACTCTATGTATTCCTTTATCTCTGCCTCATGCTCTACCTTGTAACTCTCCATTACTGATCCGGTAATTCCTTCCGGTAATAAATCTGCACCTACTTCATTACGTAACTCCAGAATAATCCCAAAAAGAACTTGGACTGCTTCTTGCGGATCCGTCGCCTTTTCTAATTTGGCTTTATTCTTTCCAACCGCTTCTGCTAATTTCGAGATTACCTTCGGGAGCATCTTCAGCGTGAGGTCTACATATAATTGTGGTGTAATTTCAACCATATTGATTCATCCTTAAACAATTTTCTATTGTCAATTTAAAAAAATCTAAACACAAATCAAATTTAAATTAATTCAATAAAGGGCATTTTAATGGAGGAAAATGGTTTAGTTAAGACAAAATCTAATTATAAGCTATTTTGCCATCTTTGAATTCGGTTTTGGGAAATTCCAGGTACTTTAAACGCCTTTGCATCCATTGTTTTTAGATCGTTGAGTGTGGCGATCCCTACAGATCTCAGTTTTACCCCCAACTTAATTCCAACGCCTTTTATCGCTTCAATTGGGGGGCTAACTTCTAAATTTTGAACCACTTTAGAATGATTTATTACCTGTTTCCTAGAAACCGAACCTAAAACACTAAACAGGGACGCCACCTGTTCAATTATATTGGTCGTAGGTGGTTTTATCAATGCCTTTGCAACGCTCTGGATTAAATTTATTTGTGTTTGAACTCCATTGCGTAAGAAATAATCTAGTGCCATATTTTAACAAATGTGATGTTTCAGTATAAAGCCGCAAAATATCCCTGTATTTTACCGTTAGCTTTAAAAGTTAAATCACCTTAATTAACAGTGTTATAATAAATAAAAATGGAGTGATGATTGGATATGAAGTTAGCTTATATTGTTCATAAAGGGAATTTTGAAGAATTAATGATGTCGATTATCTTAAGCACGACAGGTGCCGCAATGGACGTTGAAGCTGATCTCTTCTTTACATTTTATGGGCTGAACTTGCTCACCAAAGGTGGCGCAGATAAAGCTAAAATAAAATACCCCCCCATTCTCAGAAATATTGGCACTGGTGTGTTCAAGAAAAAATTAAAGAAAGTAGGCTATGATGATCCTTCAAAAATGTTGAAGACGATGGTGGCGACTGGAAAAGTTCGGCTCTGGGCATGTTCCACAACCATGGAGCTCATGGATATTAAAAAGGAAGATTTGATTGAAGAAGTAGAGGGGATTGTCGGCGCTGCGACGTTTCTTGACATGGCACAGGATGCGGATCATGTTCTTGTTTTATAATAAATTTTTCAATCCATTTGATTTCTAAATTACTGTTGAAAAAGCAAAAACTGGATGGAAGCCTTAAAGTTCTCCCTCGCCAACCTCCTCAGAACCAGTTATTAACATGTTATTAGAGGGTTTTTCTGTATTAATCTGAACATACAAGGGTTTTTCATTTCGGAGAATATCAACATAATACGGGAAGCTGGAGAATGGCATGAATAGAAATCCATGTCTTCCATTGCTGGAGGTCTCGCTCGGTTTAACAGTAACGCCTGGTTTTATGAAATAAATATGAAACTGATGATTGTCAGGGCAATAACATGTTATTCGTGCATTTACGTCTTTATTGTGCGCTACTGTTGCATACATATACACTTTATAAGAATTAACTTTTTTAACTACCATTTTCATTCACCTTTTTTTTATAATTACACGATTAGTCTGTCTGATCTCATTTAAATAGCTTGAACCTTTTAATCGGACACTTCTTTTTGAATCATTTTTTTATAGACGTAAAAAAAATAGTATTTTATGTAGTATTACACGTTCTCTATCTATTTTTTTATTTTTATTTAACGAATTTTCTCCATTTGGGTTTTAGAATGTAAAATTGGTCAATGGCATCTTTCATGGTTTGACGACAGATTTCAATCTCCTTCATCGTTGGGGGCGAATTTTCCTCCAATTTGTCGGACACTTTTAGATCCCACCCTGTATTCTGTTTTACTTCCTCAACTGTTACACCTGAGTGCAACGCTGCTAAATAGGCTTCCTTAGTTTCTGGATCAAACCGCATTGTACATAAATCGGTTATAATTGCGGCTGGCCCTTGAGTTCCTGAATACCCTGCCTTATCACGGCTATCGCCACCATTGAGATGACCAACATCGGTTATATAGGTGAGTTTTTCAGGCAACCGGCGTTTCGAGTGCTCATCTAGCATCCAAACAATTCTCTTTGCTAGTACTGCAATCTCCGTAGCCCCGCCACCCCCGGGTAGACGGATTTTAGGCTTATTATATGTTCCTATAACGGTCGTGTTGCAATTCCCATATTTATCAAGCATGCTAGTTGCCAGAAGTGCAACGTCAATATCACCACGCTGAAGGAATGCAAGTGAATCCAGAGAATCTCCAATGAACGTTGCTGTTGGGGGAATCACGGGATCAACCAAGGAGAACGGCATTTTCCCTACAGGCATGAAATCATGGCAGGTTCCGGTCTCAAACACCATCGAAATATCCCTCCCTAGTTTAAAAGCTATATAAACCGATAAAAAAGGCCACTGAAATGCATTGAAGACAACCTCCCCATTCTTGATTTCCCGTGCTGCAGCCACAAGCATCATTTCGAATCCAGTAAATTCTTCACAATATTCAACCATAGTAACCCTCCTTAAAATCCGTAGTTCACTGCTCCTTTGATTAATGACTCTGCCCTGAGACGTTCTAACTTTTCAACCCCAAGGACTTTTAAGTATTCCTGCCTATTATTAACGCTAAGAACCCACTTATCCAGCCACTTCTCCCAAGCTTCGATAACTTCCGTTTCTTTCGAATAATCCGAGATATACTGTAGATCATTATAATAAAACCCTTGCACCGCTCCAGGATGTCCCGCCCACGGTTCATGGACCACCGCATCCACGCGAAATCCTACCACCATCGTTTTTTCAGGAGATTCGCTTATCACAAAACGATCAACTATCTCTTCCGCCGAAACTATTATTTTCTTACAGGCATTGATCCCATATTTTGTATCTCCTATCACTCCCCACATCTGCGCGTTTCCTTCTAGATCCGCGCGTTGTACATGAATAAATCCCACATCGGGTTTAATCGCAGGAACCACACATATTTCTTCATCTGAAAACGGTGATTTAATGACCGCTGCCTTCTTCCCTAGTTCTTTTGGTGTATCAAAAATACTCGTCCCCACGAGTGACCTGATTGGCATGAAGGGTATATTCATATAACCCGCAAAATAGGACATATTTACACCAAATAAGGACTGTTCATTATACACCAAGGGTTCTGGAATGCCTTTCTCCGCTGCCCTGCGATAATTCCAAGCAGGTTGAGGTCCAATTCCATTCCAACAGTGTGAGGTAATAATATGATTGGTCACGTTTGCTCCAATTAATTGGTCGAATAATATTCCCCCGGCTGCTTTTGTAACTTTTAGGTTCCGTTTCTTCTGCCGAATTAATTCATGAGCAGCTGAATAGGTGATACAGTTCCCAAATCCTGAAAGAAAAACTAAATCACCATCTCTCACATATTTCTTGACTGCTTCCGACATCGTCATCAATTTATCTGCCATCATCCTCAACTAATTTCACTTGAATCAATGATCTTGATAGAGATCTTTTTGAAATTTGACTTTTTTCTAGAAATCAATAAACTAAAAAATAGCTCAATTAACACTGTTGAACTCCCACAAAACGCGCCCACATGATTTACACATTTCAGAAAGTTTAAATATAACAGTGTTAATATATATTATAAGAAATTATTACTATGAAATTATTGCTTAAGGTGATGAAAAAATGATTGAAACTGATGTTTATCATTTGCCATTTTATCGCGAAAGAGAGATTATGAAATTACCTCCTTCTGCGAAATTTATTTTATTTTTATTGAAATTAAAAGGTGCTATGAATCGAAAAAGAATAATTCAGGAGACGATGATGCCTGATCGCACTGTGGGGTTCGCTCTAAAATTGCTTCTAGACAAAAATATTATTCGAAAAGAAGATCCAAGCAAAGCAAGACAAGCATTAACTAAGGGTCGCCGGAAAAGACGCAGAATAGACCGTCGCATTACGAATTACAACTTAGTCTCGACCATGTTACCCTATGAAATGGCAGAAGCTTGATTAGCTTCTTCTTTTTTCAATAATTAGATTTCAAAGGAGATTCTCTTTCTTTTTTTAAACCCAATTATTTCTGTATAACCAATCTCTCGTAAAAGGCTTAATGCTCGATCTAACTCCCAACCAACTTCTTCTGGCCTATGACTGTCCGAACCAAACGTAACTTGGATATCATTCTCAAAACAAGCACGCAAGATCTCTTCACTAGGATATTGTTCCCCCGCTGGATACCGAAAACCCGCTGTATTTACCTCAATGCTCACCCTATGTTTTACGAGTGCGTCAATAACCTCGTCTATCATTGGTGTTATGGATTGCTCTGGCCTATCTCCAAATTTTTTTGGTAAATCCAGGTGTGCCATGATATCGTAGAGACCAGTTTGGATTGCCTGTGTTATATTTTTGAAATAGAACTGATATAATTCAAACACATCATATTCTTGGTATTTATGTCTAAACCGCTCATCATCAATAATCCATGCAGGCTCCCCGATCGCGTGAACTGAACCATAAACATAATCGAAATCTGCTCGTTTCAGTAATTCTTTGATTTCCTGCTCTTTCCCATCATAATAATCTGCTTCAATGCCAAGCTTGATTACGATGTCTGGATATTTCTCCTGTAATTCTTTCACAGATGTAACGTAGAAGGGAAGCTGCTCGAGTTTCATGCAATAATCATCAAGGGGCAGATTTGAAGGTAAGAATACCATTGGGAGATGATCTGCAAATCCAATCTCATCTATCTTTTTTGATATAGCTGTTTCAACAAACTCCGCCATCTCACCTGTGGCGTGATTGCAAAGTTTGGTATGAATATGGTAGTCAATGCGTCGCACCATCTTATTTCAATCCTAAATTCTTATGACGATTGCGAAAACTTAAAAAGCTTCAACGTAATTGCCCCCTCGTCACACACCTCATAACATTTCATGCACATTATGCAATTAGAATCGGTAATCTTTTCCCAAGGCTCCCGTAGAAGCGAAACTCCCATCGGACAGGCGAGTTCGCATTCCCGACATTTCTTCCCTAAGCATGTCGATAAATTCCGTTGCACTCCAATAATGGCATAGGGGTTCAACATGCCAAGTGCCGCACCCAAAGGACAGAACCAACGGCACCAGGAACGTCCTATGTACACAGATAAGATTAAAATTATCAGCATGAAAATTACTCTAAACCAGAACCATGCGTACTCCACACTAAATATAGCCCATATACCCTGTTCGAGTGAGGGCCACAATTCTGGAGAGATTATTAATTGTGGAATTAAGCCCTGCAGGGTTCCCGCAGGATCAATTGGTCCAAACGCATTATCAGTAAAGGGATCAATAGGTAATGGCGTTCCTCCCCCTAATCTGACTATTCCCACAGTAATTGCGATAAAAAATGTTAAAACTAAAACTCCAAACTTAACTTTGGAGAGCTGTTTATTGATCTGATACCCTGGTACCCGCTTTCTGGCTGGTACATGATAGCACAGGTCCAGCACGAACCCAAAAGGACACATCCAGCCACAAGTCGCACGCCCCATCATAATTCCAATTATGAGGAAAACTCCTAACGCTAAGAATGGAAAGATTCCTTGGGCAAATGAAGTCATAAATACATCATATGCCCCTGCAATAACACCATATGGAGTTGCTTGGCTCTGCATGACTGGCACGGGGAACCCATTGCTAAAACCCTCTCCAAAGAAGGTGATTCCAAGCCAGGCAAGGTTACCAAGGAAAATAAAAAAGAAAAACTGCACCAAGAGCCTTGAAACCTTCAGCCAGCGTGGATTCCGTCTTTCTTCTGTGGGCTCCTTGTCGTACTCGTCCATTTGCGTAACCTAATTTCTTATGTTTACGTGTTTTCTAATAGTATGCAATACATAAATCTTTTTCACCGAGTTAAAAATGATACTTTAAATACCAAATCAACCCTATTCAATGTTGATAAAGATGAGTGATTCACGATTGAAACCAATTAAAACCAAGAAAATTTTGGGAAGTGGCAATAATAAAAAACCCTCTCAATCATTTACACTTGATAATGTCCCCACTACCGTTGCTTTAGAAGTTTATGTAGACAATGTTCTCTGGGAGCAAGTAGATTCATTGAAACAATGTCGCCCTATGGATAAGGCATATGTCGTTCGAATAGATGAGGCAGGCAGGTCTTCCATTCAATTCGGGGACGGCATTCATGGCGCTATACCGCCTACAGGTAGGAACAATGTGGTCGCGGCTTATCGTGCTGGGGGCGGTAAGGCTGGAAACGTGGGGTCTGTGAAAAAATCCAGAATAAAGAAAAAACGCAAAGTAAAAAAATAAGGGAAATCACTCTACTTTTACCTTTTATTAAAAAGAAATTAAATGAGAACGGGGTACCGTGAATGAATTTCAAACGAATCGAACATATTGCCGTTATCGTGGAGGATGTTGACAAATCTGCCGAAAACTTGAAGAAAATTATGGGCGTTGACCATGTTCCCACTATAGAGTGGAAGGTAACAGAGGATTTAGACGGGAATCCAAAAGAGCCCTATACCCTGCGTGTTGCGTTCTTTAAAATGGAAAATACTGTTTTAGAATTGATGCAAGTGATTGAAGGGGACTCGTTTTATGATACGTTTAAGGCAAAAGTTGGGCAAGGCATTCACCATGTCTGCTTTGATGTAGAGAATATTCAAGAGGAAATCAAGAAATTTAAGGATCTCGGCATTCAAATAAGTGAAAATGGGAAATTCGCTGGATCTTCCTTTGCTTATTTGGATACGGAAGAATCGTGTGGCTTTCAGCTCGAGATGCTTCAGAAACGGACACGAGCTAGGAAGAAAAAATCATCAGCTAAGTGAAAATTATGCTACGGGCGTATTGTCCCGAACTGGGAACAGATGTCATCGCATTCAAGGCACCCGAAAATCATGAAGAATTGACCTTCTTTTGTCCCCATTGTAAATACCGGGTGAAATTAGTCATGAAACCGATGGGCGAGCGCTCTTTTGCTTTTTGGCAGCATGTCATCTACAACCATGACTGTCCCCTAATCCGGAAGGAGCACGGGGATCCGGAATATCCCTCTAAATAACTTCTAAGCTTAGGATTGGATCAAGAGATATCGATGATCAAATTAACCATAATTATACCCTATCCCCTTGGAAAGGAGCAGATCATCCAGGTTTTTCCGCATTTTTTTGTCTAGTTCTTTCTGCCTGTCAGAGACATAACCTTGATGGCTTGAATGCATAATTGGGCCCATTAAATAATTGGATTTCGTCATTTGATTGATTGAAACTGGTCTGGTATTCAAAATTTCATCAACCACTTGATTAATAGGCTTTTCTTGCTCAAAGTTCCGTTTAAGTTTATCTAAATGCGATGGTAGCAAGGGGCGAAACCCAAATGAGGGTCCAATAGGGGTTCTTAATCCCGGAAAATCTTCAATATTCCCGAGTTTTGTTCCTACACCGTAGGGATTTGGTTTAAATAAACTGTCAATCTTCAATTGCCAGATACTTGCTTTATTTGATATGAAAATATTTCCATGTCCGTGGGGATCCCGCCCTCCAACTGAAAATTTCCAACCTAACGGATCTTTGTTATATTTCGCGTCAATTTCTGCGAGTAATTCTTTGATTGATTTCACATGTATACCTATTTAAAAAAATATAAAAAGTCACTCCTTGGACTTTCAAAAGAAATGTATTTAATTTCTAAAAAAGATACTAAACTCTTTTTAATGTCTTTTCACTTGTTCTGTTACTCTAGAAATTTACTAAATTAAGATGATAATATTGCAAAAAAACAGAAAATACTGTTCAATAGGTTTACTCTTCTTGTTATTTACAGTAACAGTCTTGAATTTCAACCAAATCAACCAGTCAATAGAAACTGCTGATAATCACGTGTCGATCTCGTTAAAAGATTCTCCGATCGTTATCACAAACAATAGCGCGTTCGAAATCTACAAGAGCCAAGGCGATGGCTCTGCGGAGACCCCCTATATCCTTGAAAATTATGTGATCAACGTCACGGGCATGGGTGTTGACGGGATTTACATCTCGGATACCGATGCCTACTTTGTCATTCAGCATTGTACGCTTATCGGTGCGGATTCGCCTGAAGCCGGGATCTATCTCGACAATGTTAATAATGGACTGATTTTTAATTGCACTCTAATTAAGAATAGGTACGGGATTAGAATGCTCAATTCCCCTGGGAATACGCTGTCGTACAATAACGTGATGCAAAGTTACAGTGGAATAGTTGTATCAAGCAGTCCCAATAGTATAGTAAGCTTCAACAATGTCAGTTATAACACGGGGATGGGATTTCAAGTAGCAACCAGTGATAATTCTATCGTTAGCAATAACCTTGTCACCAACAATGACTGGTATGGAATGTATCTCACAAGTTGCTATTATCTGACGATCCTACAGAACAATATCAGCTATAATGACGATGGGCTCCAATTGGGTGGATACGTACATAATTCTCAAATAATAAACAATACCTGCTCCTATAATGACGACCAAGGGATATCACTAGTTCGAAGCTGGGACAATCTCCTCGCCAATAATACCGTTACTTTTAATGGACGCGATGGAGCTGGTCATGGAATTAGGCTCGATATTTCTCCCAATGTCACAATTACCCGCAATACGGCAAGCCGTAACCGAGATACGGGCATCCAAATAAGCGGCGACATGGGTGGTGGAGTACCCAGCCAAAACTACACCATAACTGATAATCTCATAATCTATAATCGCGACGTTGGGCTCTCTTACTACCTAATCAACAGCAGTACGATTTCCACCAATACTATTGCTTTCAATGATAATTATGGTCTCTCTCACAGTGCCAATACAAGTACTGTTTCATACAACCGTATAAGTGGTAACGATGTTGGTGGTATTTATCTGAGCAGTGCTCACAACAATAACCTGACTTGGAATATCGTCATGGGTAATCCAATTCCTATCTACGAAGAACTCGATTGCACAGGGAACTCGATCATAAATACTATTAACGAACTCAAAATAGAAAAGAAAGCTGATTTTGAAATCTTTAAAAGCCAGGGTGATGGTTCTGCTGGGAATCCCTATGTGCTCGAATGGTATGGGATAAATGCGACTGAGAGCGGAGCCCACGGCGTAAGTATTGCGGATACAGATGCTTACTTCATCCTACGGAATTGCCTCGTGAGATATGCGCCACCTACCTACCATGGGATTCGCCTTGAAAACGTGTCGAATGGACAGATCACTGATGTGATTGTCGAATGGAACTCCAACTACGGGATATATCTTGTGAATTCGAATGAAAACTTGATTACAAATTGTATTCTCCACTTCAATTCACAAGGAATCGTTATTAACCAGTCGAGCGAAAACACCCTCTTCAATAACACTGCCTACGAAAATACAAATTACGGGATCTATCTGGAGTCGTCTTCAACTTACAACCTCATACAGAACAATACTGTTTTTGATAACCTCCGAGGCATTTACATTGCTAGTTCCTCTGATCACAATCAAATCAGTAACAATAACGCCTCATACAACACCTACTATGGAATCAATCTCTATCAGACCAACAATAACACTCTCATTAACAATATCTGCAATGGAAATCAGGGAAGTGCCTCACAAACTGGTATTGGAATTTATCTAAGTTACTCAGCTAATAACACCTTGATAGAGAATATAGCAAATAATAATATAGGCGGTAGTTACGACACTTGTGGTAGAGGTATCTGGCTGAATAATGCAGATCAGAACCTGTTATCTAAGAATATTGCATCCTACAATACAGGCGGAACGGGTGTTAACTCGGGAAACGGATTTTTTCTCTATCAATCCGATAAAAACGTGCTGAGCGAAAATATTGCAAACTTCAATTATGGGCAGAGCGCTACCCTTTCAGGGATGGGATTTTTCTTAGGGAGTTCGATGAATAACACTTTAATTGGTAATACTGCTGAGAGTAATACGGGTTCCGCATCCACTTCTGGAAGAGGGTTTGTTCTAGGAAATTCAAATAACAATTCTCTCTCCGAAAACAATGCTGTTAACAATACCGATGGATTCTACTTGATTAAATCAAACTATACCCGCCTTACACAAAACAATGCATCTCAAAATCAGTTCTACGGCGTTTATTTGTATATTTCTGAATACAATAGCCTTACTCAAAACACCGTAGATGACAATGACGAAGATGGAATTTACCTCCTTTCCTCCAGCTACTCCTCGCTGACGAAAAATATTGCGAATGGAAATGAGTACACAGGAATAAATTTAACCTACTCGCATTATAATACTCTGATAAGCAACAACGCTGATAATAACCGGGTCGGAGTTAATTTAAGATTATCTAGCTACAATGTTCTCACCCGAAATCACGCTAATTCAAACTGGTTTGGGCAAGGCTTCTATCTAGCAGGCTCCTCCAACAACAACCTTACAGGAAATGTAGCCAGTTATAATCAACACCATGGTCTCTACCTAGATGGTTCTGCTGATTGTAATTTATTCTACAATATCGCCAATGTGAATGGGTATTCTGGTATCTTGGTGAGCTGGAATGATAACACCATTTCCTATAATACTTTCATCTTCAATGCTGATTATGGGATTCTATCTTCTGGGATGAATAATGATTACTTCTATAATCTACTCTGCAATAACGTAGACGGGACTTATTCCGACACTGGTGGTGCAGACACCTGGGTTGGTAATTATATTGATTGTATCAACGACCTAGATGCAGATGGGATCCTGAGCGAGGATGAATTCTCCTATGGGACCAATCCTCAAGTGGCTGACACCGATAATGATGGTTTGACCGATCATGAAGAAATTTTTACCTATCCTACCGACGCTAATAATGATGATACTGATGGGGATGATCTAACCGATGGTGACGAAGTGGATATCTATTCAACAGATCCGACATCATCTGATACTGACGGAGATAGTCTATCCGATTCATACGAGCTGGGTATAAATACCAATCCAAATCATGTCGATACTGACAATGACAACTTGAATGACAACCTCGAATTAACGTACGGAACCAATCCAAATCTCCCCGACTCTGATGGGGATGGTCTAAACGATTACCCTGAAATTTACACCTACTCCACCGATGCAACCGATACTGATTCTGATGACGATGGACTCCTCGATGGGTTCGAAATCTTGACTTCTTCAACCAATCCAAATAAGGCCGATACTGATGATGATGGTTTACCCGATGCTGCTGAACTTGGAAACAATACCAACCCGAATCTCCCTGACACGGACTACGATAATTTGAACGATGGCTTTGAACTAAGTAACGGGATAAATCCGCTTGTTGCTGATACGGATGGTGATGGTTTAACGGATGGTGCAGAAGTCCTAACCCATTCAACCAACCCGATCCTTAACGATACAGACGCCGATGGGTTATTGGATGGTGCCGAACTAAGCTCCTATTCTACCAATCCAATTGATTCGGATTCCGATGACGACGGGCTTCTCGATGGGTTCGAAATCCTGACTGCTTCAACGAATCCAAATAAGGTCGATACTGATGATGATGGTTTATCGGATGCTGCTGAACTTGGAAACAATACCAACCCTAATCTCCCAGACACAGATTACGACAATTTGAACGATAGCTTTGAATTAAGTAACGGGATAAATCCGCTTGTTGCTGATACGGATGGTGATGGTTTAACGGATGGTGCAGAAGTCCTAACCCATTCAACCAACCC